>JBAUUB010000296.1:0-2802 GCA_049582485.1 Dermatophilaceae bacterium
CGCCTGGATGCCCGGGCGGCGTGGCCCGATGTGCAGGCGGCGGTGACGACGTGGCGTCCGGATGTCGTCCTTCGAGATCCAGCCGAGTTCGCGTCTCTGGCGGCCGCTGAAGCCGCTGGGATCGCGCACATCGAGGTGGCCATCGCGGTGGCTGCCCTGATGGAGTGGGGCCGCATCCACCTGGGCGACCCGCTGGCGGAACTTGGCGAGCTGGCCGGGCTCAGCCCCGGGCACCTGCTGGGCGCAGCCGCAGCGTCGCCGGTCTTCACGATGGTCCCGGAGGCCATGGACCGAGCGGTCGGCCGCTCGGTCGGCACGGCGCAGGTGGAGCGTGAGGTGGTTCGCTTCCGGGCCGGGCGTGACCGGGCTCGGGGACGGCTCCCGGACCCGTGGGGGGACCCGGACGCCCCGTTGGTGTACGTCACCTTCGGCACGGTCGCCGGCGGTCTGGACCACTTGCGGGAGGTGTTCGCTTCGACGTTGAAC
The DNA here is from genome assembly GCA_049582485.1 of Dermatophilaceae bacterium. Taxonomy (GTDB): domain Bacteria; phylum Actinomycetota; class Actinomycetes; order Actinomycetales; family Dermatophilaceae; genus F2B08. The sequence goes on from JBAUUB010000296.1 coordinate 487, forward strand.
GCTCTGTCCGCGCTACCTGTTCGGGTGCTGATGACCACCGGCGTCAGCGGAGAAGTCGCCCCTGGCGACGTGCCCGGCAATGCTCACGTGGAGCAGTTCTGGCCGCAGGACGAGGTCATGCCGCTGGCCGCGGCCGTGGTCAGCCACGGCGGATTCGGGACAACCCTGTCCGCGCTCTCGGCCGGGGTGCCCCAAGTCGTTGTGCCCCTGTTCAGCAGCGACCAGTACCTCAACGCCGAAGCGGTCTCGGCCATGGGTGTCGGAGTCAACGTCCACTTCGGGGACGAGGCGGCCCCGGCCGTGGCAGCGGCGGTGTCGCACGTCCTCTCTGATCCAACATTCCGCACCCGGTCCGGTCAGATCGCCGAGCAGATCGCATCGCTACCAGAGGCGCACGATGTCATCGACCAGGTCAGCCGCATCATCGACGCCGCCACCCCGAGGTAGCCCCTTGCATCCCAACCACACACGGGGCGATCGAGCCCATCTTTCGGCTGCGGGAGGATGCACCATCGCCTGACCGTGACCGGTGCGTGAAGGTGTCGTCGTCTCGGCAGGTCTGGACGCGCTCTGCGGGAGCCTGGCGTGGTGTCACAGTGCGGGCGTACTCTCACGGTAGGTGTTCCGCATGTGCCGATCCCACTTCGCTCGACGCCGCCGGCTCGACCGTCGCTTGGGCTATGGGGCGGGGTATGGCTGTGAATGGTTGCTGATTCGGGACAGTCGTCGGTGGGTGTCCGGCCGGGCGAGGGGGCGAACCCTGGAGCTGGGGGTCGGCACCGGGCTGAACCTGCGGTGGTACCCGGACCAGGTCCGACGCGTCGCTGTCGATCTCGACCGGGAGCACATCGACGTCTCGGCTGAACGCGCTCGCGTGTTGGGTCGGGATGTTCGTGTGGCTGTCGCCGACGCTCACCGGCTCCCGTTCGGCTCCGAGGCATTCGAGAGCGTGGTCTGCACCTTGGCGCCCTGTGATGTGGAGGACCGGGCAGCGACTCCTGCCGAGGTCTACCGCGTGGTCCGGCCAGGCGGATCGCTGCTCCTTCTTGACCACCTCGAGCCGCGCTGGCGGCACGGACGACCGGCGACTCTGGGGGAAGCAGCCCGCTTCCAGGTGGTGGATCGTCAGGGTCTGTGGGCCGGGTACTTCGAACGCGTGCGGTTACTGAAGCCAGCGCCGAACATCGCGTGACCGAGGCCAAGGTCGGAAGGACGGTGGACAAGGGTGACTACGGACATTCTGCTTCTCGCGGGCGTGGCCTCGGCTGTGCTCTTCGTAGCCGTGCTCTTCATCGAGGGTGCGACGCGAGCGGGCTACAACCCGAAATACCACACCGGCAGTGAGCTCCAGCTGGGCGATCGCGGGTGGGTACAGATCGCCAACTTCGTGCAAATGGGAGTGGGAACCGCCGCCTTCGCAGCCGGTGTCTACCGGGTCCTGGGTACCCCTGCCGGCGCAGTCCTACTCGGGGTCTTCGCGCTTGGGATGTTCATCGCCGGCGTGATGGTCCCGGACCCCGGCCGCGGATACCCGCCGGGATCAATGGCCCAGAGCCAGGGCCGACCGAGTTGGCACCATCGAATCCATCACATCGTCGGCGGTCCGGTCGCGTTTCTGGCGATCTTCGCGGCATGCCTCACGATGGCCGCCAGACTCGACGGCGCTTGGACGATCTACAGCGGGGCAACCGCCGCAGCCGGCCTCGGGTTGACCGGCTGGACGGCTGCCTCCTACCAGAAGGACGCCAAGAACACCGGCATCGTGCAGCGCTCCCTCATCTTGGTCTACTGGACATGGATCGCCGCGCTGGGGATTCACCTCGTGACCTACTCGCAGTAGCGGATACACCGGCCCCGACCTCGAGCGTCCTCGCCCCATGAGGGGAAGCCACCGCCGCCCGACGCTGATGTCCCGTTCTGGGGATGGACCTACTCGCAACGGGGTGCTGCAATGAAAAGGTGCGGCTGGACTTCGAAACCAGAGCCTCGCCGGAGCAGGTGCGCCGTGCGTTGACTGACTTCAGCGAGCGCCGGCTGAAGACGTGGCACCGCTCGATGGATCCGAAGACCTACACCGTCTTGGACTCCGGCGAGACCTGGGCAGTCGCGAAAGAGAGCAGTTCCCACTCGCCGTTCTGGGTAGTGTGCCGCTACGAATGGTCCGATCCTGACGTTGTGCGCTGGACGATCATCCAGAGCAGCTATCGCGGCGGCGGTCACGGATTCGCGACCGCCTCACCCACGACCGACGGTGGAAGCCGGGTGCACGCCGAGTGGGAGAACACCGGAGCCCCGTGGACACAGAAGCCTTTGCTC
>JBAUUB010000297.1:0-2009 GCA_049582485.1 Dermatophilaceae bacterium
GCCTGCCCGGTTCTGCTCAGTCACCTCGGCCACCTCTCTCGTCACGTGGTCGACTCACTCTCTCATCCGCGTGACGTCGCGGACGCACCTGAGCCGAGCTCCGACGCCAACTGACCGGCGGCGGCCAGCGGACGTGACTGAACGCCGGTGAGGTCCTACCCATCCCCACCAGCGTCCAGCACGGAACGACTACCGCGCTACCTCGATGGTGGAGGTAGCGGGCCTGAATGTGGTGTCGCCGCTGAAGTCGGCCGACATCGGCCGGGGGGTCTTGGACAGGTATTTCGGCGGGATGAGCAGGCGCGCTTCGCCGTTGGCATCCGTCTCAGCAGTACCGATCGGCTCGGTGACCACCTGTCCCTTGACCTTCTGAGGCGTCGTGAACGTGACCGTCCGCCCCTCCAGAGCAGCACCGTCCTCCGTCAGTCGGGCGACCAGAACCACACCGTTCCTCGGCGCGGCCTCGGTCGTCAGCGTCAGGACCGTGTCCTCCGGTGTCACCTCGATGGTTCCGGCGGTGACGGACGGTCCGTACCCGCCTCCGCCCTGGAACTCGGCACCCACGGTTTGGGTGCCGGCGGGGCCGGCGACGACGACGGTGGCGCTGGCATGACCAGCGCTGTCCGTGGTCCCTGTCGCAGTCTGCTGACCGACGGTGAACGTCACGACGACGCCAGGGATGCCCGCGCCGTCGCTGTCGGTCAGCAGGGCACCGAGGGTGACACCGTCCGTGGCTTGAGCGGTTGTCGGGTTGGCTGGGTCGAGGGTGAGGTCGGAAGCATCACCGATGCTCAGCTCAGCACCGTCCGTGACCGTGACGACGCCATCGGTCCATGTGACGCTGAATGAGGCCGGTCCAACGGGCCTATCGGTCGTGACCGCCACAGACGCCACGCCGTCGCTGTCAGTCGTTCCGGTGAACGTCTCCTCGATGGAGTCGCCGTCAGTGTCGAAGGTGAAGACGACATCCTGGTCGGCCAGTGGTCCGGAGGGTCCGGTCAGGCTGGCGCTGAGGGCGCCTTCGACGCCTCGGGCGAGGGTGAGGTCGTCGGCGGCCGTGATGACCGCGTCGTCCACGACATCACCGACTCCGTCGTGGTCGGTGTCGGCCTGGTCTGCGTTGGGGACCGTCGGGGCGTTGTCGTAGCCCTTGGCCAGCGCCACCTCGGCCATCGTCATGACCACTCCGCCGGGATAGGAGCTGACATGGTCGAGAAGCTGCAGCCAGGCATCCCATCGGGGCTGGTAGACCGTGTTGTTCTCCCGGTTGGTGTCGTTCGGGTCGGCCGTGCAGTCGGCCGGGACGTCGGTGAAGTTGGGCCCGACGCGCGGATCATCGTTGCAGGGCCGGCCACTCCACTCGACCTCTTCGATCAACCAGGTGTTCAGCCCGCCCGGCTCGGTGTTGTCCTGGAGGAACTGCGCGTACGCCTCTCGGTCGTAGGAATTGTCCACGGTGTCCGGCGGGTCGAGCTCGACGTCGGCGCTGGCGTGGAACATTCCGAACTGGTCGAACTGCTCGAAGTGGGAGCCCTCGGGCGTGAAGATGGGGCTGTTCTCCTCGAAGACACTCGAGGAGTATGCGCGGAAGCCGAGGGCGGCCGCCGCGGCTCGACCGTTGGTGTCGTCAGCATTGAACGGCGGCGCATACGAGATCAACGGGACGGCCGCATCCGACCAGTCGATCTTCGGGGATGCCGAGGTTGCGCCGGAGTCCGTCAACCAGTCGTTGTCGTAGTTCCCCAGCAGGGTGTCCTTGCCGACCTGGAGGAGCTGCTGCCCCTCCTCAACGGTGAAGCCACAGAGCTCGCACGAGAAGAAGTTTCGATCAGCATCGTCCTTCCAGTCACCGAGCATGGTGTTGCTCGAGTGGTACGTGGCGTGCATGGCAAGGTCGAGTCGCGGGCTGGAGTTGCGGTCGTTGACCCAGTCGATGACCGGGGCGTCGGTCCACAAGAGCCGCGGGATCGTCACCAACGAGATCGAGACTTCTCGTCCTCCCTCGAGGG
>JBAUUB010000298.1:0-2076 GCA_049582485.1 Dermatophilaceae bacterium
CCAGGGTCTCGGGGAAGTGGTACCCGGTGTCGAGGAAGACGACGTCGACGCCTGGGACGAACGTCGAGACCAGGTGTGGCAGCACGGTGTCGGCCATGCTCGCAGCCACCGCGAGGTCCCGCCCGAACCGTTCGGCCGCCCAGGTGAGGACCTGCGCGGTCCCGGCCCGCGCATACTCGCTCGCCGCCTGCTCGGCGAGCGCCCGGGCGTCGGCGACGGCCTGCGTGCTCATGTCAGCACCTCGTCGTCGACCCGGTGGGCCCAGGTCGCGAAGGCCTCGCCCTCCAGGCGCTCCGCGGCGAAGCGGCGCACCACGCGCTCGACATACGGCGCGAGCTCCTCGGCTGTGACCTTCAGGCCGCGCACGGTCCGGCCCAGACCGGCCCCGCCGTCGTCGTCGCTGGGATCCACGCCGCCCTCGCCCGCCCCGGAGCCGGCGAGACCGCCCCCGAGGTGCACCTGGAAGCCGGGCACCCGGTCGCCCTCGTCGGTCGTGACGATCTGTCCCTTCAAACCGATGTCGGCGACCTGGATCCGGGCGCACGAGTTCGGGCAGCCGTTGACGTGCAGGCTGATCGGGCGCTCCAGCAGCGGCTCGAGGTCGCTCAGCCGGTCCTCGAGCTCGGCCACGGCTCGGGCAGCCGTCGCCTTGGTCTCGACGATCGCGAGCTTGCAGAACTCGATGCCCGTGCACGCCATGGTCGAGCGGCGGAAGACGGACGGCGTCGCCGTCAGCCCCAGTGCGGAGACTCCCTCGAGCAGGGCGTCCACCCCGTCGTCCCGGACGTCGAGCACGACGACCTTCTGGTGGGGGGTGAACCTGATGCGATGCGAGCCCGCCGCCTCGGCGAGGTCCGCCAGGGCTGCCAGCCCGGTCCCGCTGACCCGGCCCACGGTCGGGGCGAGACCGACGTATCGGCGCCCGTCGCGCTGACGGTGCACGCCGACGTGGTCGCCCGGTCCGGACGGCGGAGCCGGCGCCGGTCCGTCGGGAAGGGGGGAGTCGAGGTACTCGTCCTCCAGGACCTCGCGGAACCGCTCAGGACCCCACTCGGCGAGGAGGAACTTCAGGCGTGCCTTGGTCCGCAGCCGCCGGAAGCCGTAGTCGCGGTAGAGGCGCACGACCGCGTGCCAGACGTCGGCCGCGCGATCCGGAGGGACGAAGGCGCCCAGGCGCTCCGCCAGCCGGGGGGCGGTCGACAGTCCACCGCCGACCCACAGGTCGTAGCCCGGGCCCAGCTCGGGGTGGACGACACCGACCAGCGAGAGGTCGTTGATCTCGTGGACGACGTCGAGACTCGGGTGACCGGTCACGGCGCTCTTGAACTTGCGGGGAAGGTTCGCCAGGTCGGGGTCGCCGATGAAGCGTCGCTGGATCTCCTCGATGACCGGCGTGGGGTCGATGATCTCGTCTGCGGCGATCCCGGCGAGCGGACTGCCCAGGACCACGCGCGGGGTGTCACCGCACGCCTCGGTCGTCGAGAGTCCGACGGCCTCGAGCCGGCGCCAGATCTCGGGCACGTCCTCGATGGCGATCCAGTGGTACTGGATGTTCTGTCGGTCGCTGATGTCCGCCGTGTCCCGCGCGAACTCGGTGGAGATGCCGGCGATGGTGCGCAGCTGGTCGGTCGTCACCGCGCCGCCGTCGATCCGGACCCGGAGCATGAAGTACCGGTCCTCGAGATCGTGCGGCTCGAGCTGGGCGGTCCGTCCGCCGTCGATCCCTGGCCGACGTTGGGTGTACAGCCCCCACCAGCGGAACCGCCCGTGCAGGTCCTCGGTGGGGATGGCGTCGAAGCCGGCCACCGCATACACCTCCTCGATGCGGCGGCGCACGTTGAGGCCGTTGTCGGCCGCCTTGAACCGCTCGTTCTCGTTGAGCGGCTCTCGGCCGTCAACCGCCCATTGCCCCTGGGGGCGACTCGAGCGGGACGGGCGCACCCGGGGGGCGGCGCGCGGAGCGGGGGCCTCGATGGTCATGGCGATGTCTCCCTGACGAGGGCGGAGGTGCGTGATGGAGGTGGCGAACGGCTGCCGGTCGGGCGCATGTGGGCCGGCAGGTATGCGGTTCGCGCG
>JBAUUB010000299.1:0-12388 GCA_049582485.1 Dermatophilaceae bacterium
GCCGTCGGCCCGCAGTGTCGCCTCGACCGACGCCGCGACCGCCGCCAGGAGGACGTCGTTCACGGTCGCACTGTGGGCCTTCGCGGCTGCCGCGAGCGGTCCGACCGGCACGTCGACGAGAGCCACGCCCCGGTGCAGTCCGATCGGACCCAGCAGCACGGTGCGCGGGACGGTGGCCCGGAAGGCCGAGGTGACGCGAGCCGCGCCGGTCGCCAGGGTGCGCAGCCGGCCCCGGCGCGCGGGCGCCGGTCGGCGCAGCTCCCGTGCGGGCGCCTCTCGGGGGCCGGTCCCGGGCCCGAGGTCGAAGAGGTGTTGGACGAGCGAGACGGCCCCGACGCCGTCGGAGACGCAGTGGTGCAGACGCAGGATGACGCCCGGGCCTGCGGTCGTCGCGCCGGGGACGACGAGCAGCTCCCACAGCGGTCGGTCCAGCGGCAGCGGCGTCGTCATCAGCCGGGCGACGAGGTCCGCGAAGCCCCGCGCACCCGCGATCGGCTCGGTGCGCCGGACGTGCCACGCCAGGTCCGGCTCGCAGCGCTCCCACACCAGCGGCCGGTGGCGCAGCCGCACCCGCTGGGTGAAGCGGACCAGGTCGGCCGCGGCCGGTGGCTCGATACGTTCGTGGATGGCGGCGCGGAGCCGGTCGAGGTCGAGGTCGTCGGGCCCCTCGACGAACCCGCCCACCCCGAGATGCCCCGCCATGAGGAACGAGTTGACCTGGTCCGGCGAGTCGATCTCGATGTTCGAGGCGTCCGCCGCCGACAGGCGCTCCAGCTCTGCGTGGCTCATCGATCGGCGCTCCTCCGTGGCGTCCGGCCCTCGGTCCCGGGGTCCGTGCGCCTCACCGCCGATCGTGCTCCTGGCACCCCGGGGCGTCAATGCACTGGGGCCGGGCTCACACTGGGCCGGCGATGGACACCCGGGCGGGATCTCACGCGTCGGCACCCGAACGTAGGCTTGTCCTCATGTCCACGACCTCCGCCGCCCCGAGGCAGCGGGTCAGCACGCCCACCGTGCTCGGCGGCGCACTGGGGGTCGGCCTGGTCGTGCTCGCCGCCGGACTGCTCGCGACGGGCTCGACCGCTCCGCCCACGCTGGGCGACCCGGGTCCACTCGTGCGCTGGGGACTGCCGGTCATGACCCTGATCTGGCAGCTGGCGGCGTTCACCACGGTCGGCCTCCTCGGCCTCGCGGCGTTCCTCATGCCGGAGCGCGGCACCACCCAGCGGCGCGCCACGGCCCTGCGGTATGCGGTGCGCACCGGCGTCGTCTGGGTCGCCGCCGGCGCACTGACGGTTCTCTTCACCTTCGCCGAGCTCGTCGGGGCCCCGCCGACCTCGGGGCAGGTGCTCTCCCAGATCGGCTCCTTCGTCTTCAGCCTCGAGCTCACCAGGATCCTGGCGATCTCCACCCTGACCGGCCTCGTCGTCACCGTCGGCGCGTCCTCGGCACGGTCCCGGGCGGCCATGGCCTGGCTGACGTTCATCGGCATCTTCGGCGTCGTCGTCACGGCGCTGACCGGCCACGCCGCGAACGCGGTCGGCCACGAGGAGGCCGTCAACGCGATGGGCTTTCATCTGCTCGGCCTCACGGTCTGGGTCGGCGGACTGCTCGGGCTGGTCCTCATGCGCCCGCATCTGCTCGAGCGCGGGCAGGGTGGCGACCTCGCCGTCACGGTCGAGCGCTACTCGGTGCTCGCGCTGTGGTCCTACGTCGCCATAGCCCTGTCCGGGATGCAGAGCGCCTGGCTCCGGATCGGCGGACTCGAAGGGGTGACCAGCGCATACGGCATCCTCGTCCTGGTCAAGGTGGGGATCATCGTGGGGCTGGGGGCGATCGGTTGGCAGCAGCGTCGCTCCGTCGTCGGTCGGCTGCGCGCCTCCGAGCAGGCCCGCGGCGCCTTCGCCCGGCTCGTCACGGTCGAGGTGACGCTGATGGCCGCAGCCACGGCGCTGGGCGTCGCCCTGTCGCGGGCGATCCCGCCGGACCTGCGCGAGGTGCCGCCGGCGGATCTGATCACGACCCTGTCCGGATACCCCGACCCGGGTGCCCCGACGACGGCCGACTGGTTCCTCTCGTGGCGGATCGACTGGCTGCTGCTGACCGTCGCGCTCGTGTCGATCGGTCTCTACGTCGCCGGGGTGGTGCGGCTGCGGCGCCGCGGTGACCACTGGCCGTGGCTGCGCACCGCCGTGTGGATCGCCGGATGGCTGCTGTTCATCTACGCGACGAGCGGCGCGCCGGGCATCTGGGGTCGGGTGCTGTTCTCGACGCACATGGTCATGCACATGATCGTCGCCATGTTCGTGCCGCTGCTCCTCGTGCCGGGTGCACCGGTGACCCTCGCCCTGCGGGCGCTCAAGCCCCGCCAGGACAAGACCTGGGGCCCACGCGAGCTGATCCTGCAGATCGTCCACTCCCGCGCCAACCGCATCCTCACCAACCCGGTCGTCGCCGCCCTGTTGTTCTTCGTCTCGCTCGCGATCTTCTACTACTCACCGGCGTTCGAGCTCGCCCTGACCACCCACACCGGACACCTGCTGATGATGGCCCACTTCCTCATCACCGGGTACCTCTTCACGTGGGTCCTCATCGGCATCGACCCCGGGCCCCGCCGCTGGCACCCCCTCGTCCTGCTGACCATCCTCTTCGTCACGGTCTCGTTCCACGCGTTCTTCGGCGTCATCCTCACCGGCACCGGCACCCTGCTCGCCGCGGACTTCTACGGCAACCTCAACCTGCCCTGGCTCACCGACCCGCTCGCCGACCAGCACACGGCGGGCGAGATCGCCTGGGGCGTCGGTGAGGCGCCGACCCTGATCCTCGCGCTCCTCGTGGCGCGCAACTGGGTCAAGGCCGACCGCGCCGAGACCCGCCGCAAGGACCGGCAGGCCGACCGGGACGGCGGCGCCGAACTGGCCGCCTACAACGCGATGCTCGCCGAGCGCCGAAGCGGTGGCGAGCGGACGGGAGGGCCGAGCCTGTGACCTCACTCCTGCGGGTCAGTCTGGTCCAGCTCGGGTATGCGGACGGCGAGTCCGTCGCCGACCGCACCTCTCGCGTCGCGCAGCTCGTGCGGTCGGCCTGCTCCGACAGCTCCGACACCGGGGCGTCCGATGTGCCCCATCTCGTCATGCTGCCCGAGCTGTGGCCGCAGACCGGGTTCGGCTACCAGCTCTGGGACGATCTCGCGGAGCCGGTCGACGGAGCGACCGCCGAGGCGATGAGTGCGCTCGCGCGCGAGTGCGGCGTCCTGCTGCACGCGGGCTCGATCGTCGAGCGGCTCGAGCAGCCGGGCGTCGAGGGCAAGGAGCTGTCCAACACCTCGCTCGTGTTCGGTCCGGACGGTGAGCAGGTCGCGGTGTACCGCAAGATCCACCGGTTCGGCTTCGGGTCGGGGGAGCCGCGACTCATGGAGGCGGGTGAGGTGATCGTCGGGCTCACGCTGCCGACCGGTCACCACGCGGCCCTGTCGACGTGCTACGACCTGCGGTTCCCCGAGCTCTACCGCGCCCAGCTCGACGCCGGCGCCGAGGTCTTCCTCGTTCCGGCCGCGTGGCCGGCTGCGCGGGTCGAGGCGTGGACCACGCTCGGCCGGGCCCGCGCCATGGAGAACCAGGCCTTCCTCATCGCCGGAAACACCTCCGGCACCCACGCGCGTACCCCGATGGGCGGGCGCTCCCAGGTCGTCGGTCCGATGGGTCAGGTGCTCGCCGAAGCCGGCGACGGCGAGGAGATCCTCGAGGTCGTCATCGATCTCGACGAGGTTGCGGCGGCGCGGGAGGCCTTCCCGGTGCTCGGCGACCGGCGGCTCTGAGCGCGGGCGACCACCGCATACCCCCTGGTCGCCTCTGCCGCCCGCCTGCCCCGGCTGTCCGCGCGACTTCTGCTCCGTCGATCGCCGGTTGCTCCGTCGATCGCCGGCAACTTCAGTCTCCCGACGGAGGAAAGGTCCCGTGAGAGACCATCTGTCCGACGAGGGACCACCTGTCCCGTCATCGCTCCCGCGCGGGCTCGCCCCGACGCCTCCCCGACCGCTGCCACCTCCCGCTCGAGTGGCGTCGGTGCAGGTCACGGGCGATTAATCGTTTACGCTGAACTGTTCTGTTCCCAGACCTCCCAGGAGGAGACATGTACATCGGACTTGGAATAGTCCTGATCGTCCTCGGCGCGATCTTCGCGCTGGACGTCATCACCGTCGACATTCCGGGCGTCAGCGAGAACATGCTCGGGTGGATCCTCATCCTCGGCGGCCTCCTCGCGATCGTCCTCTCGTTCGCCATGCGCAGCCGCCGCACCGGTGGCTACAGCACGACCCGCGAGTCGCACGTCGACCCGAACAGCGGGTCGCGCGTGGACCGCACGGACGTCGACCCGCGCTGACCCCAGCCGCACGTCGCACCAACGGCGCGGACGCATCCTGCTCAGGGGTGCGTCCGCGCCGTTCGTCGTTCCCGGGCGGTCGTCATCCGAGGCCCAGGATCGGTGCGCCGGGTCGCCGCTCAGGCGTCCCCCGGTTTCGAGGCGAGGGCGGCGTCCCGCTCGGAGTAGGCCGACCCCGTGCGCAGCTCGACGTGCGGCAGGAGCAGCAGGACGAGGAACCCGACGACCATCACTGCGGCCCCGACGAGGAACACGGTGTCCATCGCCTCGGAGAACCCGATGAGGAACGGGCGGGCGAGCCGCTCGTCGAGCTGACCGAGGAAGGAGCTGTCGTCGAGGATGCCGCTGCTCACCGCGGCGTTGGACCCGCTCGCCTGGGCCTCGGCCAGCTGGGCGGCGAACTCCGCGTTGGCCGGGTCGCGCAGCGCGGCCTGGTATTCCGGGGTTCCCGACAGCCGCTGCGTCGCCGCCGCGATCGTGTCCGGCAGACGTCCGAACAGGATCGAGAGGAACACCGCGGTGCCGACCGCTCCGCCGATCTGCCGGGTGAACGTCGCGGTGGACGTCGCGACGCCGATCTGCTGTGGCGGCACGGCGTTCTGGACGGCGAGCGTGAGGGGCTGGAAGTTGAAGCCGAGCCCGATGCCGAAGAACACCATGATGATCATCGTCTGCCACAGCGGGGTGTCGTGGGCGACGCGGCTGAAGGCGAACAGCGAGACGGCCAGCAGCGCGCCGCCGATGATCGGGAAGTGCCGGTAGCGGCCGGTGCGCGAGATGAGCTGCCCCGAGAACACCGAGCCGAACATGATGCCGAGGGTCATCGGCAGCAGCAGCAGCCCGGCCTCGGTCGGCGTCGCGCCCTTGACGATCTGCAGGTAGAGCGGGATGGAGGCCAGCCCGCCGAACATCGCGATGCCGATGAGCACCGACGCGACCGACGCGACTCCGACGGTCTTCACGCGGAACATGGGGAACGGCAGGATGGCCTCCTCGCCCATCCGCCACTCCTGCCAGAGGAAGGCCAGCGCGCCGAGGACTCCGACGGCGAACGCCGCGATGGCACGTGGCGAGTCCCAGCCCCACTCGCGGCCTTGCTCCAGGACCAGGAGCAGAGGCACGAGGCTGAGCGCGAGCAGTGCGGCACCCGCCCAGTCGATGCGGTGGTCGAGACGCTGGTGACGTAGGTGCAGCGTGCGCCGGACGACGACGAGCGCAGCGATGCCGATCGGCACGTTGACGAGGAACACCCACCGCCATCCGGCGATGCCGAGCAGGCTCTCCTGGCCGGCGAAGAAGCCGCCGATGACCGGACCGAGCACCGACGAGGTGCCGAAGACCGCGAGGAAGTAGCCCTGGTACTTGGCCCGCTCGCGCGGCGGGACGATGTCGCCGATGATCGCCAGGGCGAGTGAGAAGAGACCGCCCGCACCCAGACCCTGGACGGCCCGGAAGATCGCGAGGGTCTCCATCGACGTCGCGAACGTGCACAGCACGGAGCCGATGATGAAGATCGTGATGGCGGTCGTGAAGAGGCGCTTGCGCCCGTAGATGTCGCCGAGCTTGCCGTAGATCGGTGTCACGATCGTCGCCGTGATGAGGTATGCGGTGGTCGCCCACGCCTGGTGCTGCAGACCCTGCAGGTCGTCGGCGATGGTGCGGATCGCCGTGGCGACGATGGTCTGGTCGAGGGCGGCGAGGAACATCCCGGTCATCAGCCCGAGCAGGATCGTCACGACCTCGCGGTGGGTCAGCTCGACGGCCGGAGTCGCGGGGGCGGGCTGTGCGGCGCTCATGCGCGGGCTCCTTCGGGTCGGCGCAGCGGGTCCTCGACGGAGAGATGCTGCTGCAGCGCGTCGGCGAAGCGGCCGAGGTGGTCGGTGAAGTCACCCAGCTCGTCGGCGTCCCAGTCGGTGACCAGGCCGGCGAGCCACTCGTCCCGGTGCCGGCGGGCCGCGAGGACGGCATCGCGGCCGGCCTCGGTGAGGGTCAGCAACTGGGCCCGGCGGTCGTCCGGGTCGGGGGTGCGGGCGACGAAACCGGTGCGCGTCAGGCCGGCGACCTGTCGGCTGACCGTCGAGACGTCGGAATGGATGGTCTGGGCCACGTCGCTGACGCGCTGCGCCTCCCGGGCGAGGACGAAGAGGATCGGGTACGCCGAGCTGTCGAGACCGTCGGCGGGCACCGGCCAACGGCTGCGAGCCGCCTGCATGAGCTTGAGGACCCGGATGAGCTCGTCGCCCAGACGCGGCGAGATGGTTGGTTGCACCATGCAACTTTATGTCGGTGTGCAAGGCCCGCGCCACCGGAAGATCCGGTCCTCCCGGCTACGAGGTGACCGAGAGGTGCTCGACGAGCACGGCCGCCGTTTCGAGGTCGCCGGTCGCCGTCCAGGGGAAGCCGCCGTCCTCGCCCATCGGCACCCGACCGGCGCCGAGCCGGCCCATCTCGCGTGTCCCCAGCACGAGCACGCAGAGCGCGTCCTCGTCGGCCACATCGTCGAGAAGTCCGCGGACCTTCCCGTCGATCTCTGCGACTCGGACCCCGTGCCGTCCCGTGACCGGCCCGCTCAGCTCGACCACGACCGCCTGGCCGACCGGCACACCGGCGCGGGCCGCGACCCTGCCGAGCACCGCATACATCCTCGACATGGCGATCGACGCGGCGGGCGAGTCGAGGCCGCCCGGCTCGCCGAGGGTCTCGCGCAGGTCCTGCTCATGGGTCCAGATGTCGAAGCAGCGGATGCCGATGACCTCACCGACCGTCGACATCCCGAAGGGTCCCTGCTCCGGGCTCTCCAGCCTGAGGTCCGGCGCACGCCAACGCTGCACGCGCCGCTCGATGGCCGACTCGAGGCGGTCGCACAGGTCGTCCATGGTCGAGCCGCGGCGCGACTCGATGAGCTGCTCCATGAACCGGCCCATGTCGTTGCGGACGTGTTCGCGCTCACCGAGCTCGACCTGTGGCAGCGGGTCGCCGAGGAACGTCGACTCGACCGACTCGACATGGGCGACCTGCGCGAAGACGTCCCAGCCGGGGCACGGGGTGGGCGCGGTGGCCGACTCCGGCGGACACGCGCGTGCCAGGGCGAGCACCGAGCGCGCGGTCTGCTCGTATGCGGCGGTCAGGCCTGTCAGATCCGTCGGCGCGGCGGGGGACACAGCAGGAAACGACATGGCCCCCAACCTAGCCGTGTGGGGCTGGGTCGGGGGCCGCGCGGTGGGGACGCTCAGAAGGCGGACTCGGGGACGTCCATGAGCTCGTTGTCGGTGACCTCAGCCATGGCGCGCTCCGCAGCGAGGCGGGGGAGGACCTGTCGGGCGTAGAACTTCGCGGCCGCCACCTTGCCGGTGTAGAAGTCGCGGTCCTTCTCGCTCAGGCCGCCCCGCTCGAGCGCGTCGAGCGCGACGTCGGCCTGGCGCAGGAGCAGCCAGCCGACGACGAGGTCGCCGGCCGAGAGCAGGAAGCGGGTCGTGTTCTGGCCGACCTTGTAGAGGTTGCGGACGTCGCCGCCCTCGGCCCGCGGGTCGGCCTTCATCAGCTCGCCGACCATGAAGCCGAGAATGCCCTGGACGCTCTCGAGCGCCTCGCCGAGCAGACCCTTCTCGCGGTCCAGCGCGCCGCCGTGGCTGCCCATGTCCTTGGCGAGCTCCTGGATCTGGTTCGCGAGCAGGCCGAGCGACTCCGCCTTGTCCTTGATGATCTTGCGGAAGAAGAAGTCCAGGCCCTGGATCGCGGTCGTGCCCTCGTACAGGGTGTCGATCTTGGCGTCACGGACGTACTGCTCCACCGGGTAGTCCTGGAGGAAGCCGGACCCGCCGAAGGTCTGCAGGGACTCGGTGCCGAGGAGCACCCAGGCCCGCTCGGAGCCCAGGCCCTTGACGATCGGCAGGAGCAGGTCGTTGACCCGGCTCGCGATCTCACCGGGGGTGCCGCGCTCGAGCTGCTCGGACCCGGTCTCGAAGCGGGCCAGGTCCACCGCGTCCTGCTGGGTCGCGGTGTAGAGCACGAGCGAGCGCAGACCCTCGGCGTAGGCCTTCTGCAGCATCAGGCTGCGGCGCACGTCGGGGTGGTTGGTGATCGTCACGCGCGGGGCGGCCTTGTCGGTCATCTGCGTCATGTCGGCGCCCTGGACCCGGTCCTTGGCGTAGGACAGGGCGTTGAGGTAGCCGGCCGACAGCGTCGCGATGGCCTTGGTGCCGACCATCATCCGGGCGTTCTCGATGACGTGGAACATCTGGGCGATGCCGTCGTGGACGTCGCCGTAGAGCGTTCCGATGGCGGGCCGCTCGCCGCCGAAGGTGAGCTCGCAGGTCGTGCTGACCTTCAGGCCCATCTTCTTCTCGACGTTGGTCACGTAGACGCCGTTGCGCTCGCCGAGCTCACCGGTCTCGAGGTCGACGTCGTACTTGGAGAGGATGAACAGGCTCAGGCCCTTGGTGCCCGGACCCGCGCCCTCGGGGCGGGCGAGGACGAAGTGGATGACGTTGTCGACCATGTCGGACTCGGCGCTGGTGATGAAGCGCTTGACGCCCTCGATCCGCCAGGTGCCGTCACCGTTGTCGATGGCCTTGGTGCGGCCGGCGCCGACATCGGATCCCGCGTCGGGCTCGGTGAGCACCATCGTGCAGTGCCAGTCCTTCTCGACGATCCAGTGGGCCAGCTTCTTCTGGTCCTCGGTGCCGTAGCGCTGCAGGAGAGCGGCGAAGCCGTAGGAGGCGGCGAACATCGCGACGGCGGGGTTGGAGCCGAGCATCATCTCGTTCATCGCCCACCGGAAGCTGGGCGGGGCGACGGTGCCGCCGAGCTCGGCGGGCACGTCGATGTTCCAGAAGCCCGAGTCGCGGTATGCGCGGAAGGACTTCGCGAACGACTCCGGCATCGTGACCTGCTGGGTCGCGGGGTCGTAGACGGGCGGGTTGCGGTCTGCGTCGGAGAACGACTCGGCGAGCTCGTTCTCGGCGAGGCGGGCCATCTCCTTGAGCATCTCGCGGGCGGTGTCGGTGTCGAGCTCCTCGTAGGGGCCGCGACCGAGGAGCTCGCCGCGGCCGAAGACCTCGAAGAGGTTGAACTCGATGTCGCGCAGGTTGGCGGTGTAGTGGCCCATGAGGGCTCCTTCCAGGGCAGGACGACAGCGCCCGTGACTAAGCGCTTGCTTAGTCCAGTGTCATCCCGAGCCGACTCGGGCGGCAAGAGTCGGCGATGTGGCGTGCGCAACATTCGGCCGGTGGCGGCGTGGTGCCGAGCGCGGCGTGCGGCCCCGGTCGGCACCACGGGGCCGGTGGGAGACCGATGGTCACTCCCGAGACCGTTGCTCTGTCGCGCTGACCACTAGAACCTGAGCAGCAATTGCCAGCGCTCCGAGGAGCACGCGGCAACCCGAGGACCAAACCACGCCTGCCGGTTCGTCAGCCGCGCAGAGCCGCCTCGATGTCCTCGGCGAGGTCGGCGGGATCGGTCTGCGGCGCATACCGCTCGATGACCTGCCCGTCGCGGCCGACGAGGAACTTCGTGAAGTTCCACTTGATCCGGTCGCCGAGCAGTCCACCCTTCTCCGACTTCAGCCACTCGAAGAGCGGGTCGGTGTCGGAGCCGTTGACGTCGACCTTGGCGAACATCGGGAAGGTCACGCCGAAGCTCGTCTCGCAGAACGCGGCGATCTCGTCCTCGGTGCCGGGCTCCTGGCCGCCGAACTGGTTGCAGGGGAAGCCGAGCACGGCGAATCCGTCCACGGCGTACTTCTGGTGCAGCTGCTCGAGTCCGGCGTACTGGGGGGTGAAGCCGCACTGGCTCGCCGTGTTGACGATGAGGACGACCTTGCCGGCGAAGTCGGACAGGGACTGCTCGGCCCCGTCGATCGTGCGCGCGGTGAAGTCACTGAGAGTGGACATGTCTGGGGCTCCAAGCTGTGGATGGCGGTCGTCCGAATCCTCTCGGATGTGCGCATCGGGGCCCAACTCGCGACCGCTGGGTCAGAATCACCCCATGGGAGCACTGCAGATGACGAGGGAGCTCGAGCCGTTCGGGCCGGCGGCGGCCCTGATCCTCACCGACGCGGAGGTCGATGAGCTCGGTGGCGGCCGACGCGCGGCCGTTCGGGTGACGATCGGCGGACGGACCGCGCGGCTGCGGCTCGCCGTGATGGGTGGGCGGAACTGCATCGGACTGAGCAAGGCCGCGCGCGCGGAGCTCGGGGTCGACACTGCACAGACCGTCGTGGCCCGGGTCGAGCTCGACGACGAGCCCCGCGACGTCGAGCTCCCCGACGAGCTGCGCGCGGCGCTCGAGGCCGACCCCGGGCTTCGGACGACGTTCGAGGCCATGGCGTACAGCCACCGCAAGGAGTACGCCCGGTGGGTCGGCGAGGCCAAGCGGCCCGAGACCCGGGAGCGCCGGCTCGCTCAGGCCCTGGAGATGATTCGCGAGGGCCGGACGCGCACCTGACGCGCGGTCAGCGCAGCGGGTCGAAGGGGCGCAGCGCGTCGGGGACGCGGCCGGTGACGACCTGCTCGGCGAGCAGGCGGCCGGTGACCGGACCAAGCGTGATGCCCCACATCCCGTGGCCACCCGCGACGTAGACCCCCGGAGCCCTCGTCGCGCCGATCAGCGGCAGCCCGTCGATCGTGACCGGGCGCGAGCCGACCCACTCGTCCTCGCGTGAGTCGAGGTCGACGCCCTGCAGCAGCGGCCGGACCGAGTCGACGATGGCGGTGACGCGGCGGTGGTCGAACCGGGCATCGGGCCGACGCAGCTCCATCATCCCGGCGACTCGCACCCGGTCGCCGAGCGGGGTGACCGCCACCCGCGCAGTCGGCAGATAGACCGGGACCTCGGGCAGCGGGTCGGCGACCACGCTGAACGAGTACCCCCGCCCGGCCTGCACGACGCGGCGCACCCCGAGCGCGGCGCCGAGCCGACCCAGCCAGGCGCCGGTCGCCACCACTGCGGCGTCGAACCGGCCACCGCCATCGACCCCACCACCATCGGTCCCGCCTCGCTCGACCCGGCCTCGCTCGACCTCGACCACCACGCCGTCACGCCCGGACCGCACCGCGGACACCTCGGCACCCTCGACCACCGAACCGCCCCGCGCCCGGACGGCGTCGGCGAGTGAGTGCACGTAGGTCACCGGGTTGATGAAGCGCTGGCCCCGCACGAGCACCGCGGCCTGGATCGTGTCGGCGAGCACCGGGGCGAGCCGGCGGGCCGCCTGGCCGGAGACGAGCTCGTAGGCCACCGTTCCACCCGCCTCGGCGATGTGCTCGAGCTCGTCGGTCAGCGGTCCGGCCTGTGCCACGCGGGGGAAGGCCGCGACCACCGGGTCAGCCTTGAGCACCTCACCCGAGACCCCTTGTCGCGCAAGGTGGTCGAACGCGCCCAACGCCTCCCGGACGAGCGGCAGCAGGCTGCGCATCGACTCCCGCCACCGTGCGTTCGTGCTGTGCCGGAGGAACCCGGCCATGAACCGGGCGAGGTCGCGGTCGGCGGCGAGCGGCGCATACACGGGCGACTTCGGCGAGACCAGGGCACGCAGGCCGTAGCGCAGGAGGGCCGGCTCCGGCAGCGGGGCGACGAAGGCAGGGGTCAGCCACCCGGCGTTGCCCCACGATGCCCCGGCCGCGACCCCGGCCCGGTCCAGGACCGTGACCTGGACCCCGTGCTCCTGCAGGTGCCAGGCGGTGGCCAGCCCGACCATGCCCGCCCCGACGACGGCGACCGACTGCACGCTGCCCATCCGCACATTCTGGTCGCCGGGGCAGCAGGATGGGGTGGTGGGGTGACAGAGTTGTGGGATGCGCGCCGAGGACGTCGACATCGCCGGACTGCCCGAGGACTACACGGCGGCCCGCCCTCGCGCCGAGGACGCCGCCGAGGTGGCGGCCCTCCTCGCCGAGCACGAGCGCAGCGGCAAGGGCTCGTCGTCGGCGAGCGAGGACGCCGTCCTGACGACGCTCACCGGCATCGGCTCCTGGACCCGCCGTCAGGCGCTGGTCCGCGCGCGCTC
>JBAUUB010000300.1:0-18751 GCA_049582485.1 Dermatophilaceae bacterium
CGCCAGGCCAGCCCGGCCCCGTCGTCGGCGATGCCCTCGAGCCCGGCGACCACGCGGCGCAGAGCCGGCGGGTCGAGGGCCAGGACCACCGCGTCGGCCTCGACCGCCTCCCCTGCGGCGGTCTCGACCCGCACTCCGGGCCCGCTGCCCCGCACCGCCGTCACCTCCGTGCCGCGACGGATGGTCACGCCGCTGCGCTCGAGGTGCTCGCCGAGCGGGCCCCACAGGGTGGCGTCGTAGTCGTCGTCCGGGACGTCGAACAGCAGCCCCTCGGCCGATCCCACGAAGTAGGTGTGGAACATCCCGAGCAGCTCGGCGGCGGAGAACTCGCGCGGGTCGGCGAAGAAGCTGCGCGCGAAGACCTCGAGCGCGAGGTGGCGAGCCTCCTCGGGGAAGCGCAGGTCGTCGAGCAGCTGGGCGGCGCTGACGCCGTCGTAGTCGGAGAAGGTCTGCGGGAAGTCGACGTCGAGCAGGCCGAGCGCGGCCGGGATGTCGACTCCGCGCAGCGCCTCGAAGGTGAAGCTCGGGCTGCGCCGGACGAACTCGACGAGGTTCCACGGCGGTGTGCGGGGGATGCCGGCGAACGAGTCGGAGCCGCCCCCGTCACGCACGAGGGGGTAGTCCTCGAGCGGCGTCAGTGCCGACAGCTCGGGGTCGACCCGGCGCAGGAGCGCCCGCAGGGTGTAGTACTGCCGGAAGAAGGCGTGGAAGCCCCGGCTCATCTGTGCGCTCGAGCCGTCGGGCAGTCTGATCGGCCACGCCCGCACGCGCCCGCCGAGGCTCTCCTCGCGCTCGATCAGGGTGACCTCGAGCCCTCGCTCGGAGAGCGCGGTGGCCGCGGCCAGGCCGGCGATGCCCCCGCCGACGACGACGACGTGCGGGGTGTCGGCGCGGGCCGGACCGGTCGGCGCGGGCGGGGGATGGTGGACCGCCCGGGCGTCGCGACCGGGGCGGTACGGACGCGGCCGGCTCACGGGGCCACGGCCGTGAGCGTGTGGACCATACTGCGTTGCCAGCCGGAGTGGCGCAGGTGCTGAGGGTCGCTCAGGCCGGCCCGGGTCAGACGGTCGTGCAGGACCTCGACGCTGTCGAAGTCGCGCACGCTCCGGTAGAGGTAGCGGTGCAGGGGCACGTCGCTGCGGTTGATCACCGCGAGCGGGATGATCACCGCGTGGCACACCCCCGCCCACAGGGCCCCGGCGAGCGGCCGGCCCGCGACGGAGTAGTCCTGGAGGGCGACTGCGCCGCCGGAGACGAGGACCCGGGCCAGCTCCTCGACGATGGCATCGCGCTCGGTCACGTTGCGCAGCAGGTATGCGGCGAGCACCGCGTCGAGACTGGCCGCCGGTTGGGCCTGCAGCCAGCTGAGCGCGTCGGTCTCGACGAAGCCGACCGAGTCGGGCCACGGCTTGCGTGCCGCCTCCCCCAGCATCCCCGCGGAGGCGTCCACGCCCGTGACGACCGGGTCCGTCGCGCCGGCCTCGGACGCGGCCTCGAGCAGGGCGGCGGTCGAGGCGCCCGAGCCGCAGCCGAGGTCGGCGACCCGCATCGGGCGGTCGACCGGCAGGGTCGCGCGGGCCATCAGCGCCTGTGCGGAGCGGCGCAGCTGGTCGTGGTATCCGGGGGAGAGCGCCACCATCGCGTCATAGGAGGGTGCCGCGCGGTCGAACGCGTCCGACAGTCGCCAGGCAGGGGCTCCGAGCAGGGACCCGGACGGAAGGGCGGTCATCCCGTGCTGGGGCATCCCGTTCTGGGCCGCACCGTTGAGGCCAGTCCCGTTCTGGGCCGAACCGTTCGGTGCCACCGCGTTGGACATCGTCCCGTTGTGGCCGGCTCCGTTGAGAGCCGCCCCGTCGTGGGTCGTCCCGGTGGGGGTCGCTCCTGAGCCGGGGTCCGAGGACGACGCGGACTGCGACATGGACGTGGTCATGGGCTGCTCTCCTGAACGGGCGGGCTGGAGGTCGTCGTCCATCACGTGACCTGGGTGAGCGAACGGGCGGCCGGGGGAAGGTCGGCGTCGGATGCCTCCGGCCAGGAGAGGGGGTCGGCACCGAGGGTCACCAGCTCCGCGACCTGCTCGGCGCACCATGGCGAGACCTCCCGCCGGCCGCTCAGGACGTCGGCGCTGAACTGCGCCCACGGCACCCACTCGCCCGTGGAGACCTCACTCGGGTCGAGGTGCAGGTCCGTGCTCTCGGCGCGCGCCGCATACACCGGACAGAGCTCGTGCTCGACGAGGCCGCTGCTCGAGGTCGCCCGGTAGCGGAAGCGCGGCAGGACCAGACGCGGCCGATCGACCCGGACGCCGAGCTCGGTCTCGGCCCGGCGGCGCACCGCCGCCACGAGCGGCTCGCCGGGCAGCGGGTGACCGCAGAACGAGTTCGTCACCACTGACGGGAAGCTCGGCTTGTCCGCGGCTCGGGTCGTGACGAGCACCCGACCGGCGTCGTCGACGACGTAGCACGAGAAGGCGAGGTGCAGCGGGGTGTCGTCGTGGTGCACCGCCGACTTGGTCGCCATGCCCGCGGACTCGCCGTCGTCGGTGAGCAGCACGACGGGGGCGTCGTTCCAGGCGGCCGTGCTCGGCGGGGTGGCGGCCCGGTCGCGGCCGACCAGCGCCATCGGCCGGGGGTGGGTGAGCATCCGGCCGGCGAGCAACGCCTTGTCGCGCGTCGGCACCCGGAGCCGGTCGGAGAACACGTCGTAGTCCGCGTCCTCGATCAGCTCGAGGATGCGGGCGTAGAGCACGCGGGCGGTGGCGACGCACCGCCGGGCGGCGCCGCCGAGGAGGGGTAGGCCGGCGTCGGCCTCGCGGTACAGGCGCCGGTTGCGCTCGATCTCGAAGGCCATCAGCGCACGCCATGCGTCGTCGACCACCCGAGCGTGCGGATCCGCCCCGAAACGGCGCAGGTCCTCCTGGGGCACGTAGACGCGCCCGCGGTCGAGGTCCTCGCCGATGTCGCGGAGGAAGTTGGTCAGCTGGAAGGCCAGCCCCAGGCTGCGGGCCGAGTCGCGGGCCCCGGGTCCGGGCTGGAGCACGGGCAGCATCATCTCGCCGATCACGGCGGCGCTGCCCTCCATGTAGCCGAGCAGGTCGGCCCAGGTCTCGTAGGTGCTGACGGTCAGGTCCATCCGCATCGCGCCGAAGAAGCGCTCGAAGCACTCGGGGTCGATCCGGGCCTCGTGCACCGACGTGACGATGGCCGCCATGACCGGGTCGGTGTCGGTGCCGGCCTCGAGCGCCGTCCAGAACCGCTGCTCGAAGGCCGTCAGCTCGGCGGCGGTCTCCGGACCGGGAGTCGGTCCGGCGCTGTCGACGATGTCGTCGGCGAGTCGGGCCAGCGTGTAGACCGCGTAGACGTGGTGGCGGGACCGGCGCCGCAGCATCCGCGCGCCCCAGTAGTAGGTCGTGCCGTGGTCCCGGGTGATCCGGGCGCACTGTCGGTAGCCTGCCGCGAGGTGGGCGGCACCGTCCTGGGCCGCCTGGTGTCCGCTCGCCACGCTCAGCGCGTCCCGCGTGCGTACTCGGCCACCCGCTCCGCGGCGAGCCGGCCACTGATGAGCACCATGGGGATGCCGACGCCCGGGGTCGTGGCGCTGCCGGCGAAGATCAGGCCGGGCACGCGCCGTTCGTGGTTGGGCGGCCGGAACGGCCCGGACTGGAAGAAGGTGTGCGCGAGGGCGAACGGAGTGCCGAGGTGCATACCCATACCTTCCCAGTCATCGGGCGTGATGAGGGCCTCGACGACCACATCTGTGGGATATCCCCCCTCGGCGAGGGCGGTGTGCAGCCGCTCGCGAAGGGCCGGGCCCTCGCTCGCCCAGTCGATCCCGGCCCCGGTGTGCGGGACCGGCTCGAGGACGTACATGGAGGTGTGACCGTCGGGTGCGGCGGTCGGGTCGGACACGCTCGGCACGGTGATCAGCCGGGACGGGTCGGGCATGAGGGTCCCGCGGTCGATGAGCGCGTCGAAGGCCTCGGACCACTGCCGCCCGAAGTGGATGTTGTGGTGGCGCACGTGCGCCGCCGGCCGACCGCTCGCGCCGACGTGCCACACGACGGCCGAGGGTGAGTAGGCCCCCCGCGTGAGGCGCCGGGGGGCGGGGACGTCGGGGATGAGCCGCTCGTATGCGACGGGCAGGTCGAGCGTGCAGACGACGGCGTCGGCGTGGAGACGCTCGCCGTCGGACGTGCGCACGCCGGCCACGGCACCGTCGGAGCGCCGCAGGATGGTATCGACGGAGACGCCGGTGTGCAGCGTGACCCCGCCCCGCTCGGCGGCGATCTGCAGGGCGCTCGGGATGGCGTGCATCCCCCCCTCGGGGTAGAACACGCCCCGGACGCTGTCCATATAGGTGATCACGGCGAGGACGGCGCGTGCGTCGGCGGGCGCGATCCCCGCGTAGAGCGCCTGGAAGCTGAAGATCTTCACGAGCCGGTCGTCGGTGAAGAAGGATGAGACGACCTTGTCGAGGCTGCCGAGTCCGCGCAGCCGGAGCAGCTTGGCGGCGGTGAGCGGGCGCCGGACCAGGTCGAGCGGGGAGTTGATGTTGGTGTTGACGAAGGGCTCGAACTCGACGGTGTAGAGCTCCTCGAGCCATGCGTGGAACCGGTCGAACCCGGCGGCGTTCTCCGGGCCGAAGCCGTCCTCGATCCGGCGACGCAGCTCAGCCATGTCGGCGGCGATCTCGAGCTCGCTGCCGTCGTGGTAGACGGCGCGGTAGGCCGGGTCGAGCCGGTCCATCCGGATCAGGTCCGCCGGCTCGGACCCGGCGGCGCGGATCGCGTCGTCGAGCAGCTCGGGCATGGTCATGACGACCGGGCCGGTGTCGAACCGGAAACCACCCAGATCCAGCCGGCCGGCGCGGCCGCCCACGATGGGGTCACGCTCGAGGAGGACGACCTCGTGGCCGTCGCCGGCGAGGTGGCAGGCAGCGGACAGGCCGGCGAGGCCGGCACCGATGACGATGGTGCGCAACAGGGGGCTCCTACAGGGATCGCCAGGCGATGGACTGGGCGACCGCGTCGAGCTCGTGTCGCACCTCGGGGGTGGTGGGCAGGCGTGCGGCGGTGGCGTCGGCCGCCCGGACCAGTCCGTCGATCTCCTCCTCGGCGCGGTCCCGCACGCCGCACCGGAGCATCGCCTCGGCCAGCTGCTCGACCTCCCGGGGGCGCAGTGCACCGGCGGCGCAGCGCTGCAGCAGGTTGTGGTGCCGTGCGGGGAGGAGGGACTCGGCCCAGACCAGCAGTGCCGTGGGCTTGCCGTTGCGCAGGTCGTCGCCAGCGGGCTTGCCCGTCACCGCGGGGTCGCCCCACACGCCGATGACGTCGTCGCGCAGACCGAACGCGTCGCCGACTAGGTCGCCCCACTCCGTCAGCGGGCCGAGCACCTCGCTGCTCGCCCCGGCGACGAGCGCGCCGAGCTGGAGCGGCCGGGTCACGGTGTAGCGGCCGGTCTTGAGCCTGCTGATCCGCCGTGCCGTGTCGTGGTCGTGCCGGCGATCGGCCGTGTGCGTGATGTCGAGGAGCTGACCCTCGACGAGCTCGAGGGTCATCAGCCGCCAGATCCGGCTCACCGTGGGGCTGATGCCCAGGCCGAGGATCGTCGCCTCGCTCAAGGCCAGGTCGCCGACGAGTGTGGCGACCGAGTCGCCGAAAAGCACCGGGTCGCCCAGGCCGCCGTGCACCTCGTGGGCGGTGGCGGCCACGACGTGCAGCGTCGCCTCACCGCGCCGCGTGTCGGAGCGGTCCATGACGTCGTCCTGGATCAGCGCGAAGAGGTGGAGCAGCTCCAGGGCCGCACCCAGCTGCGCCAGGCCCTCGGCGGTTCCGGTGCGCTCGCCGTCGGCGACGACCCACCCCCAGTGGGCCAGCAGCGGGCGAACCCGCTTGCCATGGTTGGCGCTGCGCTGGGCGAGCTCGCGGACGGCGTCGATGCCGAGCCCCGCCTCGTCGACCCCGCGGGGGTCGCGGGCCCCGGCCTCGACGAGGAGGTCGGCCATCTCGGCGAAGGTGCGCTCGAGCACGGCGTCGACGGCCCGGAAGGTGCTCGCCGGTGCGACGGCGGCGATCTCCGGAGCCGGTGCCGGATCGGTGCGGTGTTGCATGACCAGTGTTCGGCTCCCTCAGGCGAGCTGTTCGAATCGGACGCCGGTGCGCTCCTCGCTGACCCGCCAGAGGGCGGCGGCGAGGTCGGCGTCCCGGGCGAGGGGACTGACGGTGGCCGGACCCACCGGACCACGGGTCTCGCGCAGACTCGTGGGCCCGGTGTAGCTACCGGGTTCTGCAACGGTAGCCGCATACAACGTGGCCTCGGCGCCCTTCTGCGCGCTGGGCAGGAACACCCGGGTCAGCGGACGGCTCAGTGCGCCGAGCAAGGGGATCGAGCCGAGTCCGTCCGGGCTGGCGACGAGGTTGGTCGCGGTCACACCGGGGTGGGCGGCGGTCGAGGTGAGGGACAGTCCGGCCGCCTCGGACCGTCGCTGCAGCTCGAGGGCGAACAGCAGGTTGGCGAGCTTGCTGTTGCCGTACGCGGTCTGCGGGTTGTAGCGGTCGGTGAGGTTGCCGTCGAGGACCTCGCGGTTGCCGCTGCCGTGGGCCAGCGAGGACACCGTCGTCACACGCGGTGCGGACGTCTCGAGGAGGCGCGGGAGGAGCAGCCCGGTGAGGGCGAAGTGCCCGAGGTGGTTCGTCTGGAACTGCAGCTCGAAGCCGTCGTCGGTCAGCCGGCGGCGGGGCGGCGTCATGACGCCCGCATTGTTGACCAGGAGGTCGACCGGCTCGTCGATCCGTCCAGCGCAGGCCCGGACCGACGCCAGCGAGGACAGGTCGAGAGGCACGACGTCGGCCCGGCCCGGCAGCTCGCGGGCCAGCTCGGCACCGGCGTCGGTGTTGCGGACCGCGACGAGCACCCTGGCCCCGTGTTCCGCGAGCGCGAGAGCGGTCTCCCGGCCGATGCCGGACGTGGCGCCCGTCACGACCGCCGTCCGGCCGGTGAGGTCGGGCAGGTCGTCTGCCGTCCATCGATTTCCCTGCATGGCAGGGACGCTAACACCGTGTCTTAGCCTGATGAGTATGCCGACGTCACCGCGATCCCGCCGTCTCGTCGCGCCCATCACCGCCCCGGTTCACCAGGCGGGCGAGATCGTCGGCCGTCTCTCGCGTCTCGGCGGGCGCCGGGTGGAACGGGACTACACCGGATGGACCGGCCAGGAAGTGCTCGCTGACCTGCGAGAAGGCGACTCCGCGGCGGCCCCGGTCCGACGTGCCGGGCACGACGTCGTCCGCCGGATCAACGCCCTCGCGGGCTCGCTGCCGCCCGAGGCGGTCGTCCTCGGCCGAGCCATCACCGACACCGCGCCGCCGCTCGGCGATCCGATCAGTCCCGCGATGCGAGATCTGCTGGGCACCTACGTGCCGCAGAGCCTGGACGCCTACGTCGCCTCCACGCGCCGTGGCCCCCACACGCCGGCCCAGGAGCTCCTCCTCACCCAGCTGCGGCTCCTCTTCGACGTGGCGCACCACATCGAGCGGGCGGAGAACGAGCACGACGAGCAGGCGCTGGTCATCCAGGCCCGGTTCCTGAGGGAGCGCTTCGCCGAGATCAGCCGGAGCAACGACCTCGACGTCGAGGAGGCCGCACCCCCCGCGCCGCGACGGCCCGTGGCGCCCCGGCCGGTGCCGACCCGACCGGCCTTCGAGCACGGGCGATCCTTCCTCCATCCGCACCACGAGCCGGTCGTTCTCGTGCCGCTCGCCGACGGAGCCGGGCCGAGCCTGACCCTCCGGCTGGCCCTGCCGCGGGGGTATGCGGCGCGCGAGGGGGGCGTGACCGAGCAGCCGAGCGGCACGACCGCCTTCGTCCAGCGGGCGACGCGCCGGGTGCTCGCCCCCCGACGGACCACGGGGTTCTCGACGGCGCAGACCGACCTCACCCTGCGCGTGGACCTGGCGAGCGAACGGCGGGTGCTGCTCTACGCATACGGCTTCGGGGTCCGACCGCTGGAGACGACCGCCTTCGTGACCACCCCCACCGGGTCGTCCATCGAGCTGGCGACCGTCCTGCTCGGCCGGCGGGGACACCCGCTCACGGTCATGGCGAGCGGGCTGCTGACGCCGGAGGGCCTCGTGCTGCGCAACGAGGGCACCGTCTGGCCGGACCTCCGCTCGGCCTGCGCCGCGTACGACATGCGCCGCATCAGCTGGCTCGACGCCCACACGCCCTTCGTCTGACGCGCACCTCGGCCGACCGCCCCTCGTCCCACCGGTATCGCCGTACAGTTGTCGCCATGTCACCCCGATTACCCGTGCCGACCCCCAGGGCTGGGGCGGTGTGTGGGATGTATCCGGAACACGTGCCCAGGGTGGTCCGAGACCAGCAATGAGCATCGCGCTGTCGATCACGGTCGGCGTCATCGTCGTCTTCCTCATCACCGTCCTCACCGGCTACTTCGTGGCACAGGAGTTCGCCTTCCTCGCCGTCGACCGCACCAGGCTGCAGGCGCGCGCCGCGGGGGAGGGCCCGGACGCCGAGCGAGCACGGTCCGTGCTCGACGTCACCCGGCGAACCTCCTTCATGCTCTCCGGTGCCCAGCTCGGGATCACCGTCACGGGGCTGCTCGTCGGCTACGTCGCCGAGCCGCTCATCGGCTCGGCCTTCGGTGACCTGCTCGACGGCACCGTCTCCCAGGCGTTCGCCGTCACGGTCGGCGGCATCATCGCCATCGGGTTCTCGACCATCGTGCAGATGCTCTTCGGCGAGCTGTACCCCAAGAACTACGCGATCGCAGAGCCCGACAAGGCCTCGCGCTGGCTCGCTCCGTCGACGCGGCTGTACCTGACCGTCTTCGGGCCGCTCATCTGGGTCTTCGACCGGGCCGCCGAGGCCCTGCTGCGGCTGTTCGGTCAGGAGCCGGTGCACGACGTCGAACAGGCGGCCAGCGCCGCCGACCTGGTCCACGTCGTGACCGAGTCGGCGGAGCAGGGTGAGCTGGACGAGGACCTCGCGGAGCTGCTCGAGCGGATCATCGACTTCCCCCAACGCGACGTCGAGCACGCGATGATCCCCCGCAGCCGGGTCGACTTCGTCCGCGCCGACGAGACCGTCGGCCACGTGCGCGACCTGATGACCCACGACCACACCCGCTATCCCGTGATCGACGACGAGGACCGCATCGTCGGAGTCGCGCACCTCGTCGACATCCTCCGGCTCGACCCCCACTCCGAGGAGCCCATCGCCGGCCACGTCCGCGAGCCACTCGTGCTCTCGGACGTCACCTCGCTGCCTGACGCCGCCCGCGAGATGCAGGGGCGCTCGCGCCTGGCCTGCGTCGTCGACGAGTTCGGCACCTTCACCGGGATCGTGACCATGGAGGACCTCGCCGAGGAGATCGTCGGTGAGATCGAGGACGAGCACGACGACGGCGAGCCGGACCACATCATCATGACCACCGACGACGGGGCCTGGGTCATGCCCGGCGACCTGCACCTCGACGAGGTCGAGGAGGAGCTCGACATCGAGCTGCCCCAGGGGGAGAAGGAGACCATCGGCGGCCTCGTCATCGAGCGTTTCGGCGGTCTGCCCGAGATCGGCGACCTCGTCGAGATCGACCTGCCCGTCGACCCCGACGACCTCGTCGGACGCGAGGACCCCCCGCGCCGGTTCGTCCGCGCGGAGATCCTCGAGCTCGAGTTCTACGTTCCCTCCCGGCTGCACCTCACCCTCCACGAGGAGCGGATCGGCGAGGGTGGTGCGGCTCTCGACCGGGATGACCGGGGGCACCCGGGGAGTGACGCCGCGGCGCCGGCCGACCGCGGGCGAGCAGCGCATACCGACCGCGCGGGTGAGCAGGACGGGGGTGGGCGGTCATGACCGTCCTGCTCGTCACCGTCGCCCTCATCGTCGGCAGCGCGTTCTTCGTCATGGTGGAGTTCTCGCTCATGGCGTCGCGGCGCTACCGGCTCGAGGAGTCGGCCCTGACGTCCCGGGCGGGGCGCGCGGCCCTGCGCAACGCCAGCGACCTGACCCTGATGCTCGCCGGGGCCCAGCTCGGCATCACCCTGTGCACCCTCGGCCTCGGAGCCGTGACCAAGCCGGCTGTCAAGGAGGCCGTCAGCCCGCTGTTCTATGCGATCGGGCTGCCGTCCTCCGCCGCCACCGCCGCGTCGTTCATTTTGGCGCTGGTGCTCGTGACGTTCCTCCACCTCGTCGTCGGGGAGATGGCGCCGAAGTCGTTCTCGCTCGCCCACCCGGAGCGCACCGCCATCTGGCTCGCCCTGCCGATGCGCGGATTCCTGTGGCTCACCCGGCCGGTCCTGCGCTTCCTCAACCGGGCCGCCAACTGGATGGTGCGCAAGAGCGGCGCGACGCCCGCCGACGAGGTCGGCAGCGCCCAGGACGCCGCCAGTCTGAGGCACCTCGTCGAGCACTCCGCGAGCGTCGGCGCGCTCGCCGTGCACTACCACCGCGGCGTCGTCGGGGCGCTGGACTTCAGCGAGACCCGGCTCGAGTCGATCACGACGCCCGACGAGGACATCGTCTGGGTGCCCGTCGAGGCCACCGTCGCGGATGTGCAGGCGGCGACCATCGCCTCGGGGCATCTGCGGATCCTCGTCATGGCGGGCGACCGGATCACCGGCATCGTCCACGTGCGCGACACCATGGACGCCGACCCGGCCCAGGAGATCGACAACTTCGTGCGGCGCGTGCTCGTGCTCGACGCGCGCACGACCGTCTACGAGGCGCTGGCCCGGATGCAGCGCCAGCGCACCCACGTCGCCGTCGTCACCCAGGGCGGGACGCGTCTGGGCATGGTGACCCTGCAGGACGTCCTGCCGCAGGTGCTGCCGAAGGAGCGGCTCACCCCCGGGGAGCCCGTTCCCTGACGTGTACCAGGGCGGAGCTGAGTCAGCCGGCACGGCCCTGCGGGCTCACCCCCGGAACTCGTCCCGCACCCGATCTGCGACCTGACCCCTGCAACTGCAGGTGCCAAGTCGCGGAACGGGTGCATCGGCGGGGATGTCGGGGTGAGGGCGGGGATCGGGTGCCTGGTCTCGCAGCTGGTGAGGCCGCACATCGCGCAGTGTTCAGCCGTCATGTGCCGGGCCGGGCGCGCCCTCAGCTCATGACCCGGAGAGCCGTCGACCGCTAGCCTCAACGGGTGACCACAGCGACAACGAAGTCCTCGACGTCAGCCACCGCGGCGAACACCACCGCCGCGAAGAAGGCCACCGCGAAGAAGGCCACGTCCTCGACCGCGCGCCGGACGAGCACGAAGCGGCGCCCCAGCCCGGAGCGCACCCTCGTCATCCTCGGTGCCTCGGGTGACCTCACGAGCCGGCTGCTGCTGCCCGGCCTGGCGACGCTGATGGAGAGCGAGCCGGAGCGTCGCGTCCGGGTGCTCGGCGCGGCCATGGAGGACTTCAGCCCGGCGGAGTGGAAGAGGCGGGTCCGCAAGTCGCTGACGACGGTCAAGGCCGATGCAGGGGTGAGGGAGCGGATCGAGGCGAGCACCGCATACCGCAAGACCAACGTCCTGGACCGGCACGACCTCGGCGAGCTGCTCGAGGACCTGCCCAAGGACTCGGTGCTGTACTTCGCGCTGCCGCCACAGGTGTCGATCAAGGCCTGCGAGCTGCTCGCGACGATGGACCTGCCGAAGGGGCTGAAGCTCGCCCTCGAGAAGCCGTTCGGCTTCGACAAGGCCAGCGCGGCGAAGTTCAACCGGCTGCTCGCCCGCATCGTGCCGGAGGAGCAGACGTTCCGGATCGACCACTTCCTCGGCAAGTCGGCGGTGCTCAACCTGCTCGGGTTGCGCTTCGGCAACCGGATCTTCGAGCCGGTGTGGAACAACGTCAACGTCAGCCACGTCGACATCGTCGCCGACGAGTCGCTCGCGTTGGAGGGCCGGGCGGGCTACTACGACGGGGCCGGTGCGCTCAAGGACATGATCCAGAGCCATCTGCTCCTGATCATGGCGATGGCCGCCATGGAGGAGATCGCGAGCGTCGACGACGTCGAGCTGCGCGATCTGATGGCGCACGTGCTGCGCGCGACCCATCTGATGGGTTCTCCGAAGGAGGCCTCACGTCGGGCGCGCTACGGCGCGGGCAAGGTCGGTCGACGGTCCGTGCCCGCCTATGTCGACGAGCCGGGGGTCGACGCGGACCGTGGCACCGAGACGCTGGCCGAGATCGTCGTCGAGATCCGCAACTCGCGGTGGGCCGGAGTGCCGTTCCGGCTGCGCAGCGGCAAGGCGCTCTGCTCGGACCGGCGCGGGATCTACCTGCACTTCAAGCCGATCTCGCACGACCTCGAGGGCCTCGCCAACAAGGCGACGCCCAACGTCCTCAAGCTCGGTATGTCCCCGGAGACGATCGAGCTCGGGGTCGTGACGAACGGCGCCGGTGACATGTTCGAGCTCGAGAACACCACGTTGGCGGCCACCATCGGCGACAGCCACGTCCGGCCCTACGGCGAGATCCTGGCCGGCATCCTCGACGGCAACCCGCTGCTGTCCGTCCGTGGGGACATCGCCGAGGAGTGCTGGCGGATCGTCGCCCCCGTCCTGCGCGCCTGGACGGCGGACGAGGTGCCGCTGCAGTCGTATCCGGCGGGAAGCAGCGGTCCGAGAGGCTGGTGACAGCGGCGCTCGACGCCGGCGCTCGACGCCACGGACGGCGAAGCGGCGGCTATCGGCGTCGGTGACCACCGCATACCCGTCCGTCGCGGAGGCGGGAGCTGCGCGAGGTGACCGCGACGCGGGCGTGCGATAACGGTTTCAGTGCCGCTCGCGGCGCCGGGTAGCCTGTGCGCCATGGCTGCCCCCGTCTCGACCGTCGATACCGTCGTCTCCCTCGCCAAGCGGCGGGGGTTCGTCTTCCCGTGCGGTGAGATCTACGGCGGCACGAGGTCGGCCTGGGACTACGGCCCGCTCGGCGTCGAAGTCAAGGAGAACATCAAGCGGCAGTGGTGGAAGGCGATGGTCCACGCCCGCGAGGACGTCGTCGGCCTGGACTCCTCGATCATCCTGCCGCGCCAGACCTGGGTCGCCTCGGGTCACGTGGGCACGTTCTCCGACCCGCTGACCGAGTGTCAGAACTGCCACAAGCGGCACCGCGCCGACCACCTCCAGGAGGCGGCGGCCGAGCGGCTCGCCAAGAAGGGCCAGGAGGTCGCGCCCGACGACGTCCCTCTGACCGACATCGCCTGCCCCGACTGCGGCACCCGTGGGAAGTGGACCGAGCCGCGCGAGTTCAACATGATGCTCAAGACCTATCTCGGCGTCATCGAGGACGAGTCCGGCCTGCACTACCTGCGGCCGGAGACCGCCCAGGGCATCTTCATCAACTACAAGAACGTCGAGCAGGCCGCGCGCAAGAAGCCGCCGTTCGGGATCGCCCAGGTCGGCAAGTCGTTCCGCAACGAGATCACGCCGGGCAACTTCATCTTCCGCACGCGCGAGTTCGAGCAGATGGAGATGGAGTTCTTCGTGCCGCCGGGTTCGGACGAGGAGTGGCACCAGTACTGGATCGACGAGCGGACCCGGTGGTACACCGACCTCGGCATCCGCGCGGAGAACCTGCGCCACTACGAGCACCCGCAGGAGAAGCTCTCCCACTACAGCAAGCGGACCGTCGACATCGAGTACCGCTTCAACTTCACCGGCAGCGAGTGGGGCGAGCTCGAGGGCATCGCGAACCGCACCGACTTCGACCTCTCGCAGCACACCGAGCACTCCGGCACCGACCTGTCGTTCTTCGACCAGACCACCGGCGAGCGCTACGTGCCCTACGTCATCGAGCCGGCAGCGGGTCTGTCGCGCTCGCTCATGACGTTCCTCGTCGACGCGTATGCGGAGGACGAGGCCCCGAACACCAAGGGTGGGGTCGACAAGCGGGTCGTGCTGCGCCTCGACCGGCGGCTCGCGCCGTTCAAGGCGGCGGTGCTGCCGCTCTCACGCAACGCCGACCTCTCGCCCAAGGCACGCGACCTGGCCGCGCAGCTGCGCCGGAACTGGAACGTCGACTTCGACGACGCCCAGGCGATCGGTCGCCGCTACCGCCGCCACGACGAGATCGGCACGCCGTTCTGCATCACCGTCGACTTCGACACCCTCGACGACAACGCCGTGACGATCCGCGAGCGCGACACCATGGCGCAGGAGCGCATCTCGATCGACCAGGTCGAGGGCTATCTGGCGCAGCGGCTCATCGGCTGCTGACGCGAAGGCGCCCCTTCAGGAGAGCAGCGCGCTGACTCCGGGAAGGAACCCAGTGCTTCTGGACGGAAGCCTTGTGTCCCGAAGGGAGGGTTTTCTTCCCTGGGAAGAAAACGCCAGCGACCCCTCAGACCCGCTCGCGCAGCCAGGCGATGTCGGCGGACTGACCCTCGACCCCACCGGGGGTCTCGACGACGACGGGCGCACCGGCAGCACGCACGACGGCCGCCAGCGCGTCGCCGTCGATCGTGCCGGAGCCGAAGTTGGTGTGCCGGTCGGCGCCGGAGTCGAACGCGTCGCGGCTGTCGTTGGCGTGGACGAGGTCGATCCGCCCCGTGACCGCGCGCACCCGGTCGACGACGTCGGTCAGGTCGGCGCCGCCCGCCCAGGCGTGGCACGTGTCGAGGCAGAACCCGACCGTGTCCCCACCGGACGCGGCGCCGATCGCCTCCCACAGCCGGTCGATGGCCTCGAGCCGGCGGGCCATCGCGTTGTCGCCGCCGGCGGTGTTCTCGATGAGCAGCGGCACGGGCATCTCGAGGCCGTCGATGCACTTACGCCAGTTGTCGAAGCCCTTCGCCGCGTCCTCGTCGACCCCGAGGTGACCGCCGTGGACGATGACCCCCTTGGCGCCGATCTCAGCCGCAGCGGTCAGGTGCTGTTGCAGCAGCTTGCGCCCGGGGATGCGGATGCGGTTGTTCGTCGAGGCGACGTTGATGGGGTAGGGCGCGTGCACGTACAGGTCGACCCCGTCGGCCTCGGCCGCTGCCCGCAGCGCGGCCGCACCCGCGGGGAACTCGATGACCGGCCCCTTGTACGACTGCGGGTTGCCGAGGAAGAACTGCGAGAGCGTGGCGCCGCGCTCACGCGCCGCAGTGACCGGGTCGGAGCCGTCGACGTGCCCACCGATGTGCAGAGTCATGCAGTCAGGGTATGCGGCGCTCCAGGACGACGTGCCGGGCCCAGCTGAGTGCACCGAGGGCGACCATGACGAACGCCGTGAGGGCGAGGCCGAGCAGTGACCGCGCGGCAAGCGGCGTGACGGTCGCCGCCGCCGTCGCGTTGAGGGCGAGGGTGAGGAAGGTGGCGAAGGAGACGACCGCGCCGCGCGCGGCCGGGTAGACGTCGAGGAGCATCAGCTGCAGCGTCGGGTAGGCCATGCCGGTGCCGAGCATGACGAGACTGGGACCGACGATCGCCCAGGGCAGGGTCCCGCCGGCCGGCAGCGCGGCGATCAGGATCGACAGCACGGCCATCGCGAGGCAGAACGCGAGTCCGTAGCTGACCAGTCGCCGCCCCGTGATCACGCCCGCCGCACGCCCGCTGATCCAGGCGCCGACCACCATCCCGCCGATCATCGGGACGAAGAACTGCCAGTAGTCGAGCTCGCCGAGACCGAGCAGTCCCTCGACGACGAGCGCTGCACCGCCGATGTACAGGAAGCTGCCGCCGAACACGAGTCCCGACGCGAGCGAGAGCCGCCACACGGCCGCCGACCGGGTCACCCGCAGCATGCTGCGCAGGATGGCGCTGACGCGCACAGCGGTGCGGCGTTCGGGCGGATGCGTCTCGGGCAGGGCGATGACGACGAGCACGATGAGGAACAGGCCGAACCCGGCCTGGAAGACGAAGATCAGCGGCCAGTCGCCGACCTGGAGCAGGCCGCCGGCGACGATGGGGGCCACCGCCGGAGCGATCCCGAAGATCATCGCGACGCGACTCATCAGCCGCTGGGCGATCTTGCCGTCGAAGAGATCGCGGATGACCGTGCGGCTGACAATCACCCCGGCCCCGGCGCTGAGCCCCTGCAGGACCCGGAACACGAGGAGCCAGCCGAAGCTCGGGGCGAACGCGGTCGCGAGCGAGGCCAGCGCATACACGCCGACGCCCCAGGTGAGCATGGGCTTGCGGCCGACGGCGTCGGACAGCGGGCCGTGGAAGATGCTCATGACCGCGAACGCCAGCAGGTAGCTCGTGACGACGAGCTGCATCTGCGTCGCCGAGACCTCGAACTCCGCCGCCATCCGGCCGAAGGCCGGGAACGGACTGTCGATGCTGAACGGCCCGATCATCGACAGACCCGCGATGACGAGCGGGATGACGATCCGGGCCCGCCGCGAGCGCGGGTCGATCGGCTGCTGGGCGGTCGCCTCCGTCATGACCGGTATGCGTCGGTCAGGTCGGTCGCAGGCACGCCGGTCAGTATCGCAGCGGTCCGTCGGAGGACACGGAATCAGGGTCGGCTCAGGGACGATCCCGGGGTTCTCCGGGGAACACGCGCCGCCGGAACCAGGTTTGATGGAACGAGAGCGCCGCACCCCGCTGCGCAGGATCCACCCGAAGAAGGGGGCTCACCGATGTCCACCGAGAAGAACATCAACGAACAGCTCAAGACCAAGATCGACGAGCTCGACCTCGACGCGAAGCTGTCCCAGCTCGCCGAGGCCGCCGGCGCCGTCCTCGCGCAGGCCAGGGTGCAGGCCGGCTCGCTCGTCCACGAGAACCGCGCCAAGGTCGACGAGATCATCGAGAAGGCGACGGCCACGATCGACGAGAAGACCGAGGGCAAGTATCACGACAAGGTCGCCAAGGCCAAGGCGTCCTTCGCGGTCGGCCTGGACCGCATCGCCGAGGCGCGGGACGCCGGCGGCGCCGGATCCTCCGGAGGGTTCGGGACGTCCGACGCGGCCGGTTCCTCGGACGAGTGGACGGTCGACGAGGGAACCATGCACGTCGGCGAGGAGGTCCCCGGCGAAGGGTCGGCCGAAGCGGCCGTGCCGGGCTCGGACTCCACCGTTCGGCCAGACTCCGCTCCCGAGGCCGACGTCACCGACCATGCCGAGGTTAGGCTGACCGAGTCCGCCGAGGAGCCTGGTGATCCGCACGATCCGCAGGCCTGGGCGAACGAGACCGACCGGCTGTCCTGACACCGGTCGCGACGGAAGCACCTACGAGACAGTGGCCTTGGCAGGGGCGACACGACCGTAGGTTCCCGGCACGGGCCGTCACCGCAGCGCGGTGGCGGCCCGTGTTCTCTCGGGGCGGTCTCCAGATACGGTGGCGGTATGTCCGCCGAGACCGCCAGCGCCAGTCCCACCCAGCCCACGACGACCACCTCACGGCCGAGCCCGACCGAGCACATCACGTGCACCGTCCAGGACGGCGTCGCCCGAGTCGAGCTCGCCCGACCCGAGAAGCTCAACGGACTCACCCTGGCCATGCTCGACGGGCTCGTCAACACGGCCCACGAGCTGCGCCGGGACCGGACGCTGCGTGGCGTCGTCATCACGGGCCAGGGTCCGAGCTTCACCGCCGGGCTGGACTTCGGCACGGTGATGTCCGACCCCGCAGGCATCGCGAAGGCGTTCGCGCCCCGACCGTGGCGCGGCACCAACACCTTCCAGGAGGCGTGTTGGGCGTGGCGCCGGATTCCCGTGCCGGTCGTCGCCGCCGTGCACGGGCACTGCTACGGCGGTGGCGTCCAGATCGCCCTCGGCGCCGACTTCCGGATCACCAACCCCGAGGCGCAGTGGTCGGTGCTCGAGGCCAAGTGGGGCCTGATCCCCGACATGTCCGGCATCCAGTCGCTCTCGCAGCAGGTCGGTCTCGACGTCGCGAAGCGGCTGACCATGACCGGCGAGGTCATCAGCGGTGCGGAGGCGACCCGGCTCGGGCTCGCCTCGGCGACGGCCGACGACCACGTGGGTGCCGCATACGACCTGATCGGGAGCATCGCGACGCGCTCGCCCGACTCGGTCGCCGCCACCAAGCGCATCTTCGAGCGCACGTGGACCGCCGGTGCACGCCGGACGTTCCGGTGGGAGCGCTACGAGCAGGCCCTGCTCCTCGCGGCGGCGAACACGAAGATCGCCCGCAAGGTCGTCGCGGAGAAGGTGCCGGCCCGCTACCGCGCCCGCATCCTCCCCTAGCCGCCCGCGCCGGCGGTCAGCGTCAGGACGACCACCTCCGGCGGGACGCCGACGCGCGTCGGCGGCCCCCAGGTGCCCGCTCCGCGGGTCGTGTATGCGGTGGTCCCGCCGATCTCGTCGAGTCCGGCGATCGTGGGGTTGGCGAGTGGCACGAGCAGCGTGAACGGCCAGAGCTGACCGCCGTGCGTGTGGCCCGAGACGGCGAGGTCGACGCCCGCCGCCCGCACCCGCTCGTCCTCGACCACAGCCGGCTGATGGGCGATGAGGATCGTCGACTCCTCCGGCACGACGTCGCGCAGCGCAGCGTCGAGGTCCGGGCGTAGGCCGGGGTCCGCAGCGAGCGAGGCGTCCTCGCCGGTGGGGTCGCTCACTCCGGCGATGCGCAGGGTGCCGGGCCCACGGATCACCTGTGCGGAGTCGTTGAGCAGCGGCGTGACGCCGAGGGTCTCCCACTGCTTCACCCAGCCGGCCGCGTCGCCGGCGTAGTACTCGTGGTTGCCGGTCACCGCATACACCCCGTCCGGTGCTCCGAGCCCGGCGAGCGGGTCGAGGACACCGGGGAACTGCTCGGTCGTCCCGTCGACGAGGTCGCCGGCGAGGAG
>JBAUUB010000301.1:0-3642 GCA_049582485.1 Dermatophilaceae bacterium
CCGCAGGACTGTGCGAGCGCGGCTTCGCGATCATCTCCGGCGGCGCCTTCGGCATCGACGCGGCGGCCCATCGGGGAGCGCTGGCCGTCGACGGGGTCACGGTCGCGGTCATGGCGGGCGGGATCGACCGGCTGTACCCGGCGAGTCACAGCACCCTCCTGGGCGAGATCGCCAGAAGCGGCGCCCTCGTCACCGAACAACCCCCGGGCACCGCCCCCATCGGCAGCCGGTTCCTCGGCCGCAACCGTCTCATCGCCGCGCTCGGCTGCGGGACGGTCGTCGTCGAGGCCTCGCTACGGTCGGGGTCGCTGAACACGGCCGGGCACGCGCAGACGATCAACCGTCCGGTGGCCGTCGTCCCGGGGCCGGTCACCTCGATGCAGAGCGCCGGGTGCCACCACTTCGTGCGCGAACGGGGCGCCGAGCTCGTGACCGACGCCGCCGAGGTCGCCGAGCTCGTCGGGCGGATGGGGTTCGACCTGGCCCCGGTCAAGCGGGGCGAGCACCGGGCGCTGGACGACCTCCAACCACACGAGCGGGTCGTCTTCGAGGTGCTGCCATTGCGTGCGTACGCCGACGTCGCAGCACTGGCCACCGCCTCCGGGCTGGATCCGATGACGGTGCGCGCCGGTCTCGGCAACCTCGCGGCCCGTGGTGACGCGGTCACCGACGGGCTCGATGGCTGGCGCAAGGCACCGGCCCAGTCCCATCGCCCTCGGTGGCGCGCCTGAGCGGATCCGCCTACCGTGGGCCGGATGGAGCGCACCGGAGCCGACGTCGACGCCTTCCTCGACGGGCTACCCGAGCCGCGACGCCACGAGCTGCGCACCCTCGACGCCCTCATCGTCGAACGGCTCGGCGGCCGTGAGCGCGAGCTCTGGGAGGGCACCTTCTGGAGCGGCACCGAGCAGCAGATCATCGGGTACGCACGCATCGAGCAGTCACGGCCGAAGGGACAGCCTGTCGAGTGGTTCCTCATCGGGCTCGCGGTGCAGAAGCAGCACATCAGCGTCTACGTCAACGCCGCGGGCGACGGCGGCTACCTGACGAAAGCCTTCGCCGACCGACTCGGGCGCGTCAAGGTCGGCGCCGCATCGGTCACGTTCACCTCCCTCGACCGGCTCGACCTCGTCGGCTTCGGCGCACTCCTCGACGCGGCCCTCGACACCCTTGACTAAGACCCCGAACGCAACCGCTCGACGAGCCTCACAGATGCGCGCCTCCCGACACGCACGCCGGTCGTTGATCGTGGACCGGTGTTTTGCGACCGTGGGCAAATGAGCGCACGCACCTCGTCCGTCGAGCGACTGCGCGACGACTTCGAGGCACACCTGCGCCAGGAGCGGAGCCGGTCTCCGCACACCGTGCGTGCCTACCTCGCCGACCTCGACCACCTGACGGAGTACCTGGCGGAGCAGGGCACCGGCCTGCTCGACCTCTCGCTTCCCGACCTGCGGGGGTGGCTCGGAGCCCAGTCCTCCGCGGGTGTCGCCCGCAGCACCCTGGCCCGGCGGGCCGCCTCCGTGCGCACCTTCTGTCGCTGGGCCACCCGAACCGGGAGACTGGCGGCCGACCCGAGTCTGCGGCTGGTCGCACCGAAGCGGCACACCACGCTCCCGGACGTCCTCGCCACCGGAGACGCCGAGCACCTTCTGGATGTCGCAGCGCTCGCCAGCGACGACCAGGACCCGGTCCACATCCGCGACCGGGCCGTGCTCGAGCTGCTCTACGCAACCGGCATCCGGGTCGGCGAGCTCACCGCCCTCGATCTCGACGACGTCGACGACGAGCGTCGCGTCGTGCGGGTCATCGGCAAGGGCGACAAGGAAAGGACCGTGCCGTTCGGGGTTCCGGCGCAGCAGGCGCTGGACCAGTGGCGCCGGCTGGGACGCCCCGCCCTGGTGACCGAGCACAGCGGTCCGGCGCTCTTCCTGGGCCGCCGCGGACGGCGGGTCGACCAGCGCCAGGTCCGCGCCGCCGTCCACGAGCTCCTGCGACACGTGCCCGATGCACCCGACCTCGGTCCGCACGGCCTGCGGCACAGCGCTGCCACCCACCTGCTCGAGGGCGGGGCCGACCTGCGCGTCGTCCAGGAGCTCCTCGGTCACGCGTCGCTCGCAACGACGCAGATCTATACCCACGTCTCGATCGACCGGCTGCGCGACTCCTACCGCCAGGCGCACCCGCGGGCCTGAGCAGTTCAGTCCAGAAGCGGCAGCAGCACGATCCTGACCCGTCCGAGGAGGAGCATCGGATCGAGATAGTCCTCGCCGAGCCGGGCGCCGAGGTGCAGGCACGCAGTGCCGGCGCAGTGGCCCGGTCCACTCACGACACCGACGACGGCTCCGGTCTGCACGACGGTGCCTGTCGCGACCCGGTCCACCAGCGGCTCGTACGTGCTCTCCAGGCCACCGGCATGCCGGACCGTCACCGTTCCCCGACCGGCGACCATCCCGCTGTGGGTCACCGTGCCGGCATCCACCACGTGCACCGGCTGCCCGTCCTTCGCCCCCAGGTCCACCCCCCGGTGACCCTGTCCGTACCTCGACTCCGGCGGGTCGAACGCACGCCGGATGGCTGGGAAGGGCTCGAGCGGCCATGACCACGCGGCGCCGTCGTCGCGGTGCGCCGTCGCCGTCCCGGTGACTCCGGCGTCCTCGGCCAGCGCGGTAGAGAGGGCTGGCGAGCGCGGTGCCGCGATGAGCACCCCGACGAGGACCGCCAGCCAGAGGACCGACCCGACCAGCAGGCGCAGGGATCGGGGCCGCCGGGACGAGGGGATCAGAGCTGGGGGGAGGCGAGACTGCACACCTCGACCTTCAGTCCGTGGCCCGCGGACCGGCCACCAGCAGCGAGTGAGCCTGTGCACGACCCGCCCGGGGCGGGGCCGGGGTGTGGACGGCGACCGGGAGCGGCGCACTCGCCGGGCTCTGCCCCGCGGCGTGTGGGGACGTGTGCCGACCGCGGCGTCGGCACACCCGCTCACATCCGGCGCAGCCGCTCCACCGCCTCGAGCAGGAGGGCGTCGTCCTTGCAGAATGCGAACCGCACGAGCGAGCGCCCGGCCTCCTCGTCGTCATGGAACGCGGAGACGGGCACGCACGCCACGCCGGCCCGCTCCGGGATGGTCCGGGCGAACTCCAGGCCGTCCGCGCCGCCGAGAGGGGTCGCGTCGGCGACGACGAAGTACGTCCCCTGGGGCATCGCGACCTCGAGCCCGGCGTTTCGCAGCCCACCGACGAGCAGGTCCCGCTTGGCGGCCATCGAGGAGGTGAGCGCCGCATACACCTCGTCACCGAGGCCCAGCCCGAGAGCGACCGCCGGCTGGAACGGGCCCGAGGCGACGTAGGTCAGGAACTGCTTGACCGCCCGCACCGCCGTCACGGCCTCGGCCGGCCCGCTGATCCAGCCGACCTTCCACCCCGTGGTGCTGAACGTCTTGCCCGCCGAGGAGATGGTCAGCGTGCGCTCCCACATACCGGGCAGGGTCGCCATGGGGATGTGCTCGGCGTCGTCGAAGACGAGGTGCTCGTAGACCTCGTCGGTGAGCACCCACGCGTCGTGCTCGCGCGCGAGCTCGGCGATCAGCTCGAGCTCGGCGCGTGAGAAGACGCGTCCGGTCGGGTTGTGCGGGGTGTTGAG
>JBAUUB010000302.1:0-2995 GCA_049582485.1 Dermatophilaceae bacterium
CGTTGAGTTCCTTCCCTTGCACGGGGCGAGAAGTGAGTAGCAAACGATGACGATGACCGTGGCCGATTCCTGCGTTGATGATGGGGGTATGGGACCTCGAGCTGACCGGCCCAGGCGCCGCACGTTCACCGCGGAGTACAAGGCGGACATCTTGGCCGAGTACGAGGCAGCGGATCGTGGTGAGCGGGGTGCGATCCTGCGCCGGGAGGGTTTGTACTCCTCGCACATCATCGAGTGGCGCAAGGCCGCCGAGGCCGGCGCCCGCTCCGGGCTGGCCCCGGCCAGCAGGGACCGACGTGACCGCGAGATCGAGCAGCTGCGGGCCCGGGCGGAGAAGGCCGAGGCCGAGCTGGCCCGGACCAAGGCGGCATTGGACCTGGTGGGAAAAGCACACGCGCTCTTGGAGACGCTCTCCGAGAGCGCGGAGCCGCCGAGGCGGTCGCCGCGGTGATCAACCCGCTGGTCGAGGAGCTCGCCGTCCACACCAACGTCAAGACCGCCTGCGCCCTGCTGGGCCGCCCGCGTGGCAGTCACTACCGCGCCAAGGCGCCGAAACCAGCCCGGCAGGTGACGCCGCGCCCGGCGCCACCGAACGCGCTCACCGACGCCGAACGCGCCCAGGTCCTGGCGGTGTTGACCAGTGACCGGTTCGTCGACAAGTCGGTGGCCCAGGCGTGGGCGACCCTGTTGGACGAGGGCACCTACTTGTGCTCGATGTCGACGATGCACCGGATCCTGCGCGCCAACGATGCCGCCGGCGAACGCCGTGCCCAGGCCACCCACCCAGCCAGGACCAAGCCGGAGCTGATGGCCACCAGGGCTGGGCAGGTCTGGTCCTGGGACATCACCAAGCTCCGTGGCCCCGAGCGTGGGGTGTACTACGACCTGTACGTCGTGCTCGACATCTTCTCCCGCTTCGTCGTGGCCTGGACCATCGCCGCCTGTGAGGACTCTCAGATCGCCAAGAGCATGCTCGAGCACGCCATGGGCGTGCACGGCATCCCCGAGGCGGTCCACGCCGACCGAGGCACCTCGATGACCTCCAAACCGGTCGCCCAGCTCCTTCTCGACCTCGGTGTCGCCAGGTCGCACTCCCGCCCACACGTCTCCAACGACAACCCCTACAGCGAGGCCGCGTTCAAGACCCTGAAGTACGCCCCGGTCTTCCCCGACCGGTTCGGCTCCCTGCCCGATGCCCGGGCGTTCTGCGAGGGCTTCTTCAGCTACTACAACCACGAGCACCGCCACGCCGGGATCGGCCTGCACACCCCCGCCTCAGTGCACTACGGCACCGCGACCGAGGTCCGCGCCCAGCGGCAACAGACCCTCGACGCCGCCTACGCCGCCAACCCCGAACGGTTCACCCGCCGCCGGCCCCAAGCGCCGAAACTGCCCACCGCCGCCTGGATCAACCAGCCATCACAGGAGGCCCTCATACAGACCGCATAACAACACGTGTCTCGATCGGCTTGACACCTTCCGGTCAGGGCTATGCCGTTCGCAGATCCGATCCGAGGGCTTGACCCTTTACCTCCCTGTCGGGGTTACTGTGGGAAGAGATCGCCGCCTGGGGCAGGCGGACGCCGGCAGGGACAGCGTCGGGACGCGTGACGCCGCGACGGGCACGCGGGACGAGAGCACGTCCGCCACGAGTCCCCTCGCCCCAGCCTGGGGCGCCCGCCGATGGCACGTGGTGATCACCGCCTCCCTGCGACCAGAGGCTGCGACAACAGCACCTGAGCATGCCTTACGCCATCCGCACATTTAGGAGCAATTGTGACCGACCCGCGCACGCAGGACCACTTTCTCGCCGCGTTCAGCAACATCGAGCACTTCCTCGAGGCAACCGTGTATCGAGGCCGTGAGGTCGCCAACCCTGGCTTCATCAGCACGTTGGATCAGTTCACCGCTGTGCACCGAAACAGCCTCCGGCGCGAACAGGTCGAGACGTTGAAGGCGCTTGCGGACATCCGCAACCGCCTCACCCACCGCAAGGACGTC
Source organism: Dermatophilaceae bacterium (assembly GCA_049582485.1). Classification (GTDB taxonomy): domain Bacteria; phylum Actinomycetota; class Actinomycetes; order Actinomycetales; family Dermatophilaceae; genus F2B08. The sequence continues at coordinate 2,002 of JBAUUB010000302.1, forward strand.
GCAGGGCGGGCGAGCGTCGACGTGACACCCACGACGGTGAGCGTGGCCGAGCTGATCCGCGACCACCTGATCAGCCCTCCCACCGTGTTACGGATTCTGGGCGGGCAGAAGCCGACCACGATCGAGCCGTCCAGGACGTTGCGTACCGCGCTGCAGCTGATGCACCGCCATGACTTCTCCCAGCTCCCGGTCTATGAGGATGCGACCTTTGTCGGTCTCCTGACGAACAACGCCGTCGCACGCTGGATCGCCGACCAGTTGGACCATCACGATCGGCTCGCCGAAGATGCCCCCGTCTCCGAGGTGTTGCCGTTCGCGGAGGACAGCGACCGCGTCGAGCATGTTGGCCGCGACATCACCGCCGCGCAGGCGGTCGCGACCTTCGCCGAGTCGGCGGGCAAGGGCACGCCAGTGGCCGCGCTGATCGTCACCCACGCCGGCAAGCCGACCGAGGCCCCCATCTCGGTCATCGTCTCCGCCGACCTTGCACGGCTCGCACGCAGCTGAGCCCAGTCACCCATCCCTGAGCCACGCCCGCGACGGGCGCACTCACTGCCGCCACCCGTGACGGCAGGCTCGCGCTCAACATGGCCCGAGAGTGGCGCGCGTGGACTGAGCGACGTGCCGCTGAACACGACGCCCGGGCCCCGCTCGGCGGGCGGTATCGACGCGATCTGAGGCGCGCGAGCTCCGCGGCCACCGAACGATCGCCAGTCCTCAACCAGTTCGCGGCCCTGCGGCATCGCCAGCAGATCCTTCGCCGCCGGCGGAGTGCCCGTCCTACGCCGATGAAGTGCTCGGTCTTGATGATGTATACGTCGACGACATCGCCACCGCACTCGCCGATCACACGGACGACGACCACTGCTTGTTGACCAAACCTGACACCGGCGAGGTGGTGTTCTGGACCAGTGACATACCCCTCGTGCCGCCAATAGCGTGCTGTGGCGCCGTGGACGTCTCCGTCTGGTACGACCAGTACAGCTCCCTGGAC
>JBAUUB010000303.1:0-85414 GCA_049582485.1 Dermatophilaceae bacterium
CGCCCATTGTGCAATATTCCCCACTGCTGCCTCCCGTAGGAGTCTGGGCCGTGTCTCAGTCCCAGTGTGGCCGGTCGCCCTCTCAGGCCGGCTACCCGTCGTCGCCTTGGTGAGCCATTACCTCACCAACAAGCTGATAGGCCGCGAGTCCATCCCAGACCGAAAAACTTTCCACACGATGCGGATGCCCGCTCGTGTCGTATCCGGTATTAGCAACTGTTTCCAATTGTTATTCCAGAGTCAGGGGTAGGTTACTCACGTGTTACTCACCCGTTCGCCACTGATCACTCAAGAGCAAGCTCTCGAGGTCACCGTTCGACTTGCATGTGTTAAGCACGCCGCCAGCGTTCGTCCTGAGCCAGGATCAAACTCTCCGTTGATGTTTAGCTCGCAGGCGAACCTGCGAAATCTATACCCAATGAAGGGTTGTTTCACTGACTGAGCAAGAACAACTAGCTGTAAGTAGTTATTCGTTGTCAACCAAAGGATTTTCGTTCGAGCGACCTTTCGTCAGCGCCGATAGGCACTGGTTCGAGGCCCCTCGAGACGAGGTTATTGGCATCGATTTTTGACACGCTGTTGAGTTCTCAAGGTTCGGACGCGCACCGAGTCCCAGCCCTGTTGGGCAAGTCGTCGGGGCAACCGTTCTACTGTATCCGCAGGCTTCGTGCGCGTCAAACTCGCTGACCGTCACGATCAGCTCGAGCTTCCTCGCTGGCTGCGGCGATCCACTGTACCAGACCCACAAGGCCTGCTTTTCGGTGGAGTCTGCCCTGGGGACCGGCCTGCTTGGTGTGACGTAGGCGCCTCGCGCCTCGCACCGCTTGGTGTCCGTTCCTCCCTCTCGGGCTGACGAGATGAAACATTAGACCGCGCGTCAGGGCGGCGCCAAATCGGCCTGCATCCCGGGCGTGTCGTCACCCGCCACGTTCGTTTCGATGCATCGGATTCCGTTCTGCTGCAAGGTGATCCGTCCCTGCCGGGGCCATCACCATGGCGTGCGAGACGGACCCTGAACGCCCGAGGGCGTCAGCGACCCAAGGGGCGGACGGCGGCGAGGTTCCTCTTGCCCCGACGCAGGATCGCCGCCACCCCACCGAGGAAGTCATCGGGCAGGAGTGTGCGTTCTGGGTCGGCCATCCGGTCGCCGTTGAGCGAGACCGCTCCCTCGCTGACGATGCGACGTGCCGCGTTGCGAGAGTCGGCCAGCCCGGCGGCGACGAGAGCGTCGGTGAGAGTCGCACCGAGGGCCGCCTCACCACCCGGCAGCTCGGCGACCGCGTCCGCCAACGTCCCTGCATCGAGCGCACGCAGGTCGCCGCGGCCGAACAATGCCTCGGAGGCCGCCATCACCGCGTCCGTCGCCTCGTCGCCGTGGACCAGCTTCGTCATCTCCGTCGCCAGCGTCCGCTGGGCGGTCCGGCGGTACGGCTCGACCGTCACCTGCCGCTCCAGCTCCCCGATCGCCTCAGCCGACAGGTCGGTGAAGATCCGCAGCAGCGTGACCACCGACGCGTCCTCGATGTTGAGGAAGTACTGGTAGAAGGCATACGGACTGGTCATGTCCGCCGAGAGCCAGATGGCGTTGCCCTCCGACTTGCCGAACTTCGTGCCGGCGGAGTCGGTGAGCAGCGGTGAGGTGAGAGCGTGCACCGAGACACCCTCGACGCGGTGGATCAGGTCGACCCCGGCGGTCAGGTTGCCCCACTGGTCCGATCCCCCGATCTGCAACGTGCAGCCTTGGCTGCGGTACAGCTCGAGGAAGTCGTAGGCCTGCAGCAGCTGGTAGCTGAACTCGGTGTACGAAATGCCCTCCTGACTCTCCAGGCGTGCGGCGATCGCCTCCTTGCGGATCATCTGGTTGACGCGGAAGTGCTTGCCGACGTCGCGCAGGAACTCCAGGGCGGTCAGCGGACCGAACCAGTCGAGGTTGTCGACGAGGACCGCCGGGTGCTCGACACCTGTGGATCCGTCGAAGTCGAGGAAAGGGGCGACGAGCTCCTTGATCCGGGCGACGTTGTGCGCCGTCTGCTCACGGGACTTCAGGACCCGTTCCGCGGTCGCCTTCGGGTCGCCGATCTGACCCGTGGACCCACCGACGAGACAGATGACGCGGTGCCCCGCCAGCTGGAACCGCCGGAGCGCGACGAGCTGGACGAAGTTCCCGAAGTGCAGGGACGGAGCCGTGGGGTCGAACCCGCAGTAGACGGTCACCGGTCCGGCGGCCAAAGCCGCGCGCAGAGCGTCCTCGTCGGTGGTCTGGGCGATCGCTCCACGCCACCGGAGCTCGTCGAGAATCCCGTCCCGGGTGATCGCCTGGGTCTGGGTCACTGTCCTTGCCGTCCTCGTGCGTCGTCGGTCATCGTCGGGCAGCGTGGCCGGCGGTCGGCGTCGGCCACGGCCGCAGGGGTATGCGGCGCCCGCCACAGCCTGCCACGTCGCCCCGGGTCGTGGCCGCCCTGGTCCAGCCGGTGGCCACGACCCGGCCCGGCCGCCGACGCCCGACGCAGGTCCGGTGTGCCGTGCGCCGCCGGCCGGTCAGCCATCGGTCATCCGCTAGGGAGGGTGCGGACCCCCGACTCGAGGTCGAGGAGGGCGCGCTTGAGGGCGGTGCCCCCGGCATACCCGGTCAGTGCGCCTCCCGCCCCGATGACCCGGTGGCAGGGGATGACGACGGGGATCGGGTTGCGACCGTTGGCGGCTCCGACGGCGCGCACTGCGCTCGGGCGGCCAAGGGCTTCGGCCTGTTCGCGGTACGAACGGGTGGCGCCGTACGGGATGGCCAGCAGCGCGGCCCAGGCATCCCGCTGGAACGGCGTCCCCGCCGGTCGCAGCGGGAGGTCGAACGTCCTGCGCGATCCGAGGACGTACTCGGCGAGCTGGGTGGCGGCCGGGCCCAGCACCTGGTGCTCATGGGCCCGCACCGGGGTCCCCCAGGCGCCCTCGGACGACGGAGCCTGCCCCGGGTAGTGGACGGCGGTCAGGGCGGTGTCGTCGGCGACGAGCGTGAACACTCCCAGGGCCGTGGGCGCGGGGGCGTGGCGCAGCGGACCGCGCGACTCGGTGACGAACGGGGCGTTCCGGCTCGGCTCGAGCGCGGGTGTGGACGGAACGGACATCAGTGGTCTCCTCGATCGGTCGCCGGACCGGGGTCCGGCAGGTCGTTGACGGGATGGGGCAGGAGGGCCCAGAGGTACTGGACCGCGTAGGAGCGGAACGGTCGCCATGCCTCGGCGCGACGCACCAGAGCGGGGCCGTCCGGCAGTGCGAGCTCGACGGCGGCCGCACGGATCCCGAGGTCGGTCCCGAGGAAGGCGTCCGGGTCTCCCATGGCGCGCATCGCGACGGTCTCGACCGTCCACGGTCCGATGCCGGGGATGTCGGCCAGTCGGCTCCGGGCCTCGTCGCGGTCGGCACCCGGGCCGAGGTCGAGGCCGGCTTCCAGAGCGGTGGCCAGACTCCGCAGCGTGCGCCGGCGGCCGCCCGGGATGCGGAGGACGTCGTCCGATGCGCCGGCCCAGCGCTCCGGCGCCGGGAAGAGCCGGCTCAGTCCGCCGACCGGGTCCGTGACGGGGTCGCCGAGCCGGTCGACGAGGCGGCCCGTGAGCGTTCTGGCCGATGCCGTGGAGACCTGCTGACCCAGCACGGCGCGGACAGCGAGCTCCTGCGGGTCGACAGTGCGCGGAACGCGGCGTCCGGGCGAGCACTCGACGTGCGGAGCAAGCACGGCGTCGGCGCCGAGGGCCTCGTCGACGGCACCGGGGTCCGCGTCGAGGTCGAGGAGTGAGCGGATCCGGTGCACGGCTGCGGTGAGGTCGCGCACGTCGCTCAGGTGCAGGTCGGCCTCGACGTGGGCGCGGCCCGGCTGGGGGGGTCGGACCGCGACGATTCCGTGACCGTGTGGGAGCCGCAGGGTCCGGCGGTAGGCCGCCCCGTCCCACTCCTCGATCCCGGGGACCGCGGTCGCGACGAGGTGACCGAACAACTGGCGCGGCTCGAGCGGCGGGCGGAACGGCAGGCGCACCTGGATCAGGGTGTATCCCGAGGACTCCGGGCCGTCGGTGCCCTCCCCGGTGGCGACACCGGGGCTCCGTCGGGACCCGGACCGCCCACGCAGCTCGCTGGGCGAGGTGCCGTAGACGGCTCGGATCGTCTCGTTGAACGAGCGCACACTGCCGAACCCCGCGGCCCACGCGACCTCGGTGAGAGGAAGGCTCGACCGCTCGATGAGCGTGCGGGCGGTCTGCGCGCGCTGCGCGCGGGCCAGCCCCAGCGGGCCGGCGCCGACCTCGGCCAGCATGAGCCGCTCGAGATGGCGCGGGCTGTAGCCCACGGCGGCCGCCAGACCGGGCACCCCGACGCGGTCCACGAGACCGTCCTCGATGAGTCGAACGCAGCGGGCCACGACGTCGGCGCGCACGTTCCACTGCGGCGACCCCGGGGTCGCGTCGGGCAGGCACCGCTTGCAGGCGCGGAACCCCTCCCGGTGGGCTGCCGCCGAGCTGGGGTAGAACCGCATGTTGTGGGGTGCCGGGGTGCGGGCCGGACAGGACGGCCGGCAGTAGATTCCGGTCGACACCACTCCCGTGACGAACAGGCCGTCGAAGCGGGCGTCGCGGCCCTGGACGGCGCGGACGCACCGCGCGTGGTCGTCGTGCATGTCACCCATCCTCTGTCACGGCAGCGACCATGACCAGCGGAAAACCGACATGACAGTGACGGGTGGTCAGCTGGTTCGAGGATGAGGCTCGGGCTCGACGGCTCAGGCTCGACGGCCCGGCCGATACACGGAGACCGTCGGCTCGCCGTCGATCCAGAACCGCCAGGGGTATGCGGTGCCATCGCCCCCGGGTCCGCTCACCCCGACCCGTGGCCCGGTCCGCACCCTCGCCGGCTCGGTCCTGCCGCCGGCCACCTCGAGCCGCGGCTGCGCGGCCTCGCCGCAGAGATCGACGCCGTTGTGTGCGCGGTCCAGACCGAGCGTGCTCGCAAGCCGGGCCGGCCCTCGGGCCCAGTCGCGCTCGCGGATCCCGGTCCGGCGCCCGGCGGCGAGCTCGTGACCGGCGACCACCTGCCCGGCTCGCAGCAGCACGGCGGAAGCCGTGCCCTCGGTCCCGGTGACGACGTTGGCGCACCAGTGCATGCCGTAGGTGAAGTACACGTAGAGGTGACCGGCCCTGCCGAACATGACCGCGGTGCGCGCGGTGCGCCCCCGGAAGGCGTGTGATCCCGGGTCGGCCTCCCCCGCATACGCCTCGACCTCGGTGATCCGCACGGTGACGCCGCCGGCGGTGAGAAGGCACCCGAGCAGGTCGGGTGCGACCTCGAGGACGGGGCGCTCCAGGGCCGATCTGGGGAGCCGGGTCACGAGGGCAGGACGGGCCCGTCCGCCCACTCACGCGCTTCCAGGGTCCGCTCGCGGACTGCTGCCAGCTGCTCACTCACGCGCGCCGGGGCCGTGCCGCCCTTCGCTGAGCGGGACGCGAGCGAGCCCTCGACCGAGAGCACCTCGCGCACCTCCGGCGTGAGATGCACCGAGATGCCGGCGAGGTCGTCGTCGGAGAGGTCCCACAGCTCGATCCCGCGAGACTCGCAGACCCGCACGCACTCCCCCGCGACCTCATGCGCGACGCGGAACGGGACGCCCTCGCGGACCAGCCACTCGGCGATGTCGGTCGCGAGCGAGAACCCCTGCGGGGCGAGGGACGCCAGTCGGTCGGTGTCGAAGAGCATCGTCTCGACCATGCCCGCAAAGGCCGGCAGGAGGACCTCGAGGGTGTCCACGGCGTCGAAGACGGGCTCCTTGTCCTCCTGGAGGTCGCGGTTGTAGGCGAGCGGTAGCGACTTCAAGGTGGTGAGCAGCCCGGCCAGGTCGCCGACGAGCCGACCGGCCTTGCCGCGCGCGAGCTCGGCGATGTCGGGGTTCTTCTTCTGCGGCATGATGCTCGACCCGGTCGAGTAGGCGTCGGCGAGGGTGACGAAGGAGAACTCCTTGGTGGCCCAGATGACGATCTCCTCGGCGAGCCGCGAGACGTCGATGCCCGTCATCGCCGCGACGAACGCGAACTCGGCGACGAAGTCGCGGGACGCGGTGCCGTCGATGGAGTTCTCCACCGCCCGGTCGAAACCGAGGTCGGCGGCGACGGCCTCGGGGTCGAGACCGAGGGAGCTGCCGGCCAACGCTCCGGAGCCGTAGGGGCTCTCGGCGGTGCGTCGGTCCCAGTCGCGGAGCCGGTCGACGTCGCGCAGCAGCGCCCAGGCGTGCGCGAGCAGATGATGGCTGAGCAGCACCGGCTGGGCGTGCTGCAGGTGGGTGCGGCCCGGCATCGGCACACCCAGGTGTCGCTCCGCCTGGCCGCTGAGCGCCTCGACCAGGTCGAGGACGAGGCAGGCGACGGTGCGGGCATGGTCGCGCAGGTACATGCGGAACAGCGTGGCGACCTGGTCGTTGCGGGAGCGGCCCGCGCGCAGCCGGCCGCCCACGTCGGGGCCGACCCGCTCGATGAGCCCACGCTCCAGGGCGGTGTGGACGTCCTCGTCGGTATCCGCCGCGACGAACGCCCCGGTGGCGACATCGCCCGCGAGCTCGTCCAGCCCGCGCAGCATCTCGGCGAGTGTGGCGTCGTCGAGCAGGCCGGCCGCCGCGAGGACGCGCGCGTGCGCCCTCGAGCCGGCGATGTCGTAGGCAGCCAGACGCCAGTCGAAGTGCGTCGACTTCGACAGGGCGGCCAACGCGTCCGCGGGTCCGCCCGCGAAGCGGCCTCCCCACAGCGCCAACCCTTGCTTCGAGCCGTCCGCTGCGTCGGCGTCATCGGTCACGTCGCGTCCTTCCTCGCCATGCTCATGAACAGGTCGGCGACCCGCCGGCTCGCGGCGTCGCCGGTCGTGATGACCATGATCGTGTCATCCCCGGCGATCGTGCCGAGCACCTCGGGGACCGCGCCGTGGTCGATCGCGGACGCGAGGAAGTTCGCGGCCCCGGGCGGGGTCCGCAGGACGACGAGGTTCGCCGTCGGCTCCGCGCTGACGAGCAGCTCCTGACAGCGCTGCTGGAGCCGCTGGCTCACCTCGTGCGCGGCCGGCGCGGGACGGACGGTGCGGTCGCCGCCCTCGCCGGGCACCGCATACACGAGCTGCTTGCCGACGCGCACCTTCTCCGCGCCGATCTCGACCAGGTCCCGCGAGAGCGTCGCCTGGGTGACCTCGATCCCGTCCTCGGCGAGCAGGTCGAGCAGCTCCGGCTGGGACCGGATCGGTCGCTGCCCGAGGATCTCGATGATCCGTTGTTGACGAGCGGTGCGGCTCGTCGAGATGGTCACGGCGTCTCCCCGGCCCGGTGCTGCTCGACGAGCCAGGACAAGATCGCCTTCTGGGCGTGCAGCCGGTTCTCCGACTCGTCCCAGACGACCGACTGCGGCCCGTCGATGACCTCGGCCGTCACCTCGTACCCGCGGTAGGCCGGCAGGCAGTGCAGGAAAACCGCCTCGTGGTCCGCATGTCCCATCAGCTCCGTCGTGACCTGGAACCGGGCGAACGGGCTGGTCTCGCCGCGGCGCCGCTCCTTCTCCTTCTCCTGCCCCATCGAGACCCAGGTGTCCGTGGCCACGGCGTCGGCGCCGGTGACCGCCTCGACCGGGTCGTCGGTGACGAGCACCGATCCGCCGTGTGCGGCGGCGAGCTCCTGGGCCCGGGCGAGGATCTCGGGCTTGGGCTGGTGGTCGGAGGGTGTCGCGACCCGGACGTGCATCCCGGCCAGCGCGCTCCCGAGCAGGTAGGAGTGAGCCATGTTGTTCGCCCCGTCCCCGAGGTAGGCGAGCGTCTTCCCCGGCAGCTCGCCCCGGTGTTCCTGGACGGTCATCAGGTCGGCGAGGATCTGGCATGGATGGAAGTCGTCGGTGAGCGCGTTGATGACCGGCACCTGCGCGTACGCGGCCATCTCCTCGATCCGGTCCTGCCCGTAGGTGCGCCAGACGATGGCGACCGCCTCACGACCCATGACGCGGGCGACGTCGGCGATCGACTCGCGCACGCCGACCTGGGCGAGCTTGCCGTCGACGACCATCGGGTAGCCGCCCAGGTGGGCGATCGCCGCGGAGAAGGACAGCTGGGTGCGCAGGGTCTGCTTGTCGAACAGCACGGCGACGACCTCCGGCCCGACGAGGGTGCGGTCGGTGAACGGGGCGGCCTTGATCCGGACGGCGCGGGCGAGGACGAGGGCCTGCTCCTCGTGCGTGAGGTCGTCGTCGCGGAGGAAGTGGCGCAGCGGCATGGTCGGTCTCCTTGGGCGGAAGGTTCAGGTGGCCTTGGACGTCTGGGCCTGCGCCGCATCGATCAGCGCCGGAAGCGCGGCGACGAAGGCGTCCAGCTGCTCGGCCGTGATGATCAGGGGTGGCGCGAGGCGGATCGCGGACGGGGTGACGGCGTTGACGATGAATCCCTGCTCCCGAGCGGCGCCGACGAGCGCCGGGGCGATCTCGTCGGCGAGCGCGATCGCGCGCAGCAGGCCGCGGCCGCGGACCTCGGTCACGCGTGGGTGGTCCAGAGCGCGCACTGCGGCCGCCAGGTGGTCGCCGACGGCCCGGGCCTGCTCGAGCAGGCCGGCCCGCGCGATCTCGTCCAGGACCGCCAGGCCCGCCGCGGCGGCGAGCGGGTTGCCGCCGAAGGTCGTGCCGTGCTGGCCCGGGCCGAGCAGCCCGCGCACCCGCTCCCCGAAGGCCACGACGGCCCCGACGGGGATCCCGCCGCCCAGCCCCTTGGCGAGCGTCATGACGTCGGGCCGCAGTCCGGGCACGTCCTGAAACGCGAACCAGTCGCCCGTGCGACCGACGCCGGTCTGGATCTCGTCGAGGACCAGCAGTGCGCCGGTCGCGTCGGCGATCTCGCGGGCGGCGACGAGGTATGCGCTGGTCGCGGGCACGACACCCCCCTCACCCTGGATGGGCTCGAGGAAGACGGCGGCCGTCCGCTCGTCGACCGCCCGGCGGAGTGCCTCGATGTCGCCGAAGGGGACGAAGGCCACCTCGGGGATCAGCGGCTCGAACGGGCTCCGGTAGGCCTCCTTGCTCGTCAACGCCAGGGCACCGGTGGTGCGCCCGTGGAAGGAGCCGCTCGCTGCGACGAGGCGGGTCCGACCCGTACGGCGACTCATCTTGATCGCGGCCTCGATGGCCTCGGCCCCCGAGTTGCAGAAGAAGACGCCCGAACCTGCCGGCGCTCCGCTGAGCTCGAGGATGCGCTCGGCGAGCCCGACCTGGGCCGGCGAGGTGAAGAAGTTCGACAGGTGGAGCATCTCGCTCGCCTGCTTCGAGACGGCTGCGACGAGAGACGGGTGATTGTGTCCGAGGGCGTTGACCGCGATCCCGCCTAGCAGGTCCAGGTAGCGTCGACCGTCGGCGTCCCAGACGTAGCAGCCGTCGCCGCGGGTGAGGACGAGCTGCGGGACGCCGAAGACGCCGATGAGGGACCGTTCGTAGCGGGCGAGCAGGTCGTCCGAGGCGCTCATGGGGTGCTCCCGTCCGGCTCCGGACGGGTCGGCCCGGCCTGGGCGGCTGGGACGATGTGCGGGGGCGCGGAGTCCGCCCGGATCATCGTCCCGATGCCGGTGTCCGTGAACACCTCGAGGAGCAGGGCGTGCGGGATGCGGCCGTCGATGACGTGCGCCGCCGCCACCCCTCCCTCGACGGCGCGCACGCATGCCTCGAGCTTGGGGATCATCCCCGAGTCGACCGTCTCGAGCAGCTCCCTGGCCCGGCCGACCGGCAGGTCGGTGAGCAGCGAGTCGCGGTCGGGCCAGCTCGCGTAGACACCCTCGACGTCGGTGAGGACGACGAGCTTGTCGGCCGGCAGCGCGACCGCGAGGGCCGCTGCCGCCGTGTCGGCGTTGACGTTGAGGACCTGGCCGGCGTCGTCGAGGTCCGGGGCGATCGTCGAGACGACCGGGATCCGGCCGGCCGCGAGCAGGTCGTCGATGGCGGTCGGGTCGACCTCGGTGACGTCGCCGACGAGGCCGAGGTCGACCTCGACGCCGTCCTCGACGAGCCCCTTGCGCACGCCCTTGAAGAGGCCTGCGTCCTCGCCGGACAGACCCACGGCCAGGGCTCCGTGCTTGTTGAGCAGCCCCACGAGCTCTCGGCCGACCTGGCCGACCAGCACCATGCGCACGACGTCCATCGCCTCGGGCGTCGTGACCCGCAGCCCACCGCGGAACTCGCTGGGGATCCCGAGCCGGTCCAGCATCGCGCCGATCTGGGGTCCTCCGCCGTGCACGACCACCGGTCGTAGGCCGGCGTAGCGCAGGAACGCCACGTCCTGGGCGAAGGCGGCCTTGAGGGTGTCGTCGGTCATGGCGTTGCCGCCGTACTTGACCACGACGAGAGCGCCGTGGAAGCGCTCGAGCCAGGGCAGCGCCTCGATGAGGGTGGCGGCCTTCGCCGAGGCGGCGGCGACATGGTCGGTGCCGGTGAGGTCCCTGCCGGTCTGGTCGTGGGTCAGGTCTGGGCCGGTCATGTCGAGTACGCGCTGTTCTCGTGGACGTAGTCGTGGGTGAGGTCGTTGGTCCAGATCGTCGCCGCGACCTCGCCCGCGTGGAGGTCGACGACGATGCGTACCTCACGTGCGCCGAGGTCGACCAGCTCGCGGTCGTCCCCGACACCCCCGGCCCGGCACACCATGACCCCGTTGATGCTCACGTCGAGGGCGTGCGGCTCGAATGCGGCAGCGGTCGTGCCGACGGCCGCGAGGATCCGGCCCCAGTTCGGGTCCCGCCCGAAGATCGCGCACTTGACGAGGTTGTTGCGGGCCACCGAGCGGCCCACCTCGAGGGCGTCCTCGAGCGTCGCGGCCCCGGTCACCTCGATCGCCACCTCGTGGTGGGCGCCCTCGGCGTCGGCGACGAGGCGGCGGGCCAGGTCGGCGCAGACCTCCGTGACCGCGGCGGTCAGGTCGGCCCGGTCCACGGCGACGCCGCTGGCTCCCGAGGCGAGCAACAGGACGGTGTCGTTCGTGGACTGGCACCCATCGGAGTCGACGCGGTCGAAGGTCTGCGCCGTCGCCGAGCGGAGGGCGGCGTCGAGGTCATCGGGGGTCGTCACGGCATCGGTCGTGACGACGACGAGCATCGTGGCCAGGGCCGGTGCGAGCATGCCGGCTCCCTTGGCCATCCCGCCCACGGCCCACCCGGCCCGGATGGCCGACGCGGTCTTGGGGACGGTGTCGGTCGTCATGATCGCGACGGCCGCATCGGCTCCCCCGTCGGCGGACAGCGCGACGGAGGCGAGACCGATCCCTGTCTCGATACGGTCCATGGGCAGCAGCTCACCGATCAGCCCGGTCGAGCACACCGCGACGTCCCCCGCACTGACCCCGAGGGCGTCGGCGACGAGCTCGGCGGTGCGGTGGGTGTCCTGGAACCCCTGGGCGCCCGTGCACGCGTTGGCTCCGCCGCTGTTCAGGACGACGGCGTCCACCCGCGAGTCCGCGAGCACCTGGCGACTCCAGGTCACCGGGGCGGCGCAGACCCGGTTGCTCGTGAACACTCCGGCGGCGTGCTGGTCGGGGCCGAGGTTGCGCACGAGCGCGACATCCGGGCGACCGGAGGCCTTCAGCCCCGCCGTCACCCCGGCGGCGAGGAACCCCCGGGGGGTGGTCACGCTCATCAGAGGGACCCGAGCACCGGAGGGGTCACGAGGAAGCCCTCACGCCGCCAGACCTGCTCGGCCTCGTCCGCCCGACCGGCCGGAACGAGGATCCAGTCGGTCTCGTAGGTCGACGTCGTCAGGATCGTGACGCCCTTGGCCGCGAGCGGCGCGATCAGGCCCGCCAGCACGCCGACCTGGCCGAAGTCGAGCGGACCGGCGACCTCGAAGACGTGGAACGGGCCCTCTGTCTGCGTTCCGGCGGGGACCACGGCCTGGGGGCACATCACGGAGGTCTCGGTCGTGGAGTGGGTCACCGAGAACAGGACCGAGCCCGAGCGGTCCCAGTCCACCTCCGAGCCCGGCGGCAGCGACGCGATGACGAACGGGACGGTGTGGTGGAGGATGTGCAGTTTCAGGGGGCTCACGGGGCGACTCCGGCGACGGGCAGCCCGGTGGTCTCATCCCACCCGGCCGCGAGGTTGAGGCACTGGACGGCGGCGCCGGCCGTGCCCTTGGTCAGGTTGTCGATGGCGGCGATCGCGACCACCCGCCCGACGCGGGCGTCCACGGCGACCTGGACGAGCGCGCTGTTGCTGCCGACGACGCTCGCCGTGCTCGGCCAGCTGCCCTCGGGGAGGAGATGGACGAAGGTCTCCCCCGCATACCGCTCCGCCCAGGCCGTGCGCACCTGCTCGGCGGTCGCTCCGGGACGGAGCCGGGCGGTGCCCGTCGCGAGGATGCCGCGGGGCATCGGCGCCAGCGTCGGGGTGAATGAGACCCGCACCTCGGTCCCGGCGGCGAGGGAGAGGTTCTGCTCGATCTCGGGGGTGTGCCGGTGGACGCCCCCCACGCCGTAGGGCGACATCGCACCCATCACCTCCGAGCCGAGCAGGTGCGGCTTGAGCCCCTTGCCCGCTCCGGAGGTGCCGGAGGCGGCGACGACCGTGATGTCGTCCGGCTCGACGACGCCCGCGGCCAGTCCAGGGGCGAGAGCGAGGGAGACGGCGGTGGGGTAGCAGCCCGGGACGGCGATGCGGCGTGCGCCCGACAGGCGCGTCCGCTGGACGCCGCCGTCGGCGAGGGCCAGCTCCGGCAGGCCGTACGGCCACTGTCCGGCGTAGGGCGTGTCGTAGTAGGCCTGCCAGGCCGCGCCATCCGCGAGCCGGAAGTCCGCCCCGCAGTCGATGACGAGGACATCCTCGGGGAGGCGGGCGGCGAGGGCGGCGGAGTGACCGTGTGGCAGGGCGAGGAAGACGACGTCGTGGTCGGCGACCGCCTCCGGGCCGGTCTCGAGGACGACCCGGTCCGCCAGCGGCAGCAGGTGCGGGTGGATCCGCCCGAGGGCGGTGCCGGCACTGCTCGCCGCGGTGAGGGCCCCGATCTCGACCCCAGGGTGCTGCAGGAGCAGCCGGAGGATCTCACCGCCCGCATAGCCGCTCGCACCGACGACCGCTGCTCTCATCACGTTGCATGACTATACATGGTTTAGCACGTTCATTCACTCGGCCGGCTGCACCGTCCAGCCGGGCCGTCGGCTAGAACGTCTCCCGCAGTGCGTCGAGCGCGGTGTGCCGGGGACGCCACCCGAGCTGTGTCCTCGCCTTCGTCGTGTCCATGATCGCCGGGTGGCCCAGGGTCTCGACCCACGCCGCCCGGGAGGGCAGGAGCGGCGCTCTCGCCGCGACGCGCAAGGCCGCCGCGACGGGGCCACCGGGCACGCGGATCGGGCGCAGGCCCAGCGCCCGGGCGACATCGACAAGGGAGACGACGTCGTCTGCGGCGATGTTGTACGCGCCCGGGGGACCGGCGCCGACGACACACAGCAGCAGCGCGCGTGCGACATCCTCCTGGTGGATGAACTGCAGCGGCAGGTCGGGAACCGTCATCGGCGGCGCGGGGAGCCCCCGCATGACGGCCCGGACGAGGGGGATCACCGGTCCGAGTGCGCTCGGCACGACGGCCTTGCCGCCGGCCGCGTCGGGACCCAGGACGATCGGCGGGCGCAGGAGGTACAGGTCGGTCCCCGGAGTCAGGGCGGCCGCACGGTGCAGAAGGTGCTCGAGCTCGGCCTTCTCCCGGGCGTAGAGCAGGCGAGCGGCCGGGCGCGTGGGCCAGTCCTCGCTCATGCCGACCGGGTTGTCGCGGTGGAAGCCGTAGGCCGCGACCGAGGACGCGTAGACGAAGCGGCGGGCGCCGGCCTCGGCGGCGGCGCGGAACGCACCCAGGGTCCCGTCGACGTTGATCGCCCGGGCGGTGTCCTCGTCCTCGGTCATCACCTGGAACGCGAGATGCACGACCACGTCGGCCCCGGCGACGCCGGTCCGCAGCGCGCCGGTGTCCCGGACGTCGCCCCTGCGGTACTCCAGCTTGGTCCAGCCGCGCTCGGCCGGGTCGAACGGCCGCCGCGCGATCCCGATGACGCGCCCCACGCGGTCGTCGCGCTCGAGCATGGGCAGGAGCGCCAGCCCGAAGGTGCCGGTCGGTCCCGTCACCGCCACGGTCAGTCGCGTCGTCTCACCCATCACGCAAACCTAGCCGGGACCGGGCGACGGTCAGCCGAGCGGGTCCTCGCTCCCCCAGGCCTGGAGGGTGACCATGCGCGCCGACTCGCCCAGCCCGGCCCCGGCGCGGGCCCGAAGCGACTCGGGTGTGTCGACTCCGGCCCGCACGAACCGACCAGACCACGCGTCGAGATCACCCGCAGCGAACGCCAGGACCAGGGCCGTGACGTCGGCGGGGTCGGTCCAGTCGGTCCGGTCGACATGGGCCTGCATCGACTCGGTCATGTCGGTGCGCACGACCCCGGGCATGAGGTCGAGACACGGGATGCCGGACAGGTGGGTCGAGCCGGTCAGCCGGGCAAGTGCGGTCTTGCTGAGGTTGTATGCGGTGGCCACCCGCCCGGCCCGCAGTCCGGCTCCGCTGTTGAGGTTGACCACCCGGAGTCCGTCGGTCGAGCCGGTGCGCTCGCGCAGCATCCTGCCGAGGACCCAGGTGAGCAGGTAGGCGCCCCGCACGTTGACCTCGACGGTCCGCCACCACTCGCCCGGGTCGGAGTCGAGGAGCGGGACCTCGGCGTCGATGACACCCGCGTTGTTGACGAGCAGGTCCACCCGCGTGTGCCGGGACAGGACGTCGGCGACCCACGCCTCGACCGCCTCCTGGTCGGTCACGGGGGCGACGGTGCTCGACCCCCGCTCCACCGCATACCCCTGCGACTCGAGGGCGTCGGCGATGTGCCGGCCGATCCCGCGGGAGGCCCCGGTGACGACGGCGACGCGCTCGCTCATCGCTGGACCGCTCCGACGGCCCGGGCCGCCTCGGCGACGGCCCGGTCCCGCAGACCGGAGACCTCGTCGGTCGTGAGAGTGCGGTCGGGCGCCCGGAAGGCGAGCCGGTATGCCAGCGACTTGCGCCCCGCGCCGACCTGCTCACCCCGGTAGACGTCGAAGAGACCGACGGACTCGAGGATGTCCCCGGCGCCCGAGCGCAGTGACGCCTCGACGGCGGCCGCCGTGACGGCCTCGTCGACGACGAGCGCGACGTCGCTGTACGCGATCGGCGAGGTCACGACGTCGCGGGCCTGGATCGTGCCCTCCGCGGCCGCGATCAGCCGGTCGAGGTCGAGCTCGGCCGCGAGGGTCCGGCCAGGCACCCCGAGGGCGGCGACGACCTTGGGGTGCAGCTCGCCGGCGTGGCCGAGGAGGGTGCCGTCGGCGAGGTGGACCGCCGCGCACCGGCCCGGGTGGAACGGCATGACGTCGTCGGCGGACCGGACCTCGATCTCGGCCCCGAGTGCTTCCGCAACGCTGGCAGCGAGCGCGATGACGTCGGTGACGTCGGCGCGCCGGCCGTCCCCCCACCAGCCCCCCCGGTCGCGGTCGCCCGTGAGGAGGATGCCGAGGTGACGCGGCTGCGCGGGGATGGCGGCGTGGATGGCAGCGAGAGTGTCCTCGCTCGGGAGCACGCCGACGTCCTCCGTCGGCGCTCGACGCTGCTCGCCGTCCCGCGCGACGACAAGGCCGACCTCGAAGAGTCCGACGTCCTTGGTGCCGCGCGCGACGTTGCGCACGAGAGCGTCGACCATGGTCGACAGCACGCTGACCCGCATGAGCGGCTGCTCCTCGGACAGCGGGTTCGCCAGGGCCACGGTCCGGGCACGGGTCTCCTGCGGGTCCCAGCCGAGGTCGCGGTGGCGGGCGTCGCCGACGAACGGCGGGCTCCACACCTCGGTGAGCCCCTGACCGGCGAGCACCTCGGCCACGATGCGCCGGGCCCGCTGGCCATGGGTCAGCCCGCTCCCGCTCGGCGGCGTCGGCACGACCGAGGGGATGCGGTCGTAGCCGTCGATGCGGGCGACCTCCTCGACCAGGTCCGGAGCGGTCCTCAGGTCCGGTCGCCACGAGGGCGGGGTCACCCGCATCCGAGTGCCTCCGGTGGTTGCGACCTCTTCGACGCGGCAGCCGATCTCGGTGAGGATGCGCCCGACGTCGTCCCAGCCGTAGGGAACCCCCACGAACCGCGCGGGATAGTCCGGGTCGAGGTCGACCGTGACGACCGGGCGCGGTGTGCCGACGTCCGTCACCCCGGGGTCGACGGTGCCGCCTCCGTATGCGACGAGCAGCTGGACGGCGAGCTCGGCGGCAGCGGGGGCGAGCTCGGGGTCGACGCCGCGCTCGAAGCGCTTGGACGCCTCGGAGGGCAGCCGGTGCCGCCGCGCCGAGCGCGCGATGGAGACCGCGTCGAACGTCGCCGACTCGACCAGCACGTCGGTCGTGCCCTCACCCACCTCGGTCTCGGCTCCACCCATGACGCCGGCGATCGCGATCGGGGTCCGGCCGCCGTCGGTGATGAGGAGGTCCTCGGGGTGCAGAAGGCGGTCCTGGCCGTCGAGGGTGGTGATCCGCTCGCCCGGCGCCGCCCGGCGCACGACGATCGCGTCACCGAGGGTGGCTGCGTCGAAGGCGTGCAGGGGCTGACCGAGGCCGAGCATGACGTAGTTCGTCACGTCGACCGGCAAGGAGATGGGGCGCATCCCCGCCTCGACCAGTCGCGTCGCCATCCACCGTGGGGTGGGCGCCGACACGTCGAGACCGCGCACGACGCGCGCGACGTAGCGGCTGCAGCCGGCCCGGCCCTTGATGGGCGCGTGGTCCTCGAGTCGGACGGGGAAGCCGTCGTCGGTGGCAGCGGGGGCGGCCTCGGCGAGCGCGAGGACCGGGTCGGTGAAGGACGCTCCCGTCGCGTGGGAGTACTCCCTCGCGATCCCGCGGATCGAGAAGCAGTAGCCCCGGTCCGGGGTCACGTTGACCTCGACGGTCTCGCGGTCCAGGCCCAGGAGCGGGATCGCGTCGGCGCCCGGCTCGAGCCGGGCGAGCACGTCGGGGTCGTCGGCGAAGCGGCGGGTCAGGACGATGATGCCGTCGTGGTCCTCGCCGAGGCCCAGCTCGAGCTCGGAGCAGATCATGCCGGCCGAGACGTGCCCGTAGGTCTTGCGGGCACCGACCTCCATCGGGCCCTGGGGGGTCGTGAGGACACCCCCCGGCAGGATGACCGGGACGAGATCCCCCGCGGCGAAGTTCTGCGCTCCGCAGACGATGCCCTGGGGCTCGCCCGTGCCGTTGGCCGTGCCGACGTCGACGGTGCACCAGCTGATGACCTTGCCGTTCTTCTGCGGCTCCTTCTCCAGCGTGAGGACCCGTCCGACGACGAGCGGGCCGGTGACGCCGCCGCCGTGGAAGGCCTCCTCCTCCAGGCCGATCCGGACGAGGTCGGCGGCCACCTGCTGGGCGGTCGCACCAGGGGGGACGTCGGCATACTCACGAAGCCAGTCGATGGGGACGCGCATCTCAGATCTCCATCCCGAACTGGGCGTTGAAGCGGACGTCTCCCTCGATCATGTCGCGCATGTCGGAGACGCCGGTGCGGAACATCAGGGCCCGGTCGATACCCATGCCGAAGGCGAAGCCGGAGTACCTCTCGGGGTCGACCCCGCAGGCCCGCAGGACGTTGTGGTTGACCATGCCGCAGCCCCCCCACTCGATCCAGCCCATGCCCTTGCAGGCGCGGCAGTCGGGGTTCTCTCCCGCACAGAGGAAGCAGCGCAGGTCCATCTCGGCGCTCGGTTCGGTGAACGGGAAGTATGCGGGGCGCAGGCGGGTCGTGGTCCCCTCACCGAAGATCTCGCTCGCGAGCCGGTCCAGAGTGCCCTTGAGATGGGCCATCGTCAGGCCTTCGTCGATGGCGATGCCCTCGACCTGGTGGAACGCCGGCATGTGCGTCGCGTCGAGGTCGTCGGTGCGGAACACCCGACCGGGGCAGGCGACGTACAGCGGCACCCCGCGCTCGAGCAGCGCCCGGGCCTGGACGGGCGAGGTGTGGGTTCGCAGCACGAGACCGCTCGAGGGCCAGTCATGGTGCCCGGTGCGGTCCGACGGGTCGGCGGCCGCGGCGACATCGGGCCCGGCTTCGTCGGGTGCGGCGACGTAGAAGGTGTCCTGCATCTGTCGGGCCGGGTGGTCGGCGTCGAAGTTGAGGGCGTCGAAGTTGAACCACTCCGCCTCGATCTCGGGGCCTTCGGCGATCTCCCAGCCCATCCCGACGAAGATGTCGGTGATCCGGGTGGCCATCAGCTCGTTGGGGTGGCGCCGCCCGAGCGGCCGACGACCGGTCGGCAGCGTGACGTCGACCGCCTCCTCGACGAGGATCCGGGCGTCGCGCTCGGCCTCGAGCTCAGCCTGCCGGGTGGCGAAGGCGGAGGCGACCCGGGCCCGTGCCCCGCCGACGCGCTTGCCCGCCTCGGCCTTGGCGCTCGGGGGCAGCGCGCCGATCTCGCGGTTGGCGAGGGCGAGCGGACTGCGGTCCCCCTGGTGAGCGGTGCGCGCCGCCTTCAGCTCCTCGAGGTCGGACGCCACGGCGGCCGCGGTGAGAGCCGCGGCGACGGCCGCTTCGAGCGCGTCCGGCTCGAGCGCGGCGACCTGGACAGGGTCGAAGTTCGTGTTGGGTCCAGACATGCGGACGGTGTCCTCCGGGTGCGGGAGCGGGTGGTCGAGTCGCGGGCAGCCAGCGCGGTGGGCGGCTGCGGCACAGCCCTCGGGTGCGTCCGGATACCGGGACGAACGCGCCCGAAGGCTAGCTAAATCGGCGACCACTCATGACGGCACAGACTATCGCCTCTAGGGTGACGCCATGACCGCCACCCCGCACACCGAGACACGTCCGGGGTCCGACCCCGGCACCGCCACCGACGGCGTCGCCGCCGTATCGGAGCTGACCAGGGCCACCCTCGCGGAGAGCGAGATCCCGACGCACTGGTACAACCTCCTGCCGGACCTGCCGGAGCCGCTCGCTCCGCACCTGCACCCTGCGACCAGGGACCCGGTAGGCCCGGAGGACCTCGCGCCGCTGTTCCCCGCCGGCCTGATCGCCCAGGAGGTCTCGACCGAGCGGTTCATCGAGATCCCCGAGCCGGTTCGCGAGATCTACCGGCTGTGGCGGCCGTCCCCGCTGTACCGTGCGCGCCGCCTCGAGCGCGCGCTCGGCACCCCGGCGCGGATCTACTACAAGTATGAGGGCGTCTCACCGGTCGGGTCGCACAAGCCGAACACCGCGGTCGCCCAGGCGTACTACAACCACCTCGACGGGGTCACCAAGATCACGACCGAGACCGGCGCCGGGCAGTGGGGCAGCGCCCTGTCCATGGCCTGCGCCCTGTTCGGCATGACGTGCGAGGTGTGGCAGGTTGCGGCGTCGTACGCATCCAAGCCCTACCGGCGGATGATGATCGAGACCTACGGCTCCTCGATCCATTCCTCCCCGTCCGAACTGACCCAGGCCGGCCGGGACCTGCGCGTCCGGTTCCCCGAGACGACCGGCTCGCTCGGCATGGCCGTGTCGGAGGCGGTGGAGGCGGCTGCGAGCGACCCGGCCACCCGCTACGCCCTCGGGTCCGTCCTCAACCACGTCATGCTCCACCAGACGGTGATCGGCGAGGAGACCCTGGCCCAGCTCGCGATGTTCGGCGAGGACCAGGCCGACGTCGTGTTCGGCTGCGCGGGCGGTGGATCGAACCTCGCGGGGCTGACGTTCCCGCTGCTGCGGGAGAATCTGGCCGGCCGGACCTCCAGCCGTCTGGTGGCCGTCGAACCGGCGGCCTGCCCGTCGCTGACGGCCGGGCGCTTCGAGTACGACCACGGCGACGTCGCCGGTCTGACGCCCCTGATGAAGATGTACACGCTCGGCCGGGACTTCGTGCCCGACCCGATCCACGCCGGTGGACTGCGCTACCACGCGATGAGCCCCATGGTGAGCCACGTCGTCCATCTCGGCCTGATGGAGGCCATGGCGGTCGACCAGGACGAGGCGTTCGCCGCCGGCGTGACCTTCGCCCGCACCGAGGGCCTGATCCCGGCCCCCGAGTCGACGCACGCGATCGCCGGCGCCCTCAGGGAGGCCGAGGCATGCACGCAGTCCGGCACGGAGCGGTCCATCGTCATCGGCCTGTCCGGCAACGGCGTTCTCGACCTGCCGGCCTACCAGGACTACCTCTCGCAGACGGACCACGGCGACGACGGTGTCCGATGAGCGACCCGACCGCCCGGGCTGCCGACCTCACCGTGCTGCACAACCCCCGGTGCTCGACCTCGCGCTTCGCGGTCGAGGCGCTCGACGACGCAGGAGTACCGCACTCGGTGGTCCGCTATCTGAGCGAACCGCTCGACGAGGACGCCCTGCGTGACCTCGTCGACCGGCTCGAGGACCCGGTGACCGAGCTGGTTCGCCGGGACCCGGCGTTCGAGCGGACGGGTCTGACCGAGGCGGACGTCGCCGATGCGGACGGGGTCGTCGCAGCCCTGCTGGCCCACCCCGAGCTCATGCAGCGACCGGTGCTCCTGGTCGGTGGACGCGCCTTCATCGGGCGGCCGCGAAGCCGGGTCGCCGACCTCCTGGTCCAGTACGGGTCATCACCGGCGAAGGCGGAGTGACCCGAGCGCACGTCCATCCCGGGGCGCACATTCATAGAGTTGGCCCATGCCTGGACACACCCTGGACGGATCGGTCGTCGCCGTCATCGGTGCGAGCGGAGCGCTCGGCTCGCTCATCGCCCGTGAGCTCGCCGACCGTGGAGCGCGTCTCGTGCTCGCCGGGCGCGACCCGGACCGGCTCGCAGCCGTCGGGATCGCCGGGGCCGTCACGGTCCTGGCGGACCTGACCGATGCCTCCGCCGGTGACCGGATCGTCGAGGCGGCCCAGGACGGCTACGGACGTCTCGACGGCGTCGTCAACGCCGCCGGAGTCGTCGCGTTCGGTCCGCTCGTCGACACCGAGGACATCGTGGTCGAGGAGCTGTTCATGACCAACGTCATCGGTCCCCTCTGGATGATCCGACGCGTGGCCCCAGCGCTCGCGGAGACCGGCGGTTTCGTCTGCAACGTCTCGGCCGTCGTCGCCGAGCAGCCCCTGCCGGGGATGGTCCCGTACGCCGCGACCAAGGCGGCCCTGACCGCTGCCGACGGTGCTCTCGCGCGAGAGCTGCGCCGGATGAAGGTGAGCGTCATCGACGCCCGGCCCCCGCATACCGAGACCGGACTGGCCGACCGACCGCTGGCCGGCGCCGCCCCGCGAATGCCGCGCGGGCTCGAGCCGCAGGTCGTCGCCCGTCGGATCGTGCAGGCCATCGAGGCCGGCGAGTCCGACGTCGGCTCCGCTGCGTTCGGGTAGGAACCCGGCCGGGTCAGCCGACCCGTGACCGGGCCCGCCGACCCGACAGCACCCACAGGGTGAGCCCGACGACGATCGCGACGGACCCGACGAGGACGAAGCCGCCCGCGCCCCCGTAGGCGTCGATGGCGACCCCGCTGACCGGGGCACCGAGCGCGATCCCCGTGGTCATGGCCGTCGAGTGCCACCCCATCGCCTCGCCGCGCGCCGCTTCCGGCACCCGGTCGGTGAGGGCCTCGACGGTCGAGGTCACCACCGGTTGACCCAGCAGCCCCGCGACGAGCAGCAGCAGCCCGAGACTCAGCGCACCCGTCGACAGAGCGGGCAGCAGGGTGATGACACCCAGGACGGCGAGCAGCAGGAACGGGCTGAGCGGGCGCTGGACGCTGCCGTACGCAAGCCCGCCGATGAGCGAGCCCACTGCCCAGAGCGCCAGCACCCACCCGATGGACGAGGCCCGCCCCACCTCGTTGAGGGTCGCGACCGCGGACAGATCCGTTCCGGCGAACACGAGGGTGCTCGTCACACCGCCGGCGAGGAGTGCGAGGACGCCGACTCCGAACCACGAGCGGGTGCTCGGCCGGGGCCCGGTGGCCGCGGCCGAGCCGACGCGCCGAAGCGGCAGGTCGACGACGAAGAGGATCACACCGGCGAGCGCACTGGCGAAGAACACCCCGCGGAGCACGATGGCGGTGTCCCACGTCGTGGCCGCCCACACGGCGATCGCCGGTGCGAGCCCGGCGGACAGCTCGAGGACGACCCCGTCCAGGGACAGCACGGTGCGCCGACGGTCCTCCGGCGCCGCCGCCATGACCGCCTGGCGCAGGATGGGCTGGACCGGGATGAAGAACAGTCCCGCCACCGCCTGCGCCACCAGGAACGGACCGAACTCCAGCGTCGGCGCCACGACGGCATAGCCGCTCTGCACGACGATCGACGGAACCAGCACCCGCCGCAGCCCCCAGCGGTCCAGCAGGCGACCGCGCCACGGGCCGGACACCGCGATGGCCAGGACGAGCACCGCCGAGGCGACTCCTGCGTCGGTGTAGGACCGTTCCAGGGTGCGCACGACATGGAGGGTGACGACGATGCCCGCCCCGAAGAACGGCAGGCGCGCCAGGAACCCGACGACGATCGCGGTGCGGATGGCCGGGATCGCGAGAACGTCCCGATACCGGCGCAGCACCGGCCCATCCTAGGGCCGCACCGGACGCCCTCTCATCCGCTGTCGGAGCGGGCCGGGAGGAGCAGCTCGAGCCGGGCGCCGCCCCCGGGTGCGTCGGACACGCGGATGCTGCCGCCGTGGGCGGCCACGATGCCGCGCACGAGGAACAGCCCCAGTCCGGTCCCCGACTTGGCCCCACCCTGCCAGTAGCGGGAGAAGACCAGCTCGCGGTTCCCGTCGGCGATCCCGTCCCCCTGATCGCTGACCGCGACCGACACCGCGGCCGTGCCGTCGTCGAGGCTCGCGCGATCCACCTCGATCCGGACCAGACCGGCCCCGTGCCGGAGCG
Organism: Dermatophilaceae bacterium; assembly: GCA_049582485.1. Taxonomy (GTDB): domain Bacteria; phylum Actinomycetota; class Actinomycetes; order Actinomycetales; family Dermatophilaceae; genus F2B08. Next base: position 22,871 of record JBAUUB010000303.1, read on the forward strand.
CGTTGTCGACGAGGTTGGCCACCACCTGTTCGAGGCGGTCCGGATCGGCCCACAGCTCGGGCAGGTCCCCGGCGACCCGCAGCTCGAAGCGGTCCTGCGGCTCTCCGGAGACCACGCATCGCGCGACATGGGCGCGCAGCAGCGCCTCGAGATCCAACGGCTGGGGCCGGACCTGGAGGGTCCGGGCGTCGATCCGCGCGACGTCGAGCAGCTCGGTGATGAGGCGGGTGACCCGCTGGGCGTCGTGCTGGATGGTCTCGAGCATGACCCGCTTGTCGCCGTCGTCGAAGCGCTCCCAATGCTGCAGCAGGCTCGAGGTGAACCCGGTGATCCCGGCCACCGGCGACCTGAGCTCGTGGGCGACCGTCGTGATCAGCTCGGCGACCGCGGCCTCGGCGCGCTCGCGTTCGGCCGCGTCGCGTAGCGCGAGGAGCATGCCGAAGAGTCGGCCCTCGGGGTCACGCAGGTAGCGTGCCGTGAGCAGGACCATCCGGCCGCTGCGGAGCATCAGGGCCTTCTCGCGGTGCCCCGTCGTCGTAGGCAGCCTGCGGGAGGGCTCACTGATCTCCCACCAGTCCCGGCCGTGCACGTCCTGCAGCGGCAGCACCTCCCGGACGTCGCCGCCGCGCAGCACCGAGGGCGCGACCCCGCAGATCTCGACCGCACGGCGGTTGAACGAGTCGACGGTGCCCTCGGCGGTCAGGGCAATGAACCCGTCGGGCAGCAGCTCGGCCATCTCGTCCGCGGCCGCCGTGCCGTCGGGGTCGCTCGCACGGGGTGCACGCGGGTCGGGCACCCTGTCGCCCTCGACAGCACTCTCCCCGAACCGCTCCCCGCTCATACCCCTAACCTACGGGGTGTCCGTCCCCGGATTCGGGTCACGCGCGCCGACACGGTGGAGTGCGTCAGCCGAGGCATAGAGGCAGATGGTGGCGGCCATCGCGAGGTTGAGCGACTCGGCCAGGCCGTGGATCGGGACCCGCACGACCGCGTCGCACGCTGCCCGCACCTCCTCGGGAATCCCCCACGCCTCGTTGCCCAGGACCCAGCAGTGGGCCTCGGCGAGGTCCGCGTCGGGCAGCGGCAGCGTGCCGTGACCGTCGGCGGCCAGACTGCGGATGCCCGCCGCGCGGAGCCGGCGCAGGGTGGCCTCGACGGGCAGACCCCGCACGATCGGCACGTGGAACAGCGACCCCGCGGTCGAGCGCACCACCTTCGGCGAGGTCACGTCGACCGAGGACTCGCTGACGAGCACTGCGTCGGCTCCCATCGCGTCGGCGGCCCGGATCACGGTGCCGAGGTTTCCCGGGTCGCGCACGTGGGTGAGCAGCACGAGCAGCCGCGGGTCCGCTGCGAGGATGTCGTCGAGTGTCGCCTGACGGTCGGACACGACGGCGAGGACACCCTGGGGAGTGTCCGCGTCCGCCATCGCGTCGAGGACCTCGTCGGCGGCCTCGTGGACATACAGACCCGCGGCCCGCGCGGGCTCGATGATGTCGTCGGCGTAGCGGCGCGCGGAGGCGACCGTCGCATACACGTCGATGATGCACTCGGGCGCGTGCCGGACCGCCTCGCGCACACCTTGCGGACCTTCGACGACGAAGCGGCCGGTGCGCGTGCGCACCGACCGCTTCGTGAGGGCCCGGACCGCCTTGATGCGGTCGGACTGTGGGTTCGTGAGCACCTGGCTCAGCGGATCCGGATCAGGCCGAGGCGTCGGCCGTGGCCGGGACGTTGGCCTTCGCGATCTCGACGAGGGCGGCGAAGGCCGGCGCGTCGTTGACCGCGAGGTCGGCGAGGATGCGGCGGTCGACCTCGACCTCGGCAGCCTTCAGACCCTGGATGAACCGGTTGTAGGTCATGCCGTTGGCGCGGGCCGCAGCGTTGATCCGCTGGATCCAGAGGCGACGGAAGTCGCCCTTCTTGGCGCGCCGGTCCCGGTAGGCGTAGCCGAGGGAGTGGGTGACCTGCTCCTTGGCCTTGCGGTACAGGCGAGAGCGCTGTCCGCGGTAGCCGCTCGCCTGCTCGAGGACGGTGCGGCGCTTCTTCTGGGCGTTGACTGCCCGCTTCACGCGTGCCACGTGAGTTCTCCTTCTCGTTCGTTAAGGGATCGGGGCAGTCGGTCAGCGACCGAGCATCTTCTTGACGGCCTTGGTGTCAGCCTTGCTGACCACGACGTCCTTGGAGAGGGCCCGCGCCTTCTGCGGGGTCTTCTCGTGGAACTTGTGGACCACGCCGGCCCGCTCGCGCATGATCTTGCCCGAGCCGGTGACACGGAAGCGCTTCTTGGCGCCGCTGTGGGTCTTGTTCTTCGGCATGGCTGCCGATCTCCTTTGTCTCTCGCGCGCCCGCCCGGTCGGCCGGCGCGTGGGGGTGGTGTGTGGGTGGTCCTGGTGCGAAGGGGTGTCGATGTCCGCGGGTCAGGACGGTGTCGAGGTATGCGGTGCGCGCCCCGGTCAGGACGCTGCGGACCCTGCCTCGCTCGGCTGTGTGGTCGCGGTGCTCTCGAGCTCGGCCTCCGCCTGCGTCTCGGCCGGCGCGTCGTGCGAGGCGGTCCGCTCGGCGGCCTCGCGGTCGCGCTTGCGGCGCTGCTCGGCCATGGCCTCGGACTTCTTCTTCGTCGGCGCGATGACCATGACCATGTTGCGGCCGTCCTGCTTCGGCTGGCTCTCGACGACCCCGAGGTCGGCGATGTCCTCGGCCAGGCGCTGCAGGAGCCGGAACCCGAGCTCGGGACGGGACTGCTCACGGCCGCGGAACATGATCGTGACCTTGACCTTGTCGCCGCCCTTGAGGAACCGCTCGACGTGGCCCTTCTTCGTGCCGTAGTCGTGCGGGTCGATCTTCGGGCGGAGCTTGATCTCCTTGATGACCGTGTTGACCTGGTTCTTGCGAGCCTCCCGGGCCTTCATGGCGGCTTCGTACTTGTACTTGCCGAAGTCCATGAGCTTGGCGACGGGCGGCTTGGCCATGGGGGCCACCTCGACGAGGTCGAGATCTGCCTCGGCGGCCAGTCGGAGGGCGTCCTCGACGCGGACGATCCCGACCTGCTCGCCGTTGGGGCCGACGAGGCGCACCTCGGGGACCCGGATGCGCTCGTTGATGCGGGGCTCGCTGATGTGCTGCTCCTTCGAACGGTTGAGCTCTGCGGCGGCGGCTCCGCCGGAGAGAAAACGAAAAAGGCTCCTTGGCATGCGCGCAAGAAGCCTTCGGGCCCGCAGTGGGTGCGGCGGGGCCGACCCGGAACGGGTACCTCGGAACCTCGGCCCCCTGTGATCGTGATGCTCGTGATCGGGATGCTGCGGGTGCCGGGGTGGAAGCTCGAGAGCCTCTCTTGCGCCTGGCCTGCACACGTGCAGACGAAGCCGGTTCATCAAGGGTAGCAGCCGGGCAGGCACGGGCTCAAAGTGCGGCAGCTGCGCGTGGTGCCGAACGGGCTGCACCCCGCAGGTGGCACCACCCCCTCACCCGCCCGCGAGGATGAACGAGACGCCGTCCACGCGAGCACGGAACTCACCGTCGGTGGCGAGCCGCTCCCCCACCCGGGTCGCGAGCGCCTGGACGTCCTCGGCGCGCAGGCCCGCCCGCAGCACGAGGCGGATGCCCAGGACACCCTGGCCGGCCGGCTCGCCCGGCACCAGGTCGTGGTCGAGGACGAGCTCCTCGCGGGCGAGCGCGTGTCCGACGGACTGGGCGACGAACGGGTCCTCGTGCCCGGGGAGCCAGTCGCGGCCCTGGGCCAGCGCATACATCATGCTCGGGCGCAGCACGAAGGCATCGGGGCCGGCGACGTCGACGACGACCACATCGCAGCTCTCCGCGATGGCGGCCTGTGCGGCCCGGCTGGCCTCGACGGGGATCGGGCGGGCCTTCTCGTCCCAGGCCCGCAGCGCGGCGGTGCCCGTGAACACCGGAAGCGCACGCTGCCCGTCCGGTGCGGTCAGGGTGACCATGGCCATGTCGCTGGTCTTCTCCACGAGACGTCCGTCGACCTCCTCCGTCTCGCCCGGCACGGCGAGCACTGGGACGAGGAAGCGCGAGCGGGCCAGGGCGGCCATCCAGGTGCGCTCGTCGGCGGGGTTCGCTCGGGCGATGACGAGCGCCTCGTCGGCGGAGCCGTCGTCGGCCTCGAAGCCGCTCGCCTCGAGACTGCGTCCGCCGAAGGTCTGTCCCGCGGAGTCATGGGTATGCGGTGGTCCGGTCGGCGCGCCCCCGACGTCGTTCGTGTCCCCGCCCGTCACGGCCGACCCGCCGCCTCGAGTGCCTCCGGAAGGGTGAAGGCGCCCGTGTAGAGCGCAGAGCCGACGATGGCTCCCTCGACGCCGAGAGGGACGAGCCCGCGGATGGCCGCGAGGTCCTCCAGGACCGACACCCCGCCGCTCGCGACGACCGGCCGGTCCGTGCGCGAGCAGACGTCCCGGAGCAGGTCGAGGTTCGGGCCCTGGAGCATGCCGTCCTTGGCGACATCGGTGACGACATAGCGTGCACATCCCTCGCGGTCGAGCCGCTCGAGCGTCTCCCACAGGTCGCCTCCCTCGCGGGTCCACCCGCGGGCGGCGAGAGTCGTGCCCCGGACGTCGAGACCGATCGCGATCCGGTCGCCGTGCCGGGCGATGGCCCCAGCCGTCCACTCGGGGTGCTCGAGCGCGGCGGTGCCCATGTTGACCCGGCGGCACCCTGTCGCCAGCGCCGCCTCGAGCGAGTCGGTGTCACGGATGCCACCGCTCATCTCGACCGCGATGTCGAGGCGTCCGACGATCTCGGCCAGCAGGTCGGCGTTCGAGCCGGTCCCGAAGGCGCGGTCGAGGTCGACGAGGTGGATCCACTCCGCGCCGTGCTCCTGCCAGGCGAGGGCGGCCTCGACCGGGTCGCCGAACTCCCAGCCGCTGCCCGCGATGCCCTGCTGGAGCTGGACCGCGCGTCCGTCGCGCACGTCCACGGCGGGCAGGAGCTCGAGGCGGGGCGGGTCGGGGTCGGAGTGCGTCGCCGAGTGGTCTGTCGTCACCCGAGCCAGCCTAATGACCGGTTCGAGCGCGCCCGACCGCCTCCCTTGTGTCGGTCGGGGTCCTGGGCGTCACCTCGAACCTCGACCAGTCGTCAGAGGGTGCCGAGCCAGTTGCGCAGCAGCGCCAGGCCGGCCTCACCGGACTTCTCCGGGTGGAACTGGGTTGCGGTCAGGGGGCCGTTCTCGACGGCCGCGACGAAGGAGTCGCCGTGCGTCGCCGTCGTGACCTTGGGCGCGACGACCGCGAACGCACCCGTGGGAACGGGCATCTCCCACTCGCGCACCGCATACGAGTGGACGAAGTAGAACCGCTCCCGCTCGATGCCCGCGAACAGCCTCGTTCCCTCGGCGGCCTCGACATGGGACCACCCCATGTGCGGCACGATGTCCGCGCGCAGCCGCTCGACCCGCCCCGGCCACTCGCCCAGACCCGGACGCGGCGTGGGACTGGGCTCGTCGGAGCCCTCGAAGAGCACCTGCATCCCGACGCAGATCCCGAGGACGGGGCGGCCGCCGGCGAGGCGACGGTCGATGAGGAGCGGGCCGTGAGCGGCGGCCAGCTGCTCCATGCACGAGTGGAAGTTGCCGACGCCGGGGACGAGGAGGCCGTCGGCGGCGAGCGCCGCGGCGGGGTCGTTCGTCAGTTCGACGTCGGCGCCCACGTGCTCCAGGGCGCGGACGGCCGAGCGGACGTTGCCGCTGCCGTAGTCGAGAACGACGACGGAGGGTCGGGTCATCGGGTCTGCTCCTCACGGAGGTCGTCGGCGGTGAGCGAGGCGAAGGTCTGCACGGACTTCTCCTCGGGCTCGGTCACGGGCACCGCCCGAGGGGCGCCGAGGATGAGGTCGACCGCGGGCAGGTCGAGGGCGAGCATCACGCCGGTGAGCCATTCGTCGACCCCGGCGCGCTGGGCCCGCAGGGCGTCGAGGACGCGGCCCCGGGCGCCCGGGCGGCCCACCGCCGCGGCGAGGTCGGCGATGCTCGGGGCCGGCAACGGCGGGAGGGTATGCGTGCCGCGCCGAGGCGTCCACGCCAGCCAGGCGGTGGTCGGGCGCACCCTTCCGGACTGGAGCGTGAGCAGGCCCCGCTCCCCCGAGTCGTCACGGGTGACGAAGAAGCCGATGCCCGGACGCTGGTTGCGGCGCAGCGGATGGCCGGCTAGGGCGGGGACGACGGCGTCGTAGGGCTCGGGGACCCGGGTCTGGGACTCCGCCGGACAGATGCCGACCCAGGCGCCGGCGGGCACGACGTGGGCGGCGACGACCCCACGGCGCACCCATGCCTCGGTCTCCGATGGGGTGCCCTTGATCAGGAGCACGCCGCGCACGCTCACCGGTCGCATCCTCTCCTGTCGCCGACTGGTCACGGTCACATCGTGCCGCACGCCGGGACCCGCTCGGGGTTCCCGGTGGCGTGTCCCGGGCGCGGCGGGCTACAGGACACCCTTGGCGCTCGGGACCCCCTGGACCCGGGGGTCGCGGGCCACTGCCGCCCGCAGGGCTCGCGCGATGGCCTTGAACTGGGCTTCGACGATGTGGTGCGGATCGCGGCCGGACAGCACGCGGACGTGCAGGGCGATGCCCGCGTGGTGTGCCAGGGTCTCGATGACGTGGCGGGTGAGGGAGCCGACGTACTGGCCACCGATGACGACGTACTCCTGACCGGCCGGCTCGCCGGTGTGGACGGCATACGGACGACCGGCGACGTCGACCACAGCCTGGACCAGCGCCTCGTCGAGCGGCACGGTGGCGTCGCCGAAGCGGCTGATGCCCGACTTGTCGCCGAGCGCCTCCTTGAGCGCGTCGCCGAGCAGGATCGCGACGTCCTCGACGGTGTGGTGAGCGTCGACGTCGATGTCGCCGGTGGCCTCGATCTCGAGGTCGATCAGCGAGTGCTTGGCCAGCGACAGGAGCATGTGGTCGTAGAACCGCACCCCTGTCGAGACGTCTCCCCGGCCGGTGCCGTCGAGGTCGACCCGGACGCTGACCGAGCTCTCGGAGGTCGTGCGGGTCAGGCTGGCGGTCCGGTGCGTCGACCGGTCGTCGGTGCTCATGCGGTCTCCCTGCTGGTGTGACGGCTGGTCTGAGGGCTGGTGTGGGCTCTTGTCCGGGCGCTGGTCTGGGGGTCGGCGCCGTGGTCGAGGACGAGGGTGAGGGCGTCGAGGAAGGCGGTCGTCTCCGCCTCGGTGCCGGCTGTCACCCGAAGGTAGTGGGCGATGCCGACGTCCCGGACCAGGACGCCCCGGTCGAGCAGCGCGCGCCACGTGGCGGCCGAGTCGGGCAGGAGACCGAAGAGGACGAAGTTGGCGTCGCTCGGCACGGGCACCAGGCCGAGGGAGGGCAGGGCGGCGACGATGCGGTCGCGCTGGTCCTTGATGGCCCCGACGGTGGCGAGCATGAGGTCGGTGTGCGCCAGGGCCGCGAGGGCCACCGCCTGGGTCTGGGTGCCGAGGTGGTAGGGCATCCGCACCAGGCGCAGGGCGTCGGTCACGGAGGGGTCAGCGGCCAGGTAGCCGAGGCGGGCGCCGGCGAGGGCGAAGGCCTTGCTCATCGTGCGGGTGACGACCAGGCGCGGGCGACCGGCGAGCAGGGTCAGTGCCGACGGCGTTCCCGGGCGGGCGAATTCGGCGTAGGCCTCGTCGACGACGACGAGCGCCTCAGGGGCCGCGTCATGGACGGCCTCGACGACGTCGAGTCCGAGAGCGGTGCCCGTCGGGTTGTTCGGCGAGCAGAGAAACACCACATCGGGGGCGTGCTCGCGCACCTGGGCCTCGGCGCCGGCCGCGTCGAGGTCGAAGGGCCTGCCCCGGTCGGATCCGTCCGGACCCCGCACGCCACGCATCCCGTCGACCCAGCGGGTTCCGGTCGTGCGGGTGATGATCGGGTGCATCGAGTAGGCGGGCGTGAAGCCGAGGGCAGTCCGTCCCGGCCCCCCGAACGCTTGCAGCAGGTGCAGGAGGACCTCGTTGCTGCCGTTGCCGGCCCAGACCTGGTCCGCACCGACGGCGGTGGCGGAGCGGGAGAGGTATGCGGCGAGCGCCTCCCGCAGCTCGGTGAACTCACGGTCTGGGTAGCGGTTCAGGCCCGTGGCCACCGCTCGGACGGCGGCGGTGATCGACTCGACGACGACGTCCGGCACGGGGTAGGAGTTCTCGTTGGTGTTCAGGGCGACGGGGACGTCGAGCTGGGGCGCGCCGTAGGGGGACTGCCCGCGCAGGTCTGGGCGCAGCAGAGCGTCGATCTCCGGGCGCAGGCCCGGGCTCTTGGCGGTCACCGGCTCACTCCAGCTCCGGCAGGCGCGCGATGATCGCGTCACCGTGGCCGGGCAGGTCCTCCGCGCGGGCCAGCGCGACGACGTGGGGGCCCACCTCGCGCAGCGCGTCCCGGTCGTACTCGACGACGTGGATGCCGCGCAGGAAGGACTGCACGGACAGGCCGCTGCTGTGGATGGCGCAGCCGCCGGTCGGCAGGACGTGGTTGGAGCCGGCGCAGTAGTCGCCGAGGCTGACCGGCGCCCAGGTGCCGACGAAGACGGCGCCGGCGTTGCGCACCCGGGCGGCGACCTCGGAGGCGTCCTCGGTGTGGATCTCGAGGTGCTCGGCGGCGTAGGCGTTGACGACGTCCAGGCCGGTGTCGACGTCGTCGACGAGGACGACACCGGACTGCGCGCCGGCCAGCGCCGTGCTGACCCGCTCCTGGTGCTTGGTCCGGGCGACTCGGCGCTCGAGCGCGGCTGCGACCGAGTCGGCCAGTTCGGCGCTGTCGGTGACGAGGACCGAGGCGGCGAGCGGGTCGTGCTCGGCCTGGCTGATCAGGTCGGCCGCGACGTGCTCGGCGTCGGCGGTGGCATCGGCGAGGATCGCGATCTCTGTGGGTCCGGCCTCGGCGTCGATGCCGATCAGGCCCTTGAGAAGCCGCTTGGCCGCCGCGAGGTAGATGTTGCCCGGACCGGTGACGAGGGAGACCGGCTCGCACACGTCGACGCCGTCCTCGCGACGATCATCGAAGCCGTAGGCGAATCCGGCGACCGCCTGAGCACCGCCCATCGCGTACACCTCCTCGATCCCGAGGAGGGCGCAGGCGGCGAGGATCGTCGGGTGCGGCCAGCCCGTGAACCCCTGCGGGGCGTCCCGCTGAGGTGGGCTCGCGACGGCGATGCTGCCGACCTCGGCCAGCTGGGCAGGCACCACGTTCATCACGACGCTGCTCGGGTAGACCGCGAGCCCGCCCGGGACGTAGAGGCCGACCCGGTCCACCGGCACCCACCGCTCGGTGACCCGTCCTCCGGCGCTGACCTGGGTGACGCCGTCGCTGCGGCGTTGGTCGGCGTGCACGAGGCGGGCCCGCCGGATGGACTCCTCGAGCGCCTCGCGGACCGTCGGGTCGAGGATGCCGAGCGCGGCGGCGATGACGTCGGCGGGGACCCGCAGCCGTGGCGGGCGCACGCCGTCGAACCGCTCGGCCGCCGCATACAGCGCCTCGGCTCCGCGCTCGCGCACGTCCTCGCAGATCGGTCGGACCGCATGCAGGGCCGCCTCGACGTCGAACTCGGCGCGGGGCAGGGCCGTGCGCAGGTCGCGCAGCGTGAGGCTGCGTCCACGCAGGTCGAGGACGGACATCATGCCGTCGAGTCTACGAGCGCGTATGCGGTGTGCCCGAACCCGTCTCACCCCCCTGCCGCCTCCGATGCCCTCCGCCGCTCGCGAGGGACGGTTCAGCGTTGGCAGTGACTGTCGGCAGCCAGCGCTGAACCGTCCGTCGCGTGGGAGAGGTCAGTCGTAGAAGAGCTTCTCGTGTGCCGCTCGGGCGCGGCGGGCGTACCGGCGGTAGGTGTCGGTGAGCATCTCCCCCGAGCCGGCCGGCATGCCGAGGATGCGGGCCACCCCGTCGGCCTCGCGCGGGTCGCTCGGGAGCGACTCGAGGCCCCGCGAGCGGAACAGCACGCCGGCGTTGCGGATCCGCGACGCGAGCTCCCAGGCCCGACGCAGGTCGGTGCCGCGTTCGCCGTCGATCAGTCCGGCGGAGACGGCCGCGTCGAGCGCCTCGAGCGTGGACGGCGTCCGCAGCGACGGGTGGTCGTGGGCGTGGCGGAGCTGGGTGAGCTGGACGACCCACTCGACGTCGGAGAGGCCTCCGTGCCCCAGCTTCAGGTGCGTCTTGCGGTCGGCGCCCCGGGGCAGGCGCTCGGCCTCCATACGCGCCTTGAGGCGGCGGATGTCGCGCAGCTGCTCCGCGGTCAGGCCCTCCTCGGGCCAGCGGAGCGGGTCGATGAGCGCGACGAAGCGTTCGGCCAGATCCACGTCGCCGGCCACCGGCGCCGCGCGGACCAGGGCGTGGCGCTCCCAGACGTGCGCCCAGCGACCGTAGTACTCGGCGTAGGAGGCCAGTGAGCGCACCAGGGGTCCGTTCTTGCCCTCGGGTCGCAGGTCGGTGTCGATCTCGACGACCGGGTCCGGCCCCCGCTGCCCGAGGACCTTGACGAGCTCCTTGACGATCTCGACGGCCTGGTCCTGGGCTGCCTGGGCGTCGCCACCGCCGGAGTCCTGATCCACGGGGTCGTGGACGAGCAGGACGTCGGCGTCGGATCCGTAGCTCTGCTCACCGCCGCCGAGGCGCCCCATGCCGACGACGAGCATGCGGGTGAGCGGACGTCCTCCGGTGCGGGCGACCACGTCCTTGGTGACGTGCTCGAGCGCCACCTCCAGCAGCGCGGTGGTCACCGCGGTCAACGCTGGGCCCACGTCGCCGAGCCCGATCCGCCCGGTCAGGTCGGCGACGGCGATGCGGAAGAGCTCGGAGCGTCGGATCACCCGAGCGGCGGCGATGGCGTCGACAGCGGTGTCCCGCCGACCCGCGGCCGCGCGCATCCGGGTGAGGATCTCGTCCCGGGTCCGTGGCGTCAGACCCTTGGGGTCCCCGAGGAACTGGACGCTCTCGGGCGCCTGCTCGAGCAGGTCGCCTGCATACCGCGAGCGGGCCAGGGTGTGCGCGAGCCGCTCGGCCGCGGAGCCCTCGTCCCGCAGCAGGCGCAGGTACCACGGCGTCGAGCCCAGCTCGTCGGAGATCCGGCGGAACGCGAGCAGACCCGCGTCGGGGTCGGCCTCGTCGGCGAACCAGCCGAGCATGACGGGCAGCAGCTGACGCTGCAGGGCAGCCCGTCGCGACGGGCCCTCGGTGAGGGCCTCGAGGTGTCGCAGCGCGCCGCGCGGGTCGCGGAAGCCCAGCGCCGAGAGTCGTTCACGCGCTGCCTCCGGGGTCAGACGCGCCTCGTCGCGCGAGAGCCTCGCGACCGCCGACAGCAGAGGCCGGTAGAAGATCCGCTCGTGGAGGCGGCGCACCTCGCGCTGCCGGGCCCTCCACTGCGCGACGATCTCCTCAGCCGGCTGGCTGCGCAGCCCGAGGGCCCGGCCGAGCCTGCGCAGGTCGCCGGCACCGCTCGGCATGACATGCGTGCGCCGCAGCCGGTGCAGCTGGATCCGGTGCTCGAGGGTGCGCAGGAAGCGGTATGCGTCGGCGAGCGTCGCGGCGTCCTCCCGTCCGACGTACCCCCCTGCCGACAGGGCTTCGAGCGCCTCGAGCGTGTTGCGCGAGCGCAGGGAGTCGTCGCTGCGGCCATGGACGAGCTGGAGCAGCTGGACGGAGAACTCGATGTCCCGAAGCCCGCCCGGCCCGAGCTTGATCTGCCGGTCGGCCTCGGCCTTGGGGACGTGCTGCTCCACCCGCCGGCGCATCGCCTGAACCTCGTCGACGAAGTTCTCCCTCGATGCCGCCTGCCAGACGAACGGGCTCATGGCGTCGAGATAGGCGCGGCCGACCTCGGCGTCGCCGGCGACGGGCTTGGCCTTGAGGAGGGCCTGGAACTCCCACGTCTTGGCCCACCGCTCGTAGTAGGCCCGGTGTGAGCCGACCGTGCGGACCAGCGGTCCGGCCTTGCCCTCGGGCCGCAGGGCCGGGTCGACCTCCCACAACGAGCCGGCGGCCGTATGCGCGCCGCACACCCGCATGACGCGCGCCGCGAGATCGGCGGCCAGGGCCGTCGAGACGGCCTCGTCGACGGGCTCGCCGTCCGGTCCCACACCGGGCTCGGCGACGAAGATGACGTCGACGTCGGAGATGTAGTTCAGTTCACCGCCGCCGGTCTTGCCCATCGCGATGACGGCCAGGCGCGTCCGGTCGGCGGCCTCGCCGAGCTCGCTGCGCGCGATGACGAGCGCCGCCTCGAGCGCCGCGGCGGCGAGGTCGGCCAGCGCCTCGGCGGTGCGCTCGAAGCGCTCGGTCGCCTGCTCGGCGGTGACGTCCAGGGCTGCGATCCCGAGGAGCTGCTCGCGGTAGGCGATCCGGAGCACGTCGACCGGGTCGGGCGCCCCATCTTCGTCGGTGTCTGACGCCGCGCGGCTCTCGACGGCCTGGCGGACCGCGCCGACCAGCCGGTCCATCCGCTCCTGGGCGCTCAGGTCAGCGGCGTCGACGACAGCCCGCCACTGCGCGGGATGGGCGACGAGGTGGTCGGTGAGAGCGACCGACGCGCCGAGCACCTTCGTCACCCGTTCCCGCGCGCGACCGGGCTCCGAGAGACCCGCGGTGACCATCGCATACAGCCCGGCGTCCGCGGCGGCCCGCTCCATGAGCCGCACCACCCCGAGTGCGGCCGCGTCGGGGTCGGCCGTGCGGCTCAGGCTCGCCGCCAGCCCCTCGTCCTCGATCCGCTCCGTGGTGTGGATCAGGTCGGCGACCGCCGGGTCGGACAGCAGCCGGAGCACCCGCTCGGGGTCGTCGAAGCCGAGCCGCGCGACGGCCGCCGGGAGGCTGCCGCCTCGCGCCCGCGCCCGCTCCGTCATCGGTGCGTGAACCGGATCTCAGAGCGCGCGCAGGTAGCGCTTGAGCTCGAACTGCGTGATCTCGTGGCGGTAGTCGTCCCACTCCTGGCGCTTGTTGCGCAGGAAGAAGTCGAAGACGTGCTCGCCGAGGGTCTCGGCGACCAGGTCGCTGCCCTCCATGATCGAGATCGCCTCGTAGAGGGAGGCCGGCAGGGGCTTGATCCCGAGCGCGCGGCGTTCCCCGGCGGTCAGGCTCCACACGTCGTCCTCGGCCTCGGGCGGCAGGTCGTAGCCCTCCTCGATGCCCTTCAGCCCCGCAGCGAGGACGACCGCGAAGGCGAGGTAGGGGTTGCACGCCGAGTCGAGACTGCGGATCTCCACCCGGCTGCTCTGCCCCTTGCTGGGCTTGTACATCGGCACGCGGACCAGGGCCGAGCGGTTGTTGTGCCCCCACGTCAGGTGGGCCGGGGCCTCGCCGCCGCCCCAGAGCCGCTTGTAGGAGTTCACCCACTGGTTGGTCACCGCGGTGATCTCGGCGCCGTGCGTGAGCAGACCCGCGATGAACTGCCGGCCCACCTTCGAGAGCTGGTAGGGCGCACCCGCCTCGTAGAACGCGTTGGAGTCGCCCTCGAACAGCGACAGGTGGGTGTGCATTCCGGAGCCGGGGTGGTCGGCGAACGGCTTGGGCATGAACGAGGCGAAGATCCCCTGCTCGAGCGCGACCTCCTTGACGACGGTCCGGAACGTCATGATGTTGTCCGCGGTCGTGAGCGCGTCGGCGTAGCGCAGGTCGATCTCGTTCTGGCCCGGCGCCCCCTCGTGGTGGCTGAACTCGACCGAGATGCCCATCGACTCGAGCATCGTGATGGTCGCGCGGCGGAAGTCGTGACCGAGGCCCCGCGGCACGTGGTCGAAGTAGCCCGCGTGGTCGACCGGAACCGGCGTGCGGCCCGCCTTGGTGCCCTGCTCGAACAGGAAGAACTCGATCTCGGGGTGGGTGTAGAACGTGAATCCCTGGTCGGAGGCCTTCGTCAACGCACGCTGCAGGACGTTGCGGGGGTCGGCGTAGCTCGGCGTGCCGTCGGGCAGCAGGATGTCGCAGAGCATCCGCGCGGTGCCGGGAGCCTCACCGCGCCAGGGGAGGATCTGGAAGGTCGACGGGTCGGGCCGGGCGAGCATGTCCGCCTCGTACACGCGCGCGAAGCCCTCGATGACCGAGCCGTCGAAGCCGATCCCCTCGGCGAAGGCGCCCTCGAGCTCGGCCGGGGCGATCGCGACCGACTTCAGCGTGCCGAGCACGTCGGTGAACCACAGCCGGACGAACCGGATGTCGCGCTCCTCGATGGTGCGAAGGACGAACTCCTGCTGACGATCCATGACCAGATCCTGTCAAAGTCGAACGGGCTACGGGCGGGAGGTCCGCACCCCGGTCCCGATGTCGGTCGAGCGACGCAGGCCGACCGCGAGCGGGATGAGGTCGGGCTGCCCGCCGCTGTGGGTGATGGCCACGCCTGCCGGGTCGTCGGCGTCGCTGACGGTGACCTGGGTCGCGTGGGCCCGAATGGCGGCGACGACGCGTCCGCGGGTCCCGGGGAGCTCGGTCCACTCCCCCCGCCAGCGCACGCCCCGGCGGGTGGGGAGCACCTCGATCAGAGGCACGCCGGTGAGGGCGGAGGTCAGGGCGCCGACATGGTGGAGGTGGACGTGGTCGGGGTGGCCGTAGCCGCCGGTCGAGTCGTAGGTGACCAGGTGGGTCAGTCCGTGCCGGCGCACCCAGTCGGCGACCCGCTCGGCGACCTCCTCGACCGGGGCGCTCGTCAGCGCCCGCTCCCCCAGGTCGTCGGCCGGGCCGGCGACGGTCTCGGTGATCCACTGCATGCCCGAGTCCTCGTAGTCGAGCAGCTCCGGCGGCTGCGCCCCCAGCGCCGACAGGGCGGCCGCGAGCTCGTCCATCCGGTGCTCGTGGAGCTCCTCGGTGCCCTCCAGGTGGCTCAGCGGGCCGTCGACGACCTCGCCCCGCTCGCCGCGGGTGGCGGTCAGGACGTGCACCCGCACCCCGTGGTCGACGAGGTCGGCGATGAGCGAACCGGTCGCGAGGGACTCGTCGTCCGGGTGGGCGTGCAGCAGCCCGACGGCCGGGGCCGAGCGCAGCGCCGGCAGGATGTCGCGCCGCGAGGTCGCGGTCGAGGCGTCCCTGGCGGCCTCGGCGAGCCTCCGGTACAGGCCGACGAGGTGGTCGGCATGCTCCTCCCAAGAGAACCCCAGCGCATGGGTGCGGCCGTTGCGGCCCAGGCGCCGCGCATACTCCCCGTCCTGCAGGACCCGGGTCATCGCCGCCGCCCACAGGCTCGGCTCGCGCTCGGGGATGAGCACGCCGGAGCAGCCGTGGACGACCGCCTCGGTCAGGCCGCCGGCGGCCGAGGCGATGACCGGCACCGAGCTCGCGCTCGCCTCGAGTGCGATGAGGCCGTAGGTCTCGGAGTGGGACGGCACGAGGGCGATCCGGCAGGCGCGCAGCATGCGAGCAAGCTCGTCCGGGGACTTCGGGCCGACGAAGTCGACCTCGTCGGCCAGGTCGTGCTCGGCGACGATGCGGTCGAGCTCCTGCCGGTAGTCGGCGAAGTCCTCGGAGGTGTCGCCGGCGATCACGAGCCGGGGGCGCAGGGCCGGGTCGAGGAGCGCGTATGCGGCGAGCGCCAGGTCTGCGCCCTTCAGCGGTTGCAGGCGGGCCGCGAAGAGGAGATACGGCTCCACCCGCCACGGCTCCTCGCCGGCGAGCAGGGGACGGAACATCTGCGGGTCGACCCCGGGCGAGACGATACGGATCCGGCTGGGATCGCCTCCGCACCGGTCGATGACGGTGCGCGCCTCGGCGTGGCTGACCGCGATGACGAGATCGCTCTCCTGGGCGGCGAACCGCTCACCCGGGACCCGGCGTGGGGACTCGGGCGGTTCGCCCTCGCCGAGGGGGCTGTCCGGCAGCGCGGCGACCGAGTGGAAGCTCTGGACGTGCGGCACCCCCCACTCGCGCGCGCAGGGGATCGCGCTGACCCCCGACATCCAGTGGTGGGAGTGGACGACGTCGGGCGCCTCGAGCGTGCGCAGGTGGGTGGAGAACTCCTCGAGGTGGTCGTCGATGCGGCTCTTGGCCAGCGGTGTCGGCGGTCCGGCGGGCAGGTGGCGCAGGGTGACCCCGGGAGCGACTTCGACGACGTCGGGCACGTCGGGGTCGGCGCGGCGGGTGACCATCTCGACGGTGTGGCCGAGCGAGGCCAGGGCGTGGGCCTGGTGACGCTCGACGACGTTCATCCCGCCGGCGTCACCGGCTCCGGGGATCGCGATCGGGGAGGTGTGCATCGAGACGAAGCGGATCGACAACGGCCCAGTCACGCAGGTCAACCTACCCCGTGACCGCTCTAGGATCGTCACCATGAGCGAGACCACCGCCCCGTACGGCACAGGCGTGCAGGCGGCCCCCCAGCGCCGCATCCGCATCCCGCATCTGCAGAAGATGAAGGAGGAGGGCGAGAAGTGGGCGATGCTGACCGCCTACGACATGTACACGGCGGAGATCTTCGACGAGGCCCGGATCCCCGTGCTCCTCGTCGGTGACTCGGCGGGCAACAACGTCTACGGGTTCGAGACGACCGTGCCCGTCACCGTCGACCACCTCGTGCCGCTGTGCCGCGCGGTCACGCTGGCCGCCAAGCACGCGATGGTGGTCGCCGACCTGCCGTTCGGCTCCTACCAGGCCAGCCCTCAGCAGGCCCTGACGACGGCGACGCGCTTCATGAAGGAGGGCATGGCCCACGCCGTCAAGCTCGAGGGCGGCAAGCCGATGGTCCCCGAGGTCGAGCTGCTCGTGCGGGCCGGCATCCCCGTCATGGGCCACATCGGCTTCACCCCGCAGAGCGAGCACGTCCTCGGCGGGTACAAGGTGCAGGGTCGCGGAGCCGGTGCGGCCAAGCTCATGGAGGACGCCCTCGCGCTGCAGGGGGCCGGGTGCTTCGCCGTCGTCATGGAGATGGTTCCGGCGCCGGTCGCCGCCGAGGTCACGGCCGCGCTGCGGATCCCGACCATCGGCATCGGCGCCGGCCCCCACTGCGACGCCCAGGTGCTCGTGTGGCAGGACATGGCGGGACTGCGCGGCGGGCGCGCCCCCCGGTTCGTCAAGAAGTACGCCGACCTGCGCGGTGAGCTCGCCCGCGCCGCGACGGAGTACGCCGCCGAGGTCCGCGACGGCTCCTTCCCCGCCGCCGAGCACTCGTTCGAGGAGTGAGCCGCGCGTGAACGCGTCCAGCGACCAGCGCACACCCCCTCCGACGCGCTGGTCCGAGGTGAGCAAGGGGGCGGAGGCGGCCGCCGCATACCGCAGGCGCTTCAGCGAGCTCGAGGACGCCGGGGCCGACCTGCACGGCGAGGCCCGTTTCGTCGCCTCGGTCGTGCCGCCGCCGGCGAGGGTTCTCGACGCGGGCTGCGGCTTCGGGCGGCTCACCCGGGTGCTGTCCCGGATGGGCTACGACGCGGTCGGGGTCGACGCGGACAGGCACCTCATCGACATCGCCCGCCGGGAGGACCCAGGGACCGAGTACGTCCACGCCGACCTCACGGAGATGGACCTCTCCCAGGAGAACCTGTCGCCGTGGGGCACGTCGACGTGGGCGGGCACGCGCGGATTCCGGATCGCCGTGCTCGCCGGCAACGTCGTGCCGTTCCTCGCCGAGGGCACCCTGGACACCGTCGTCCGTCAGATCGCGGCCCATCTCGTCCCCGGCGGACACATGATCGCCGGCTTCGGCCTCAGTCGCGCCGACCTGCCCGAGACCGCTCACGTCGTGCCGATCTCGGAGTACGACCGCGCGCTGCGCGGCGCCGGCTTCTCACTGCAGCAGCGGTGGGGGTCCTGGGAGCGGGCGCAGTGGACCCTCGCGAGCGACTACGCCGTGAGCGTGCACCGCAAGGGCTGACTCCGCACCTCGGGGCTATCGCAGATCCCTCGGACCTGTCACCCTGAGGAGGGGTCCACCCGGTGATCGTGCCGGTGGCACCCTCGACCCAGGGAACTGCGCCGTCCCCCACGGCGTCCGCTGCGGAAGATCGACGACAAGGGGTGACCCGAGATGGTCCGGATCCGACGTGAGGTTCGCGCTGACGGGGAGGGCTGGTCCGACACGCTGCTCTGGTACGCCAAGGCGGTCCGGGCACTGCGAGCCCGGCCGTTCACGGAGCCGACGAGCTGGCGGTTCCTCGCGGCGATGCACGGGTGGCATCCGGTCGTGTGGCAGCAGTTCGGCGTCATCGCGCAGAACGAGCCGATGCCGTCGAACGGCGTGCAGAGCCGGTTCATGAACCAGTGCCAGCATCAGACCTGGTACTTCCTGCCGTGGCATCGCGGGTACCTCTCGGCGGTCGAGCGCATCCTGCTCGACGCCGTCGTCGAGGCGGGCGGCCCGGCGGACTGGGCGATGCCCTACTGGAACTACAGCGACACCACGCTGCCGCAGGCCCGCCAGCTGCCGGACGCGTTCGCCGACCCCACCCTGCCCGACGGCACCGACAACCCGCTGCGGGTCGTCCGCAGGTTCGGCCGGGGCACGACTCCCATCGTCATCTCGCCCACCCGGGTCACGCTCGAGGCGCTGGAGCACGACCGGTTCGCGGGTGGGACGAACGACATCCCGCCGGGTTTCGGCGGGCCGGCCACGCTCTTCCACCACGGTCCGGAGTCGGAGACGACCAACGGGGGGCTGGAGTCGGGTCCGCACAACGGGGTGCACGGAGCGATCGGCGGGAGCAGGCCCGGCGCCGATCCGAACGCCTGGCAGAACTGGGGGTTGATGTCCGCACCGTGGACCGCGGCACTCGACCCGGTCTTCTGGCTGCACCACTGCAACATCGACCGGCTCTGGACCACGTGGCAGGCAACGAACGCCCTCCCGACCGACTCGACCTGGCTCGATGGCCCGGCGGACCGGGGGTTCGTCGTGCCGGAGGTGGGTGGCACCGAGTGGGAGTTCACCGCGGCCGACGTGATCGACACGACCGCCGACCCCCTTGGCTACGTCTACGACGGCGAGGGAGCGGAACCGCATCCGCCAAGCGAGCGCGATCGTCGGCGGCGGCGCCTCGAGCGGTTGGAGCTGCCGCCGGAGGATGCGACCACCGGGGCCGGTGGCCGGGAAGGAGCGGAGATGTCCACTGGCAGCGAGCCCGAGCTCATCGGCGCCAGCGCCGGGAGCGTGCGCATCATCGGTGAGACGAGGGACGAGATCCGGATGGACAGGGCCGGCGCCGACGCGGTGCGACGGACCCTGGAACGCGCGATGGCCCCGGACGACGAGGCGGTGGGCGAACCGGCGCGCGTCTTCCTCAAGCTCGAGGGGATCCGGGGCACCGCGGACTCTGCGAACTACGACGTCTACGTGGACCTGCCGGAGGAACTCGAGAGCGGCGGGGACAGCGAACGGTTCGCCGGGACGCTCTCCCTCTTCGGTGTGTCCGCGGCCAGTGACGAGAGCGGTCCGAACGCCGGAAGCGGCCTGAACCAGGTGATCGAGATCAGCCAGATCGTCGACGAACTCCAGATCTCGGGCGACCGGCTCGACGCCATCCAGGTGCGGTTCGTACCCGACAACGAGACGGTTGCGCAGGCCGATGTGACGATCGACCGGGTGAGCGTGTTCATGCTCGCGACATGAGCCGGCGACGGGGTGGAGTCGTGCGAGCCGGGCAGGCGCTCGGCGCCACGCTGCGCCGGGCGCCCGCTCCGGCCGTGCTCTCGGTCAGCCTCCTGGGCTGGACGATCATGGTGTGGCTGACATCGATGTCCGCTGCGCACCCGCACACCGCGCTCGTGGTGCAGGGCGGCGCCGGACACGTCGGGCACGCCACGGGTGCCGTGACCCACCTTCCCCCTGGACTCGTCCCCACGCTGGGTATGGCGATGTGGCTCGCGATGGTCCTCGCCATGTCGCCGCTCCTCCTGCTCCGTGAGGTCTCGCACCTGTGGCGCGGCAGCCTCCGCCGGACGCGGCGGCTGACGCTGCTCGTCTTCACCAGCGGCTACGGGCTGGTCTGGCTGCTCGGGGGGCTGGTGGCGCTGCCCTTCGCGCACGCCCTCGGCGACAGCCGGCTGCTCATCGGCTTGACCGTCGTGGCTGTCCTGGTCTGGCAGTGCTCTCCGCTGCGCCAGGCCTGTCTCAACGTCTGCCATCGCACGCCGCCGCTGCGGGTCTTCGGAGCGGCTGCGCGAGCGGACGCGTGGCGCTACGGCGTCGTCGCCGGCTCGGCGTGCGCCGCGTCCTGCGGCCCGATCATGGTCCTGGTCCTGCTCGCGACGGAAGCCCACCTCGCCGCGATGTCCGTGGCGACCACGGTGCTCGTGATCGAGCGATACCGGCCCGCCCGACGCCCGAGGTGGCGAATCCCGTTCGCCCCGGCGCGACCCGAGCACGTCGCGCTCCCCTTCGGACCGCAGGTCGAGCAGGATCTCGCCTGGTGACCCGACCCTGTCGAGGTCGCGAGCGGGCGGCCCGGCGCGAGGCCGCTATTCGGAACCCGGTCCGGCAAGGAGAGCGCGCAGGGCCTCCTCGAGGCCGCCGGGACGACGCTCCCGCAGGGAGTAGCGAGCCCGGACCACCGGCTTGTCCGGCGTCATGACCCGGGTGATGTCGATGGGGGTGCCCGAGACCACCACGTCGCACGGCACGGCGGCGATGGTGGCCTGGAGGTCGCGCACCTGCTCCGGCCCGTACCCCATCGCGGGCAGCACGCCGCGGGCGTTCGGGTATGCGCGGTACACCTCGGCGATCGAGCCCACCGCATAGGGGGCCGGGTCGACGATCTCGGCGGCTCCTGCTGCTCGGGCGCCGACGACGCCGGCGCCGAAGGACATCGAACCGTGCGTGAGGGTCGGGCCGTCCTCGATGACGACGACGCGCCGACCCGCGACAAGCGAGGGGTCGTCGACCGTGACCGGCGAGTCCGCGAGCACGACGCGGGCGGTCGGGTTGAGGACCCGCGCCGACTCCTGGACCGCCGCGATCGCCTCCGGGTCCGCTGAGTCGCACTTGGCCACCACGATGACGTCGGCCATCCGGACGTTGGCCTCGCCAGGGTGGTACGCGGTCTCGTCACCGGGGCGGAGCGGGTCGACGAGGGTGATGTGCAGGTCGGTCTCGAAGAAGGGCAGGTCGTTGTTGCCGCCGTCCCAGAGGATGACATCGGCCTCCTCCTCGGCCTCACGCAGGATCCGCTCGTAGTCGACGCCGGAGTAGATGACCAGGCCATCGGCGATATGCGGCTCGTACTCCTCGCGCTCCTCGATCGTGCACTCGTAGCGGTCGAGATCGGCATGGTCGGCGAATCGTTGACAGGCCTGGGCGGCGAGGTCCCCGTAGGGCATCGGGTGGCGGATCGAGACGACCCGGTGCCCGAGGTCGGTCAAGGACCGAGCGAGGAAACGGGAGGTCTGGGACTTGCCCACCCCGGTGCGGACCGCGGTGACCGCGACGACGGGTCGGGTGCTTCGCAGCATCGTGCTGCGACTCCCCGGAAGCCAGAAGTCGGCACCGGCGGCGATGCAGCGCGACGCGAGGTGCATGACGTGCTCGTGCCGGACGTCGGAGTAGGAGAAGACCGCAACGTCGATGTGCTCGTCCGCGATGAGCCGGTCCAGCTCGGTCTCGGCGACGATCGGGATGCCGTCCGGGTAATGGTCACCTGCCAGCTCCGCCGGGTAGACGCGGCCGTCGATGTCGGGGATCTGGGTCGCGGTGAAGGCGACCACGCGGTAGCCGGGGTCAGCCCGGAACAGGACGTTGAAGTTGTGGAAGTCGCGCCCGGCGGCTCCCAGGATCACGACGCGCCGCGGTGCCGAGGACAGTGGAGAGTGAGCGGTCATGCCGGACCTCCTGGCTGAGGTCGACCGCCGGAACCGACACACCCCACACTGGGTAGTCCTGGCTGCGGGACCCGCCGTCACCGATGCTAGCGGGACCCCGCCCGGTCAGGCTGTGCCGGCGCTCACACCCGGCCTGCTCACGCTCAGTCCTCGCCCTCCTCGTCGGACCCCGAGCCGCCGGAGGAGCCCCACTCGTCCCACTCCTTGTCCTCCTCGTCCCACCGCTCGGTGTTGGCTCGGGCCGTCGCGAGCGCCGCCGACGCCTCCTCGCGGGTGTCGTACGGACCCATGACGTCGTCGTTCTGACTGCGGTTCTCGTCGGTCTCGACCTCACCGGTGCGGATGTTGTACCAGTACTGCACTGCCGCCCTCCTCGTCTCGCGGGTCACCGGGTGCGGCAACCGCAGTCCGCAGGGACCGGGGCCCGCACCCGCCTAGACTCCAACCTATGCCAGTCGCCTATGCATCCGTCGAGCCCGGCACGCTCTCCCCGCGCCGTCCCGTCCCCGGCAGCATCGTCGCGCCAGAGTACGTCGACCGGCCCGCTCCACGCCCCCACACCGGGCCGGAGGTCAAGGACGCCGAGACCGTCGAGCGGATGCGGATCGCCGGCCGGATCGCCGCCGAGGCGCTGCACGCCGCCGCGGCCGCGATCGCCCCCGGGGTCACGACCGACGAGCTCGACCGCGTCGGTCACGAGTACCTCCTCGACCACGGCGCCTACCCCTCGACCCTGGGGTACAAGTCCTTCCCGAAGTCGCTGTGCACCTCCGTCAACGAGGTCATCTGCCACGGGATCCCCGACTCACGCGAGCTGCGCGAGGGCGACATCGTCAACATCGACATCACCGCATACATCAACGGGGTGCACGGCGACACGGATGCGACGTTCCCCGTCGGCGAGGTCGACGAGGAGTCCGCGCTGCTCATCGAGCGGACCCGCGAGGCGATGATGCGCGGCATCAAGGCGGTCCGGCCGGGCCGCGAGGTCAACGTCATCGGCCGGGTCATCGAGAGCTACGCCAAGCGGTTCGGCTACGGCGTCGTGCGCGACTTCACCGGTCACGGCATCGGCACGAGCTTCCACTCCGGGCTGATCGTTCCGCACTACGACGCGGCCCCGGCCTATGACACGGTCATCGAGCCGGGCATGACCTTCACGATCGAGCCGATGCTCAACCTCGGCACCCACGAGTGGGAGATGTGGGACGACGGCTGGACCGTGGTCACCCGCGACCGTCGCCGGTCGGCGCAGTTCGAGCACACCATCCTGGTCACCGAGTCGGGCGCAGAGATCCTCACGACGACCGACTGACTCCTCCTCCGGCAGCAGGTACATCGGACAGGAGACCTTCGCTCCCTCGCGGGACCGTGATTGCACGCGAGCAACGGAGCGTCCCGCGACCGACGGAGCACGTGTCGCGTCGCCCCCCAGGGCTGAGCGACCTCGCCCGCTACCTCGCCCTGACCACCTTCATGGTCTTCTTCGGCACCGAGCCGGCCAGCACATACCGGCGCTTGTCCTTCGGGTGACGCTCGCCGTAGCCGAGCTTGGTCAGGCGCGAGAGCACGACCGGGCACTTCTTGCACCGGGGCTTGTCCTTGCAGCACTTCTTCTTCGCCGTGACCTTGGGCACGAGACGACGGTACTTAGGATCGCCTTACCTCACAACTCGACGCGCCACGGATCTTGTCCAGCGAGATCGTGGATCTCGGTGTCGGGGCTGCCGAGGTCTCCTGCCTGCTTGAGATACAGGTTGCGCCCGGTCGTGCTGAGCAGCGCGTCGTGGATCGGCACGGCGTGCGGCGCGGCGATCCGCCGGAGGAAAGCCGTCATCTCGCGGCTGCGCTGCCACGGCGCGTTGAGCGGGAACGCAAGCACGTCGACCTCGCCCGGCTCGGCGTCCAGGGCGTCGCCGGGGTGGAACAGCGTCGGCTCGCCGGGCGCGCCGATGCGGACCCCGACGTTGGTGATGCGCGGGATCTCGTCGTGGATCAGGGCGTGCACCTCCCCCACGGGCTGGATCTCGACCTCCCCCAGGGAGACGGTCTGGCCGTCATGGGCGGTGGCCTCGATGCCGAGACCCGCGAGCACGGACACGCTCTGCGGGTCGCACCAGACCGGCACCTCACCGACCGCCCGAACCAGCTCGGGGAGCCGCACCGGGTCGAGGTGGTCGGGGTGCTGGTGGGTCACCAGGATCGCGTCGAGGTCCCTGACACCGAGGAAGTCGCCCGCGAACGCGCCGGGATCGATGAGGATCCGCCGGTCGGCGATCTCGACGAGCAGGCACGCATGTCCGAGGTGAGTGATCCGCATACCTCGACGGTACAGCGATAGCGTGAACGGCATGGACCGGTTGGCGCGGCGGCTCGGCCTCTCGGACGCAGTCGTCATCGGCCTTGGATCCATGCTCGGTGCGGGCGTCTTCGTCGCCTACGCGCCCGCCGCGGCCGCGGCCGGTTCGTGGCTGCTCCTGGCCCTCGCGCTCGCCGCGCTCGTCGCCTACGCCAACGCCATCGCGTCAGCCAGGCTCGCAGCGCTCTATCCCGAGTCGGGTGGCACGTACGTCTACGGCCGGGAGCGGCTGGGCCCCTTCTGGGGGTACCTCGCGGGGTGGGCCTTCGTGGCCGGCAAGCTGAGCAGCTGCGCGGCGATGGCGTGGGCGATCGGCGTCTACGTCTGGCCGGACGAAGCCCGCTGGGTGGCGATGGGGGCCGTAGCCCTGGTCGCGGCCATCAGCTACCGCGGGATCACCAAAAGCGCCTTCGTCACGCGGGTCATCGTGGCGGTCGTCATCGTCGTACTCGTCCTGGCCTCGATCCTGCTGCTCGTCACCGCACCCACCGGAGGGGCCGCACCGCGGGATGTCATCGAGACCGGCCCCACGGGGGTGCTGACGGCGGCCGGCTTCCTCTTCTTCGCCTTCGCCGGGTACGCGCGGATCGCCACTCTCGGCGAGGAGGTCATCGACCCGGAGCGCACCATCCCGCGGGCCATCCCCATCGCCCTCGGCATCACGGTCGTGGTGTATGCGCTGGTCGCCGTCGCTCTCCTGCGCGCCCGCGGAGCGGAGGTCATCGCGACCGATCCCGCCCCCCTCGCGGCGGCCATGCGCGCGGGCGGCCTGCCGGGAGCGGAGACCGTCGTGCGCGTGACGGCCACCCTCGCGGCCTTCGGATCACTGCTCGGCGTGCTGCTCGGCGTCTCCCGCACCGGCT
Organism: Dermatophilaceae bacterium; assembly: GCA_049582485.1. GTDB lineage: Bacteria > Actinomycetota > Actinomycetes > Actinomycetales > Dermatophilaceae > F2B08. The sequence goes on from JBAUUB010000303.1 coordinate 47,816, forward strand.
TCGCGATGGCTCGCGACCGCAACCTGCCGCCTCCGCTGGCCGCGGTGCATCCCCGGTTCCACACTCCCTACCTGGCCGAGCTGGCGGCCGCGGGCGTCGTCGTTCTCATGCTGCTCATCGGTCAGCTGGTCACGGCCATCGCCTTCTCGTCCGTCTGCGTGCTCACCTACTACGCGATCGCCAACGCGAGCGCCCGGACCCTGCCCCACCGGTCGATGGCGGACCGCATACTCCCCATCCTGGGACTGGTCGGGTGTCTGGTGATCGCGGTGTTCCAGCCACCGGCAGCGCTGCTGACGGCCGCCGCGGTGCTCGCCATCGGTGCCATCGTCTATGCCCTGCGCCACCCTCACGGATCTGCCTCCCGCCCCTCACGGTAGGGTCGGAGTCGTAGACGGGGGACGGCGCGAGAGGTGGCACGAATGAAGCCCGAGGAGATCCTGTCCCAGGCCCGTGACGAGGTGCTCGAGGAGGCCTTCGCGGCCCTGCAGCACACCGCACCGGCCCACTACGAACGCGCGGGCGAGACCTTCACGAGAGCCCGCCTCGGCGAGCTGTTCGACCTCGTCGTCGCGACCATCGCCAGTCGGGAGCTCGCACCGCTCAGCACCCGCGTCGAGGCGATCGCGACGGAGCGGTTCGGCGGGGGCTTCGACATCTCCGAGGTCCAGGCGGCGTTCAACGCCCTCGAGCTCGCGATGTGGCGCCGCGTCGTCACGGCCACACCGTCGGAAGAGCTGGCCGAGTCGATCGGTCTGCTCAGCACGGTCATGGGGTTCGCCAAGGACGCCCTCGCGCGCAGGTACATCTCCCTCGCCAGCGACCGGCACGTGCAGTCGCTCGACCTGTCGGCGCTCTTCACCGGCGTCTCGTCCTGAGCCGCTCCCGCGCGTTTGGCGCGTCGTCATCAGTTCGGCGCAAGACATCACACCCGATGTGAGTGTGATGCACCGGCTGGCCGGCTCCGACCGCGCGTCGACCCACTGCACCTGGCGCCCGCGGCGCTAGACCTCGGCCGGAAGGATGGTGCGGCGCTCGGCGTCGTTGGTCCGTTCGCCGCGCAGACGGGCGTCGAAGTACAGATACGCCATGGTGAGCCCGACATACGGCATCAGGCATGCGTAGATGACTCCGGCGACGAGGTTGGCGAGTGCCAGGGGTGCGCCGGTGACCAGGATGACGAACGTGCCGACCAGTGGCCCACCGGCCGCACTGAGAAGGAGCGAGGCACTCAGAAGGATGGCCGTCCTGACCATCCGTCGGCGCACGAGGACGGCACTGCGGCGCAGGGAGGCGAGTGAGGACCGGTCCTCGAACGCGATGACGGGCACGAAGAGGGCGAACAGGAGGATCAGCACGACGGCCACGGGCAGGAGGACGACCGTCACGGCACAGGTCCCCACAAGCACCGAAGCGCTCAGGAAGGCACCGAGCAGCGGCCTCCAGCGCGCCAAGGCCATGCGGTAGGCGCTCCGGACCCCGACGTGCGCCCCACGGTCGATCGCACCGAGAGCGTACGTGGTGGCCGACAGCACCAGCAGGATGCTCCCTCCGAGGATGAGGAACCCCGCCGCCGCCGCGACGACGACGCGGAGCCCTCCGCCCTCACCCCCACGCGCCAGACCGGCCGTCTCGGGCCCCCCGACGACGAGGCCCTGCAGGCCGGCCACGACCAGAGATACCGGCACCAGCAGGAAGCCGATTCCGATGAACAGGCGCCACCTCGATGCGTACATCCGCGCAGCCGCGCTGATGGTCTGTCCCACTGCCCTGCGCCGGGCGACGCGCAGCGGCGCCGATGGTGTCCAGGTGGTTCGGCGAACGAGCCAGACCACGACCAGGGCGAACACCGACAGGATGAGGAGAAGGCGCCCGGGAGCGTCCGCGAGCTTGCGCACGAGCTCCGATCCGCCGGACACCGTGCTGCAGAAGAAGTCGGTGGCCGAGGTGCCCAGGGCGCCGCCGGCGGGAACCGCATAGCTGAGATCGCGGCCATTTTGGTCCTGGTAGGTGATCGGGTTGGTCCAGCTCTCCTTCATGTTCGGGCCCGTGGGGCCGTTGTAGAACGACTCCTCGAGCTGTCCCCACCGTCCCTGGTAGGCGATCCAGGGGAACTCGGCCCTGGCGGCCGCGGGGTCGCTGGGTATCACCGCCACCGTCGGACGGACATCGTCGCTGGGGGCGCGGGTGTCGTCGCATCCGAAGCCCTGCTCGGCCGACGTCCCCAGGTAGAGCGCCGACTCGAAGAAGTTGGCGTGGGATCCGGCGGCCGGATGGACCACGGGATGGCTGGCGTCCACGACCCGGAGCTTCGGGTCGTCCCACTGCGCCACCTCGAGGCCCTCGTGCTGGCTGAAGGCCACCTCGAGCGGGGTCTGGTCAAGCGCGTCCGAGGCGTTGGCAGCGGCGAAGACGAGCTGGATCATCTCCCAGTCGCCCTCGTGCTTGTTGGTGTAGTCGTTGAACGGGTAGAAGAGCCAGTACTGCAGCGCGAGGCGGTCCGGGACCCCTTCTTCGGTTGCCACGTGCGCGTAGACCGTCGGTGGAGTGGTCGTCGCAACCGCCCGAAACCATTCTTCGTAGTCGCAGCCCGCCTCGAGCGGGTTGCCGGGCAGGTCGAGGTGGTAGCCGAAGAGGCCGGCGCTGAGGTCCTGCGCGGTCGGGCCGACCCGGATGTCGCCGTCACTCCCCCACGGGCCTCTGAGCGCGACGCTGGGATCGCCGAGGACGAGCTCGACGTCACTGGGCCGGAAGGGCTCTCCGGGGCCGCAGGCGACGTCCTGACGCACCAGCCTGACCACGGGTGCGAACCGCTCCGCCAGCGCGCGTTCATCATCAGGCGCCGAGGTCGTACCTGACGGTTGGCCCTCGTCGGCGGCCCAGGCGGGAGCGGCCGCTATGCCGGCGGACATCACGGCCGTCAGGGCCAGCAGACAGACCCATCTCAGCAGGCTCCGTGCGGCGGTGGCCGCTCCCGGGTCGAGTCGTGCGGACACCAACACCTGCCTTAGGTTCTCTCTGCCCGAGGTCCGGTTCACCGGGGCGAGCCCAGGTCGCCACAGACCCCGGCGGTCGAGTCATCACCATCCCGCGTCCAGGACGTGGGCTACCTCATCCGCAGCGGGTGACTTCGTCGCGGCCGGCACATCGCTACGGCGCCATACCGCCGCGGGGGATCACCACACGCACGCCATCCGGAAGCCGGTCACCCTCCAGGAGCGCGTTGTCCAACCACAGCTCGATGGCGCCGGCCAGCTCGTCCGGATGACTGAAGTTCACGGCATGAGCGGCCAAGGGGATGAGGGCCACCGTCACATGATCGGGCGAGAGCCGGGCCACCTCCCGCACTCGCTCGGGCGTTGCCATGAGTGGGTCACGGCCACCCAGCACCACGAGAGTGGGCACCGGTGTGTGCAGCAGGCGCTCCAACGACGGATAGTGGGTGAGCTCATGGAACAGGCGAAGGCCGTTCACGGGTCCGAACCTGGCGTAGTCGGGTACCGCGACAGGGAGCATTCTCGGGTTCTCGCGGAGCCCGTCCCTGGCGAGCTGTGCCAGCGCCCGCACCATGGGCTGGTTCTGCACTCCGCCTGCCGGCGAGACCAGGACCAGTCGCTCAACCCGCTCGGGGGTGGCATGGGCGACCTCGAGGCTGATGGCGCAGCCCATCGAGTTGCCCACCAGAACGGCCTTGTCGATGTCGAGGGCGTCCAGGGCCGTGGTCAGGGCCCCGGCCAGAGCGGGGATGTCGAGAACCCGGTCAGGTCGGTCACTGCGCCCGTAGCCCGGCAGGTCCGGGACGACGTTGGTCCACCGTGGCGCGAGCGCACGCGCCGTCGGCATGAGGTAGGCGCCGGAGATCGCGAAGCCGTGGACGTGGACGATCGGCACCCCGCTCCCGCCCAGGCTGCGCCGGTAGCCGATGGACCTCCCGTCGACCAGCAGGTGCTCCGTCACCCAACCGTCGTCCGTCAGCACGGCCGAATTCTCGCACGGCGAGGGTGCGGCAGACACCAGAACGGCCGACCCATCGTCCGCGTTCGCCAGTGCGACGAGCCGTGTGCGTCGAGCCGGGTCGGAGCGCGCACGATGCGTTGCGGTCCGTCACGCCGGACGCCCGCCCCACGCAGTGCACGGGCAGGTGAGTCGACCCGGACTCTCTCCGTTCGCGCGAGCGCGATGAAGATGGCCATTTCCTGTCAGTTGCGGATCCCGCTCCGCCGGTAGCGTCCACACATACGAAGGGAGACGTCATGCCAGTCTTCATGATCAAGCGGACGTTCGCGGAGGCCCTGCACGAGGACCTCAGGCGCGCCTCTGACATCAACGCGGTCAACGACGAGGAGGACGTGCGCTGGATCTACTCATTCATCTCGAAGGACCGGCTGCGCGCGTTCTGCCTCTACGAAGCGGAGTCTGTCGACGCAATCCGGCGAGCCGCTGAGCGGTCGGGTCTGCCGGTCGGAGACGTCGTCGAACTGACCGAACTGCTGGATCCCAGCGGCCGGTTCCGGCCGCTGGGTCAGACCGAACTCGTGTGACCAGCCGGTGGTAGCAGTCCGTTTGCGACGGCGTACATGGCTGCCTGGGTGCGGTTCTCGGCACCTGTCTTCATCAGGATGCTCCGGACATGGTTGGTCGCCGTGTTCTCGCTGATGACCAGCCGTGCAGCCAGTTCGCGGTTGCTCAGTCCCTGCCCCAGGAGTCGCAGGACCTCCACCTCCCGGCGGGTGAGTCCATCCGGTGCCTGACTCGGTGGCCCGCCGATAGCCGCCAGCAGCCGGGGGACGTGGAGCAGGCTTGCGTCGGCCACAGCGGCTGCCCGGGCCCCGTCGATCTCGCGCCGCGGAGCGCCCGCGCGCTGGAGGTGTCGGAGCACCGCAACCCTGCCGTACCCGACGAACAACGGGGCGTGCATCGCACGGTCGGCGTCGATGCCGCCTGCTAGGACGTCACCCGCGGTCTTCAGGGAGAGCATCGACTCCAGTTGACCGATGAGACGGTCGGCACTACCGAACACCGCCGACAGCGACGCGACCGCCAAGTGGCAGCCGCGGTAGTCGGTCAGTTCGTGCAACACCTCGCGAGCCGACTCGACGTCCTCGAGCGCGTCCGCCGCCTCGGCCATGAAGGCCAGCGTCGCCGGCCACGTCGCCGAGCGCCGCAGACTCCGAAGGTCGCCGTCCAGAAGGTGTCGGAGCAGTCGGTGTGCGGGGTCGACCAACCGCAGTTCGACGTACAGCGCCAGCAAGCCGGGAAGCCAGTGGTCGGCGAGCGCCTCATCGCCTGTGACGAGGGCCCGCACCGGCTCCAGCTCGCCGCGTTCGCGCTTGGTGAGGAAGGTTTGGATCGACACCCGGTCACTGAGACCGGCATCCGGTGAGGACTCAGGGTCTCGCAGCAGGCGGTTGACGGCAGCAGCCTCGTCGAGGTCGGCAGCCGTGAAGCTGCGGGCCCACCGGTAGCAGCCCACCTGGAAGTCCAGGAATGTGGAACCCGAGCGCCTTGCCAGGGCTCCGACCTCGGCGTACGCGCGCTCGACCACGTCGGCACGGCCGAGCAGGTAGGCAGCCATGTAGTGCGCGTTCGTGCACACCGGGTGGTTGGACCACCTGATCTGGTCCAGGAGACGCTCGAGTTCCTCCGACCAATCCAGCAGAATCCGCGCATTGGCGGGCGTTGGGATGGCACACGTGGCGCAGCAGAGCGTTTGCGCGAGGAGGTCCGCCGAACCCGAGGCCCTCGCCGCGTCGATCGTGCGGGCGGCCACGGCCGCGGCGTGCTCCGCCGCTCCGGCGAACCCCAGCGCTCGCCCGTAGTGTGCTTGGGCGAGCACGGTCAGATCTTCGCCGTCAGGCAGTCCGCATTCGGCGAGCGCCGAGGTCAGCATGTGGAGCGCCGCCTCGCCGGGTGCGCCGATACGCCACGACGACTCCTCGTAGGCGATGGCGGCACGGAGCCGGTCAACCGGGCCGCCTTCCAGCCACACCCGCTGGTTGAGTGCCAACGACGCCGCGATGTCACCCGCGTCGCATCGCGCAGTCGCGGCCTCGAGGCGATATCGGTCTCGCTGGCCGAGTTCGTGAGCCAAACCCGCGGCCCGCTCGAGCAACTCCGCGGCGAGCCCGTGTGCCAGGCGTGCACGGGCCTGCCGCGCGGCCTCGACGAGGTAGTCGACTGCCTTGTCCGAGAAGCCGAGGACGTGGGCTGAGGAGAAGTGGTGCGCCATCCGCTGAACCCGGTCCGGGGCGGCCGGAAAGTGAGACTCGAGCGCCGAGCCGACCGCTGCATGCAGTCGCGCGCGCGTGCCCGCATCGGTGAGGTCGAGGACCGCCTGCCGGGCGAGCGTATGCACGAATCGGATCTCGTCGTTGGTCGCCGGCAGCGCGTCGAGGAAACCTAGCCTGGCGGCGTCATCGAGCGCGTTGAGGACGTCCTGAGGGGAGCGGTCCATCGCTTGGGCGACCACGGCGACCGATGCGGTCGCCCCGGTGATCGCGGCCGCTTCCAGGACCTTCCGGCTGTCGACAGGGATGCGGTCCAGCCGTTGCTCGAGAATGTCGCGGACCGATGCTGGGGTTGGCATCGAACGGGGGTCCAGCCGCTCGAGGCCGCCGTGCGCGAGCGCCTCGCGCAGCATCTCGCGAAGGAAGAAGGGGTTGCCGCCGGTGTGGTCCCTCAGGAGCGTTGCCGCCACCCGCGCGCGGGCACCCTCGGCACCGGTCTCCCGAGTCACGTAGTCAGCGATCGAGTCGACGTCCAAGGGACCGAGGTCGATGCGTCCCACGCCCTCGAACCGGAACATGTCTGCCACAGCACTGACGAGACTGGCGGAACGATCGGGCCGAGCACTCCGATGGGTGACCAGGACGAGCAGCTGGGCGTCACCGGTGTGCCGAACGATGTGGCTGAGCAGCTCCAGGGTCGTATCGCTGGCCCAGTGGAAGTCCTCCAGGACGAGCGCAAGGGGTGCGACATCGGCCGCGAGCCACAGCACGTGCACGACGGCGTCGTAGAAGGCGCGCCGGCTGCCCGCCTGCGCCCCAACCCCCGCGGTGCCCACGAGCGTGGCCACGCGCGCGAGCTCGTCCCCGTGTTCGAGAGCCAAGGCGCCCGCCTGGGCTGCCTCAAGGATTCGGGTGAGCGGCTCCACGAACGGCTGATACGCCGGACCCAGGTCGTCGATGCAGCGGCCCAGCAGCACACCGGCGTTCTCGTCCCATCGTGCGACCGCTTCAGCCACGAGCCGCGTCTTGCCTGCTCCCGGATCACCGCCCACGAACACGACCTGTCGTCTGCCGCGTCGCGCCGCGGCCCAGGCAGCGTCGAGTTCGGCGACCTCGGCCGCACGCCCCACAAAGGCCGATGTCCCCGATGGTTCGCCCGCGGCCGCGGCCGTAGGCGGCCAGAGGCTCACCACGCCATGTTATCCGCACCCCGGTTATCCGCACCCCGCCGCTGACCAGCCGAGGCGACGAATGGCCATTTCGGGCTATGCCCTCGGCCGGTCGTTGTCGCCATTTCCTGTCATGTGCATCTCCTGCCCGGCTCCTAGCCTGTGGGAATCCGTACCCCTCGTACGACGGGGAATCCAAAGACCGGGAGAAGGACAAGCACATGCGCCCTCACCAACTCGCTCGCGTACTGGCCGTTCTGCTGACCGTGCCGCCATTGAGCATGGCTCTCGCATCACCCTCGATGGCGGCGGAGGAACCGTCCGAGGTCGCGCTGCGCTGGCAGGAGACCGCGCTCAGTACCGTCCCGTTCTCACCGGCCACGAGCCTGTATCTCGCATTCACCAGCCGCGCTGTACACAAAGCCGTCACCCAGTCATTGCGGCACCCGGACTCGTCGGAGACCGCTGCGGTCGCCACCGCAGCTCATGACGTGTTGATCGAGTACTTCCCAGGGGCTACGTCTCTTGACGCCACCCTCGCCGACAGCCTCGCGGGGGTTCCCGACGGACCCGCAGAGGACAACGGGGTTGCGATCGGTGCCAGTGCTGCCGCAGGCGTCATCGCTGACCGCGCCGACGACGGGCGAGGCGACCCCTCGGTCGTCTACGACAAGGAGCCTGGCATCGGGGTGTGGGAGCCGGACCTACGCGGCATGGCCACGCCGTGGTACGGGTTCGTGGACCGTCTCACCGGCGGTCGTCCGGTCCCTGTGGACGGTCCCGACCCCGTCGGCTCAGCGGCCTACCGCGCCGACCTCGCGGAGGTCCAGGCGGACGGTGCCGCCGGAGCCGATGCGGACAAGGCCGCGGTCGCGACCTTCTTCAACGTCAACGGCTTCGCGCTCTATCGCCGCGCGCTGATCGGCTACCTGCGCACCTCCCCGCTCGGCCTGTCCGAGACCACCGATCTATTCGCCGACCTCGACGTCAGCACAGGTGAGGCACTCCGGCAGACCTGGCGACTGAAGTTCAACTACGGATTCTGGCGCCCGACCGCGGCTATCGGCTCAGACGACGGTGACCCGCTCACGCCACCGCAGCCAGGTTGGTCATCGGTCCTGCCGGTACCTCCGTACCCCGAGTACCCGAGTGGGCACGGGGCACTGACGGCCGCATTCGCGCAGACGGTGCGATGCCATCTGGGCGACGACATACCTCTGACCCTCGAGGGCGCGGGTGGCACCCGGAGCTACACCACGCTCTCCTCGATCGAGGACGACGCCTTCGTGTCCCGGATCTGGGGCGGCATCCACTTCCGCGACGCCATGGACGACGCATACGTCATCGGGCACGAGGTCGCCGCGAGAATGTGCGACTGAGCCACTCGCAGGGTGGGATGGTCGACCGCGAGCGGGGTGGGATGACCGAGCTGCTCCGCGATCGCGGACGACGTCCCGGGGCTGCGTCCCGACGCGCAGGTCAGACGATGTCGGGCGGATGAGTCGGCCGATAAGCCGGGTTCTGTCGTGGACGGTCATCCATCTCGGGTGACCATTGCTGGCCACCTCCAGCGCCCTACCCGTATGCTCCGGCGGGCCGCCGTCGAACGCATACTGCTCGGGCTTGCTCCCGGTGGGGTTTACCGAGCCGGCCCCGTCACCGGGGCCGCTGGTGGTCTCTTACACCACCCTTTCACCATCACCTCGAGCGGACTCGAGGCTGTCTACTCTCTGTGGCACTGTCCCGCGGGTCGCCCCGGGTGGCTGTTGGCCACCACCGTGCCCTGAGGAGCCCGGACTTTCCTCGGCAGGTGCAGTGCTCCGAGGACCACTGCACCTGACGCGACCGTCTGGCCGACTCATCCGCTCACCAGTCTAGCCGCCGTATGCGCTGGTCGCCTCGCGCCGTCGGCGAGCCTGAAGCGCACGGAACTGGTCTCGATCTCGGCGACCGTCAGCTCGGCCGTGACGTCGCTGCCCAGCCGGGCCGAGCCCTCGGCGCGGGCGACGACCGCCGGGTCGAGCACCTGGACGACGAGGTCACCGTCGGACCTGGACCCGACGCGGTCGACGACGACTGCGGGGAAGGCCCGCCCGATGTCGTCGCGCAGCACCGCGGCCTCGACGGCGTCGGCTGCGGCCCGCTCCACGGCGGAGGACCTCCGATCGGTCTCCCTCATGATGTCCGGCAGTGTCGGCAGGGCGTCGGTGACCCACTGCGGGACCGCCTCTCCGGTCTCGAGGGCGGCGCACACGAGCAGACCGAAGCGGTCGACGAGACGACGCAGCGGGGCGGTGACGTGCGCATACGGCGCAGCGACTGCGGCGTGCAGCGGCTGCCCGGGCGTCTCTCCGCGCATCACGGTGTACCCCGAGCCGCGGAACAGTGTCGTCGCCTCGAAGATCAGCGCCAGGTGCATCGGGTCGGTGCGGTCCAGGGATCGCAGGAACGCACCGTAGGCCACGTCGGTGCGCCACGGAACACCCATGGCCCGCGCGCTGCGCCGGAACATCGCCACGGTCTTCTTCGTCGGGGGCGGCAGCGTGCGCAGGATGCCGACCTTGTGGCGCAGCATGATGTTGGCAGCGACCATGCCGGTGAGCAGGGAGATCTGGGCGTTCCACTCCTCGCTCGCGAGCGGCGGCCGGAACCGCAGCGCATATGTGCCGTCGTCGTCGCGGAGCACCTGCTGCTCTGGCATCGGCAGGCTCGCCCCGCCGCGCGCGAGCTCACGCTCCATGCGCAGCGGTCCCACTGTGGCGAGCAGCGCGACCGTCCCCTCGGCCGTCCCTTCGTCAACCAGGCGCTGCACCGTCTCATAGTCGGTGCGCTCGACCGAGCGCACCATCGCGCGGTACACCGTGCCCGAGCGGACCGACCCGTCGGCGGCGAGTCGGATGTCCCAGACGTACGCGGGGGCGACCTGACGCGGGAGCAGGCTGGCCGCACCCTCGCTGAGGACGGGAGGGTGCAGAGGCGTGCGCCGGTCCGGTGCGTAGATCGTCTGTCCGCGACGACGGGACTCCCTGTCGATCGGCCCGTTCGGCTTCACGAACGCCGGAACGTCGGCGATCGCGTAACGGACCCGGAACCCGCCCGCCTCGACGGTGTCGTCCTCCTCGATGTGCAGAGCCTGGTCGAGGTCCATCGAGCCCGGCGGGTCGATGGTGATGAACGGCACGGCGGTCTCGTCGCGCTCGGGGAGGTCGCGCGCGGACGTCCGGGCCTCCTCCGCCTCCGCCAGCACCTCGACGGGGAACTCCTCGGGTACGTCCTGCTCGGCGCGGATCGCGTCGAATCGCCGGCGCAGGACGTCACCGACCTCGAGCGGCCTCCGGTCGCGGCGGACGGCGGAGATGTGGCGCTTCGGCATGCCCGCCAACCTACCCGCGGATCAGCGAACGTCGGCCTCGCCGGCCAGTGCGGCGAGCGTCGCACCGAGCTCGTATGCGGCGCTCACCTCCTCCTCGCCGACATCACCGAGGACGGCGAGCACCTCCGCGGACTGACGCCACCCGAGGGCCGACACGATGGACATCACGGAACGCTCGGCGCCGGTCGTGTCGTACCGGCCGTGGACGACGAGCCCGAAGGGGAGCCGACCCCTGCCCCCGCCGTCAGCCGCACCTCCGTCGTCGGCCAGAGCGCCTCCGGCGTGGAGGAACACCGTGTCGAAGTAGTGTTTGAGAGCCCCGCTCATGTAGCCGAAGTTGGCGGGCGTGACGAGCACGACTGCGTCGGCGGCGAGCAGCTCGTCGGCGTCCGGTGCCAGCGCCTCCCGCGCGACCACGACGACGCCCTCGATCGCGTCGTCCCCTCCGCCGGCTATGGCCGCGTCGGTCAGTCGCCGCACGGAGGGTGTCGGGCTGTGGTGGACGACGAGCAGGGTGGCCATACCCCCGGGAGGGTAGCCCACCGGCACCCGCCTATCGTGGGGCCGTGCTCATCCTCCTGCCACCGTCGGAGTCCAAGTCCGGACGACGGCGAGGACGACCCGTGGACCCGTTCTCGTGGACCTTTCCCGAGCTGCAGGAGCAGCGGCGGACCGTGGCCGAGGCCCTGGCCGCGGTGAGCCAGTCGCCTGACGCACCACGGCTGCTCGGCGTGAGCCCTAACCTCCTCGATGAGATCGCCCGCAACCTCGACCTGTCGACCGCCCCCGCGACGCCGGCCCGTGAGGTCTACACGGGCGTCCTCTACGACGCGCTCGACATCGCATCCCTCTCCCCCGCCGCCAAGCGACGGGCGGGCCGATGGGTCGTCGTCGTCTCGGCCCTGTACGGTGCGATCCGGCTGAATGACTCCATCGCGCCCTATCGCCTCGCAATGGGGGTGGACCTGCCCGGGGTCGGAGCCTTGGCGAAGGCCTGGCGGCCGCATCTGGACACGGTGCTCCCGGACGCAGCGGGGCGGGGATGCATCGTCGACTGCCGGTCCGCCGCATACGTCTCGGCCTGGACGCCTGGACCCACTGTGTCGGACCGCTGGGCGGCGGTCACCGTTCCGGGCGCGTCCCACATGGCCAAGCACACCCGCGGTCTCGTCGCCCGGCACCTGCTCGAGGTCGGCGCCGAGCCACGCTCGGTCCCGGCGGTGGCCGAGATCCTCGCCGAGCGTTTCGAGGTCCGCACCGCACCTCCCCCTCGACCCGGCAGAGCGTGGACCCTCGCCGTCGCGGACCGATGAGGAGCCGCCGGTCCGAGGCCGATTGACGGCCCACGTGGGTCGACCCCTACCGCCCACCGCCTGCGGCTGCCACACTCGGGACACCGCACCGACGAGAGGGGACGACGATGAAGGCCCAGCTGAGACGAGGACTCGCCACCGTCGCCGTCGCCGCGGCCGGTCTGCTCGCACCGAGCGCGGGCGCACACGCGGCGACGCCGACCACAGGTCAGGGAGCGCAGATGGTCGAGGGCGACTTCGTCGCCTCCGTCGACTTCTCCTCGCTGCAGGTCCGAGACGTCCGCGGTGACAAGTGCGAGTTCACGGTCAACGGCACCCTCTCGTTCTCCGGTCCCGTGGAAGGCGACGCGGTCGGCACGACGACGGCCGTCATCTTCGCGCCCTGCGAGAGCGCCCTCGCGGCCCCGCCCGGGACCTTCTTCGACGTGTTCCGGTTCGAGGGGACCTTCACCGGCGAGGTGCTCGGGGAGCCGACGACCGGGACGCTCAGCTATGCCGGCGTGACCCGCGTCGGCGGCGCGATCGACGCGACGGTGATCCTCGAGGGGGACGACGCCAGGGCCGTGCTGCGCGCGGATGCCCAGGTGGCCGTCGGCGGGACGTACTCCGGCGTCGCGAAGGCTTCCTGACCGGACGGCTCCATCAGTTTGGGAACGCGAGCCCCAGCGCCCGGTCGACGTCGGCGATCAGGTCGCCGGCGCCCTCCAGCCCGACCGAGATGCGGATCGTCCCGTCGGTGATCCCGGCCGCGGCACGCGCCTCGGGACCGAGACGTCGGTGCGTCGTCGTGGCCGGATGGGTCGTGAGCGACTTGGCGTCCCCGAGGTTGTTCGAGATGTCCACGAGCCGCAGGGCGTTCATCACGGCGAAGGCCTCGGCCTTGCCGCCGTCGATGGTGAACGTCACGACAGTGCCGCCACCGAGCATCTGGCGCCTGGCCAGCTCGTGCTGCGGGTGCGAGGCCAGCCAGGGGTAGCGCACGTCGACGATCCGCGGGTGCCGCTCGAGGTGCTCGGCCAGCGCGAGTGCGGACCGGGCCTGCTGCTCGACCCGAAGGCGCAGGGTCTCCAGCCCCTTGACGTTGACCCAGGCGTTGAACGGCGACATCGCCGGCCCGGTGTGGCGCATGAGGTTCTTGACGGGGCCCTCGACGAACTCCTTCGGCCCGAGGACCGCGCCGCCGAGGACGCGCCCGCCCCCGTCGATGTGCTTGGTCGTCGAGTACACGACGATGTCGGCTCCGTGCTGGAGCGGCTTGGAGAACACCGGAGTGCCGAAGACGTTGTCGACGACGACCTGCGCCCCGACGGCGTGGGCGAGGTCGGCGACCGCGCGGATGTCGACGAGCTCCTGCATGGGGTTGCTCGGCGTCTCGAAGAACACCGCCGCGGTCTCGCGGTCCAGCGCCGCCTCCCACTGCGCGAGGTCGGCCCCGTCGACGAGCACCGTTTCGACCCCCCATCGCGGCAGGATCTCGTCGACGATGACGAAGCACGACCCGAACAGCGCCCGGGAGGCGACCAGACGGCTACCGGCACCACAGAGCGCGGCGAGCGCGACGAAGACGGCCGCCATCCCGGACGCGGTGGCGAAGCACGCCTCGGCCCCCTCGATGCGGCGCATCCGCTCCTCGAACATCGCGACCGTCGGGTTGCCGTACCGGGAGTAGATGAACTTGTCGATCTCGTCCTTGAAGGCCGCCTCGGCCTCCTCCGCCGAGGAGTAGACGAAGCCCGACGTGAGGTACAGCGCCTCGGCCGTCTCGTCGAACTGGCTGCGGAGCAGGCCGGCACGCACGGCGAGAGTATCCGCCGAGAGAGCCTCCGCCGGGGTCGGGTCCATTCCGCAAGGGTAGGAGCGGCGCGGCCCCCGCGCGGATCAGGTCCGGTTCGTGAACGCGACCGACGTCGTCCCGTCCTCCCACACCTCGATCGCGTGCAGCGACCCCGGCGCCGCAGCGAGCCGCCAGGCCGCCGCCGGTGTGAGGCCGAGGACGTGCGCCATCACGCACATGATCGCCTTGCGGTGCGAGACGACGACGGTCGTCCCACCTGCGCCGATGACTCTCTCGTATGCGGCGCTCACCCGCTCCTGCAGCTCGAGGTGGCTCTCGCCTCCTGGGCGCGCGTAGGCCGGGTCGTCGCGGAAGCGCAGCAGGTCGTGCGGGACGCTCTGGAGCAGGTCGGCGATCGACGCGCCGTCCCAGTCCCCGAAACCCTGTTCGTCGAAGTCGGCGTCGACCTCCGTGTCCACGGCGAGGGCGTCGGCGATGACCGCGCCCGTCTCGACCGCTCGGGCCAACGAGGAGGTGACGACCCGAGTGGGCACGCCCGCGACCAGCGCGGAAACCGACTCGGCAGCGCGACGGGCCTGCTCCAGACCCCGTTCCGAGAGCGACGGATCGAGGCCGCCGCGGCCGTCGAGCCGGGCCTCCTCGGTGAAGCTCGTGACGCCGTGTCGGACCAGGACGATGCGGGTGACGGCGCCGCGGTCCGGCCGGCGGCCAGCGCCGGTGCCCATCGCCTGCGCGATGACCGGTGCCCCGACCTGCGCCTCGACCCCGGCCGCCGGGGGATCCGCAGCGGGATCAACCGAGAGATCTCCTTCCGGCTCATCGGGTGGGTCCGCGTCCTCGAGCCACAGGTCGCGCGAGACGGACTCGCCGTCCATGGCGACGTTCGAGAGCCGGTCTGCGGCGGTGTTCTCGGCCCGCGGCACCCACGCATACGTGACCGACCCGCCGGCGGCCTCGATGGCGCGGACGACCTCACGGGCCTGCAGCGCCAGCCGGCGCATGTCCTCGTGCTTGATCTTCCACCGGCCGCTCAGCTGCTCGACGACCAGCTTGGAATCCAGCCGCACCTCGACGGCGGCGCCGGGGTCGATCGCCGCTGCGGCGTGCAGGCCGGCGATCAGCCCGGAGTACTCCGCGACGTTGTTCGAGGCCAGGCCGAGTGGCTCGGCCCGCTCGGCCAGCAGGTCGCCGGTGGCGGCGTCGAGGACGACGGCGCCGTAGCCGGCCACCCCCGGGTTGCCCCGGGACCCACCGTCGGCGTAGACGAGGAGGGCACGACCCATCGACTCAGATCCCCGACTCCGGCGTGCGCACGAGGATTCGGCGACACTCCTCACAGCGGAGCACCTCGTCCTCGGCCGCGGTCTTGATCCGGCCGAGGTCGACCGCGTTGAGCTCGAGCTGGCATCCGCCGCACCGCCGCTGCCGCAGCGCCGCCGCACCGAGGCCGCCGCTGGTCGCGCGGATCCGGTCGTACAGCGCGATGAGCTCATCGCCCACCTGGGCGGCGACAGCACTGCGGGGTGCCGCGACCTCTGCGGCCTCAGCATCGAGCCGCGCGAGAGCCTCGTCGCGGGACGCCTCGAGGTCCCCGATCTGGGTCGCCACCCGGTCGCGACCGGCCTCCAGCTCCGCGAGGTCGGACTCGATGGCCTCGGCGCGCTCCATGACCTCGAGCTCGACGTCCTCGAGCTCACGCTGACGACGGGCCAGGGACTCGAGCTCGTGCTGGAGGGCCTGCAGATCCTTGGCGGTGCCCGTCCCCGACGCGAGGCGCGCCTCGTCGCGGGCCGCACGGTCCCTGACCTGTTGGACGTCGGCCTCCGACTTGCGCAGCTCCCGCTGGACGTCGTCATGGGCGGTTCTGACGCGCACGTGCTCCGCGCCGACGACCTCGGCGTTGCGGCGCAGGTCCTCGAGCTCCGCGAGCTGTGGCAGGTGGGTGCGGGCGTGCTCGATCTGGTCGAGCCGGGTGTCGATCGCCTGCAGGTCGAGCAGCCGCTGCTGCTGGTCGGGGGATGCCTTCACGGTGGGTCGTGCTCTCCTGGTCGACGAGTGGCGTGTGCGCCGCCTGACGGGACGCGTGGCACCGACCCTACCGCCCGCCCCCCACGTCCCCTGCGCCTCCGGCCCGGGCATACGATCGGGGTGTCGGTCGTTGACCCCGGGCCCCAGGACGAGGAATGAGCCACCACGCAGCAGCCTCCGGAGCCTCGGACGTGCTGGTCGTCGACGGCGTGGTGCGACGGTTCGGCGACCTGACGGCCGTGGACGGGGTGTCGTTCCAGATCGCCCCCGGTGAGACCTACGGGCTGCTCGGCCCCAACGGGGCCGGCAAGACGACGACGATCTCGATGGTCGCGGGACTCCTCGCGACCGACGCCGGCGAGGTGACGGTCGTCGGGGAGCGGATGGGGCCGGACTCGGTCGCTCCGAAGCGTCACATCGGCCTGGTCCCCCAGGACCTCGCGATCTATCCCGAGTTGAGCGCCCGGGAGAACCTCATGTTCTTCGGACGGCTGCAGGGTATGCACGGGGCGGCTTTGAACACCCGGGTCGCCGAGGTCCTGGAGCTGCTCGGCCTGACCGACCGGGCCAAGGGGCCCACCAAGGAGTTCTCCGGTGGGATGAAGCGACGGCTCAACATCGGAATCGGTCTGTTGCACCATCCGCGGCTCCTCATCCTGGACGAGCCGACGGTCGGGGTCGACCCGCAGTCGCGCAACGCCATCCTCGAGTCGGTCGAGGCGCTCTCCGTCGAAGGCATGGCCGTCCTCTACACCACCCACTACATGGAGGAGGCCGAACGGCTCTGCGACCGGATCGGCATCATCGACTCGGGCACCCTGCAGGCGGAGGGGACCCGCGACGACCTGCTCCGTCTCACCGCGGAGGCGGACACCGTCCGGCTCGCCGGCACCGGCATCGGACCCGAGGTCTCGACCGCTCTGCGCGCTCTGACCCACGTCGAGCGGGTCGACGCCGGACCGCACGAGCTGACCCTGCTCGTCCACGACGCCCCTGCGCGAGTCGCGGAGGTCGTGACCACCGCATCGGCGGCCGGAATGGCCCTGACCGGGGTCGAGATCTCCCGTCCCGACCTGGAGTCGGTCTTCCTGCACCTGACCGGCCGGGCGCTTCGGGACTGACAGCGAGGACCGACGTGTCGCATCTGTTGACGATGACCCTCTCCGATCTGCGCCAGCGGATCAGGGACCGGTCGGTCCTGCTGTTCGCGTTCGTCGTGCCGCTCGCTCTGATGGGAGTCTTCAACCTCATCTTCGGAACCTCCCAGAACCTCGACCTCCAGCCCGTCACCGTCGCGGTCTCGACACCGTCCGACGATGCCTTGGCCGCTGTCGTGCCCGAGGTCCTCAGCGGTCTCGACGACGATGCCGGCGGGGTGGACGTGACGGTGATCGAGCTGCCGGCCGAGGAGGTGGAGGCGGCGGTCGACGACGGACGGGCGGCGCTCGGCATCGAGGTGCCCGACGGGTTCGGAGCCGCCGTGTCGGCCGGTGACGATGCCTCGGTGACGGTGAGCGAGGGCGAGGGCTCGATCGAGACGGCAATCGTGCTCTCGGTCGTCGACGCGACGCTGTCCCAGCTGCACGCCCAGTCCGTCACCGCGGCTGCGGCCGCCGCCAGCGGGCTGCCTCCCGCGGAGCTCGAGGCCGTCGCGGCCGACGTCGCCTCCGGTCGTCCGGTCTTCACGCTGGTTCCCGGCGAGGCGGCGACACAGCAGCTCAGCCCGGCGGCGGCGCTGGTCGCCGGTCAGACCGGCCTGTTCCTGTTGTTCACGGTCAGCTTCGGCGTCCTCGGCCTGATCGAGGAACGGCAGAACGGCACCCTGGCGCGGTTGCGGTCGATGCCGATGGCCGCGTGGCTCATCGTCGCGGCGAAGGCGCTGGTCAGCTTCGTCCTCGGCATCGTCGCGACCACGGTGCTGCTCACGGTCGGTGGCGCGATGTTCGACGTCGACTTCGGTTCCCCGGTCGCGGTGGCTGTCATCGCCGTCTCCGTCGTGCTCGCGGCCACGTCGGTGATGTTCCTCGTCGTCCGGGTCGCGCGCACCGCCGAACAGGCCAACGTCGCGGCCTCGATCGTGGCGCTGGTCCTCGGAATCGGCGGCGGTGCCTTCACCCCGATCTCCGCCTCGGGTGCACTGGGCACCCTGCTCGACCTCAACCCCATCGCCGCCTTCATGCGCGGTCTCGGGATCACCTCGGGAGGCGGAGGGCTCACCGACATCACGGTGCCCGTGGCGATCATGCTCGGATTCGCCGCGGTCATGGTCGTGCTGTCCCGCGTCATCCCCGACCGCGGAGTGGCCTCGTGAGCGCGGCCCTCGCCATCGCGGGCACCGAGCTGCGCCGATTCCTCCGCGACCGCTCGAACATCTTCTTCGCGCTCATCCTGCCCCTCCTCCTCGTCCTGATGATCGGCCTTCAGTTCGGCGAGGACGCCTCCGCCCGACGGGCGCTCGTCGTCGGAGCCGAGTCCCCGCTGCGCACCGACCTCATCGCCGGGCTCCAGGAGGCGGATGTGCGGGTCGCCGTCCGGGATCGCGAGAGCGCCCTCGAGCAGCTGGCCCGGGGCCGGGCCGACATCGTGCTGGTCGTCGACGAGGAGGCGGCAACCGCATACGGCTCCGGGGACGTGAGCATCGAAGCCGTGCTCGGCTCCCAGGCGACCGCCCCGCTCGTCCAGCGTCAGGTCGGCTCGGTCGTCTCGGAGCTGCGCACCCGAGAGGGGCAGGTCGGCGCGTTGACCTCGCGTGGTGTGGAGCGCGCCCAGGCGGAGTCGGCACTGGCGGCCGCCGAGGCATCGACCTCCCCGCCGTCGCTGGTCGTGCGCAACCTCGATGAGCGTGACCAGCAGTTCGCCGGCATGGGACAGTTCGAGTTCGGTGCGTCCGGGCAGCTGCTCCTTTTCACCTTCCTCTCCTCCCTCACCGGCGCAGCGACCCTGATCCAGGCCCGCCGGCTCGGCGTGGTCTCCCGCACACTCGCCGCGCCGGTCTCGGCGGTCCAGCTCATCGGCGGGCAGGTGCTGGGCCGCTTCGCGATCGCGTTCTTCCAGGGCGCGTACATCATGGGCGCATCGACCCTCTTGTTCGGGGTCGACTGGGGCAACCTCACCGCGTCCCTCGTCGTCCTCATGCTGTTCGCCCTGGTGTCTGCCGGGGCGGCCATGGTGGTCGGCTCCGTCCTCGACAGTGAGGGAGCGGCGGCCGGCGTCGGCATCGGTCTCGGACTCGTGCTCGCAGCCCTGGGAGGCTCCATGACTCCGCTGGAGTTCTTCCCGGAGACGATGCGGGCGGTCGCCAACCTCACCCCGCACGCCTGGGCCTACGAGGCCTTCGCGGACATCCTGCGTCGAGATGCCGGCGTCGGCGACGTCCTGCCCGAGCTGGGCGTGCTGGCGGGGATGGCCCTCGCGCTGATCCTGCTCGGCTCATGGCTGTTGCGCCGCAGTGTCGCCCGGGCGATGTGAGCCGCTCCCCCGACCGCAGGGCGCGACGCTGCAGCCGTCAGGTCGGCTGCACGACGAACGTCCAGGGATCGGTGACGATCCCGCTGACCTCGACCTCGACTCGGTCGCCGAGCGCCTCGCGCAGCACCGCCGCCGCACGCGGCAGCCAGACCGCCTCGCTCGCCCAGTGGCCCGCGTCGACGACATAGGGCGGACCGCCGCGCGACTCCTCGCGAGCCTCGAGGGCAGGGTGGTGGCGCAGGTCGGCCGTGACGTAGACGTCGGCCCCGCTGCCGCGAACCGCGTCGAACAGGTCGTCGCCCGACCCGCCGAGGACGGCCACCCGGCGCACGATCGCCTCGGGCGGCCCGGCAATGCGGATGCCGACGGGCGTGGCGGGCAGCGCGGCGGCGACGGCGCGGGCGAACTCGCCCAGGGTCATCGGTGCGGTGAGGTCGCCGACCCGCCCCAGGGGCCGCTCCTCGAGGAGGACCAGAGGCTCGAGGTCGTGCACTCCGCAGGCCTCGGCGAGCGCCACGCACACCCCGTCGGCCGCGACGTCGGCGTTGGTGTGCGCGACGAAGAGCGCGACGTCCCCGACGACGAGGTTGGTCACCGACGCGCCCTTGGCCGAGGTCACGGCGACGCTGTGCACCCCGCGCAGCAGCAGCGGATGGTGGGTCACGAGCAGGTCGGCCCCGGCGGAGCATGCCTCCTCGATGACGGCGAGTGTCGGATCGAGCGCCAGCTGGATGCGCCGGACCGGCTGGTCCGGGTCGCCGGTCACCAGGCCCACTCGGTCCCACGACTGGGCGCTGCCGGACGGGTATGCGCGCTCGAGGACGGCGATCACCTCGCCGAGAGCCGGAGCATCGACGGAAGGCTCGCTCATGTGGGCCCGGCCGGGATCGAACCGACGACCTACGCGGTGTAAACGCGGTGCTCTACCAGCTGAGCTACAGGCCCTTCGTGCCCGGCCATTGTGCCACCGGGCTCAGGCGGCGCCGCGCAGCTGGGTCAGGGCCGCGCGGTACTCGCCGAAGTCGCGCCCCTCACCCGGCGGGTTGTGCAGGGTCCAGCGGATGACGCCCTCGGTGTCGATGAGGAACGTTCCGCGGGTCGCGTTGCCGCCGGCCTCGTGGAAGACGCCGTATGCGCGGGAGACCTCGCCGTGCGGCCAGAAGTCCGAGAGGAGCGGGAAGAAGTAGCCCTCGAGGTCGGCCCAGCCGCGCAGGGAGAACACCGGGTCGCACGAGATCGCGAGAACGTGCACGTCGTCGCCGACGAACGCGCCAAGATCGTCCCGGATGGCGTGCAGCTCTCCGGTGCAGATGCCGGAGAAGGCGAACGGGTAGAAGACGAGGAGAACGTTCTTGGACCCACGGAAGGCGGAGAGGGTCGTCTCGACGCCGTTCTGGTCCGGGAGGGTGAAGTCGGGCGCGGTCACGCCGACCTCGAGAGGTGAGTCCGTCATGGGGCCAACCCTATGCGCTCGACGCGGTCCACCCCACTTGCGGCCGGCTCGGCGGCCGGTGCTCCCTGCGCGAGGGGACGGCCCGGTCAGCGCCGGGACTTGGGGGCCACGATCCGGGTCGCGGACCACTCCGGCGCGGCGTTGATCGTGCCCGAGGTGTGCAGGCCGGCCGTCGAGGCGGCCTCCTCCACCTCGGCCATGTCGATCTCGCCCATCCGCCCGGCCTTGGGCGTGAGGAGCACGATGAAGCCACCGTCGTCGAGGTTGGTCAAAGCGTCGACCAGTGTGTCGACGAGATCGCCGTCGTCGTCCCGCCACCAGATCAGCGCCGCATCGGCGACGTCACCGTAGTCCTCGTCGACGAGCTCTGCGCCGGTCGTGTCCTCGATGCTGAACCGCAGGTCGTCATCGACGTCGACGTCGTATCCGAACTCCTGGACGACATGTCCCGCGGTGAAGCCCAGCTTCTCACCACCCGTGCCGGATCCCACGTGGGGAGGGGCGTTCACAGCTGCACAGATCCTTCCGTCGGGGCCTCGACCGGACGGTCGGGGCCGACTGGCCTCGGGTCCAACCGTAGTCGTCCCGCCATCACGGTGCGTGCAGAATCCGACCGAGAGCTCTGCTCCGCGAACAGGCGGTGCGCCTCGGGCACATCGAGGTGTGGCACCGCTCCCGATACCGGCCCGGCCGTGAGGTCGGTGTGAACCGTGGCGACACCACGGAGCCGGTCCAGCGGGCCCTGCTCGATCCGCATCGACTGCACCCGGGCGTGCGGCACCAGGCTGACCACGCGAGCCAGCCACCCGCGGCGGAGGACGATCGCGGTGTCCGTCACCGCATACCCGTTGCGACGCCAGGAGAACGGCTGGAACACGACCGACCGCCGGCTCGACGTCGTGAAGCCGGGCTCGTCACCCGTCCCCCGCATCCCGGCGATGAGCGCGGACCGGTCCAGCCCCGGCAGCATGACCGACGCGAGGTCGAGCACCTCGTCCTCGGTGCCGACCGGGAAGGCGGTCGTCTGCGACTCGGTGTTCTCACCGACCACTCCGGCGATCGTCACCTTGACCCGCCACCAGTCGGGCCACCGCCAGAACACACCCTGCGAGATCTCGACGGCCTGGATGCGGGCGAGTGGCACAGTGTTGGAGCGCTGGTCGGTCAGCCCGTGGGTGATCCGCAGGCGGTCGGTCTCGACGTCGACCGAGAAGTTGGCGTCGGTGAGGAACCGCCGTGCGTGCGGGATCACCGCTCCGAAGAGAATCGCGAACAGGACGGGCAGGACCCCGGCCGTGCCCAGGATCGCTGCGGCGAGCGTGGCCGGGACGGCGATGAGGACGAACACGGTCGTGGGGTGGTAGACCAGCGACAGGACGACCCGGCCGAGCGGCACGGGCATCGTTCGCAGCACCTGCCGACCCCGCGTCGGAGCGACCCGCCCGCGCAGCTCGCCCTCGAGTCGGGATGAGGGGTATGCGCCGGTCGCCTCGCCGCCCGCCCCGGCAGGCGTGGGGGAAGGCATGGAGGAAGCCGGGGAAGCCGGGGAGGTCGGATCGTCCCGCTCGGACGTGCCGCCCGGCAAGGCATCACCGTGGCCGCGCTCCTCGGCGTCGACCAGCGACAGCACCGAGTCCCGGACCTCGAGGGCACGGGACTGCGTCAGGTAGGCGAGCTCGACGTGGGAGTCGGACCCTCCCGCGGACTGCACGACGACCTTGGAGACCCCGAAGAGCCGGGCGAGCAGGGGACGGCTGATGTCGACGGCCTGGATGCGGTCGTAGCGCACCTGGCGGTGCTGTTTGAAGAGCAGGCCCCAGCGGTACTCCAGCGTGCGTTCGCCGATCCGGAACCTCGCCACCCGCCAGGACAGCCATCCGTAGAGGACGACGAGGGCGACGAGCCCGAGGAAGGCCAGAACGGCCAGCCACAGGTTGCCGAAGGTCGGGTCGGCGGGCGCTTCGGGTCCGTACCGGATGCCGATGAGGCTCTCGAAGCGCTGCGAGATGAAGTAGCCGCCGACGGCCAGGACCATGACGCCGCCGCGCAGGAACGGGGAGATCGGGTGCAGCCTGAGCCAGTCGTCGGTCCCGACGCCGTCCCGCTGCGCGCTCCCGGGCCCCTCGCTCCCGGGCCACTCATTGCCGGCTCCCTCGCTCCCGGGCCACTCGTTCACAGGCCGCTCGCTCACAGGCCGGCCCGCTGCGCCTCGCCGCGCAGCATCAGTCGCTCGCGCATCTGCTCGGCGGTCTCGATCGGCAGCCCCGGGATCGTCGCGCTCGTCGACGGGGACGCGGTGAAGATCTGCAGGGTGGCCATCCCGAGCTTGCGCTCGAGTGGGCCGGACTGCAGGTCGACGTACTGCAGACGCCCGAACGGCACACTGGAGACCTGCCGGAACAGCCTGCCCTTGCGGACGACGAGGTCCTCGCTCAGCTCGATGTAGCTCATGGCCGAGACCTGGCGGCGGATCAGCCACAGGCCCCAGACGATGACCAGCGCGAGAACCCCGGCGGCGACCCACAGCCATGACGTGAGCAGTGCCCCTCCGACCGCGAGTGCCACCGTCATGGGCACCAGCCAGGCCAACAGCGTGACCGTGCGAGCGGTGACCAGCCGCGACGAGACGGGTTGCCAGTCAAGGCCGCCGGTGTCGAACAGCTCGACCCGACCCAGGTCTGCGTCGACCGCCGGGGTCTCCGGCGCCACGGGAAGCGGGTCCACGTGGCGCTCCGACACACCGCTCTCGTGTCCGTGGAGCGGCGGACCGGAGTCGGCCGGGTGGGCGGTCCCATGCGCGGCCGGCCCACCGGCCTCGGCGGGGGTGCTCGATGGTGTCGATGTCACGGGTACCACTATGCGCGACGAGCGACTCCGGGTGCGAGCCGCCCCGCACG
This sequence comes from Dermatophilaceae bacterium, assembly GCA_049582485.1. Taxonomy (GTDB): domain Bacteria; phylum Actinomycetota; class Actinomycetes; order Actinomycetales; family Dermatophilaceae; genus F2B08. The sequence continues at coordinate 71,539 of JBAUUB010000303.1, forward strand.
ATCCGGTCCGTCGCCCTGCCGTCCGCGCGCAGCGCGTGGGCACCGGGATGCGCCTCGCATACAGTTCCTATCCATGGGACGGGTGACGGCACGCGTGCGCGCGACCCGGCTGGACTCCTCCGCGGCTGTCACCCGGCTGGACCGGATCGAGACCGTCGCGGTCGAGGAGCCCCTCCAGATCCGCGTCGAGCACGGGCCGTCGGGGGCCCGGCGGCGTGAGGACGTCGCCGTGACGATGCGCACCCCGGGTGACGACTTCGACCTCGCCCTCGGCCACCTGGTCACCGAAGGTGTCCTCGACGACCCCGCTGCCGTCGCCGGGATGATGCACTGCACCGATGTCGATGCGGACGGGTCGCCGACGTTCAACGTCGTCGACGTCACCCTTCGCGCTGGAGCCACCCTGGCGGCCAGGCCACGACAGCGGACCGAGGTCGTGACGAGCGCCTGCGGCATCTGCGGGACGGACGAGATCGCCGCGATCGCCGTCGCGAGCCGGTATGCGGTGGACCGGGATCCCCTGCGGGTCGACCCGGACGTCGTGGCGGCCCTCCCGGACGCGCTGCGCGAGCGGCAGAAGGGATTCAGTCGCACCGGCGGGATGCACGCCGCTGGGATCGCGACCTCCGACGGCGAGCTCCTCGCGGTGCGCGAGGACGTCGGCCGGCACAACGCGGCCGACAAGGTCATCGGCTGGGCGGCCCGCGAGGGGCTGCTGCCGTTGAGCGGGCACCTGCTCGTGGTCTCGGCCCGGGCGAGCTTCGAGCTCGTCCAGAAGGCCGTGATGGCGGGGGTGCCGATGCTCGTCGCGGTCTCGGCGCCGACGTCGCTCGCGGTCGACCTCGCCGCGGCCGAGGGACTCACCCTCGTCGCCTTCACCCGAGCGCCCCGCTGCACCGTCTACACGCGCGCCGACCGCCTCGCCTGATCACGGTTCGTCGCCCCGGTGCCGGCGCGCCTGAGGCGGGCGCGACCTTTGCTCCGCCGATCGCGGCTCGCTCCGCCGATCGTGCGCAATTTCCGGCGATCGGCGGGGCAGGTGTCGCGTCAGTGCGGAGGTGTCCCGCGAGGGAGCACGCACCGCCCCGGGGGGCCCGGCGAGCCCGACGGCATGCGGGACGACCGCATACCGATGGACGGGGGTAAGTTGGTCTCGACTGTGAGCCCGGCCACGCGCGCGGAAGGATGGGCCGCGAGACCTTGCCCACCTCCGTGGCGCGCGGTCGCCGGGCGTGGCACCCCAACCGAAGGGAAGACGACGTGACGCGAGCCGAGGACCTCGGACCGATCCTCAACGGGATCCCCGCCCACATGCCCGACATCGACCCCGCTGAGACGCAGGAGTGGCTCGAATCGCTTGACGGGGTGATCTCCAACGTCGGGCGGCAGCGGGCTCGCTACGTCATGCTGCGCCTGCTCGAGCGGGCGCGCGAGCTGCAGGTCGGCGTCCCCTCGCTGACGACGACCGACTACGTCAACACGATCAGTCCCGAGCAGGAGCCCTGGTTCCCCGGCGACGAGGACGTCGAGCGACGGTTCCGCGCCTATCTCCGGTGGAACGCCGCGATGATCGTGCACCGCGCGCAGCGGCCCGAGATCTCGGTCGGCGGCCACATCTCGACCTACGCGTCGGCCGCCACCCTCTACGAGGTCGGTTTCAACCACTTCTTCCGCGGCAGGGACCACGAGGGCGGCGGTGACCAGATCTTCTTCCAGGGCCACGCGTCCCCCGGCATGTACGCCCGCGCCTACCTCGAGGGCCGGCTCTCCGAGGAGCGTCTCGACGGGTTTCGCCAGGAGAAGTCGCACATCGTCGACGGCAAGCCGCTCGCGCTGCCGTCCTATCCGCACCCGCGGCTGATGCCGGACTTCTGGGAGTTCCCCACCGTGTCCATGGGCCTCGGGCCGATGAACGCGATCTACCAGGCGCAGTTCAACAAGTACCTGCACAACCGCGGCATCAAGGACACCTCGGGCCAGCGCGTGTGGGCCTTCCTCGGTGACGGCGAGATGGACGAGCCCGAGTCGCGTGGCTGCCTGCAGATCGCGGCCCAGGAGGAGCTGGACAACCTCACCTTCGTCGTCAACTGCAACCTGCAGCGCCTCGACGGGCCGGTCCGCGGCAACGGGAAGATCATCCAGGAGCTCGAGGCGTTCTTCCGCGGCGCCGGGTGGAACGTCATCAAGGTGGTCTGGGGCCGGGGCTGGGACCCGCTGCTCGCCGCCGACAAGGACGGCGCGCTCGTCCACCTCATGAACACCACGAGCGACGGCGACTACCAGACCTTCCGGGCCAACGACGGCAAGTACGTCCGCGACTTCTTCTTCGCCCGCGACCCACGGACCATCAAGATGGTCAAGGACTGGAGCGACGAGGAGATCTGGTGGAAGCTCAAGCGCGGCGGCCACGACTACCACAAGGTCTACGCGGCCTACCGCTCGGCGATGCACCACACCGGCCAGCCGACCGTCATCCTCGTCAAGACGATCAAGGGCTACGGCCTGGGAACGAGCTTCGCGGGCCGTAACGCGACCCACCAGATGAAGAAGCTCACGCTGGACAACCTCAAGGACCTGCGCGACAGCCTGAACATCCCGATCGACGACGACGCACTCGAGAAGGACCCGTACCAGGCGCCGTACTACCACCCGGGCGAGAAGGACGAGGTCATCCAGTACGCACTGGACCGCCGTCGTCAGCTGGGCGGCCCCATCCCGCAGCGGCGGGCCACCCACATCCCGATCTCCCTGCCCGACGACTCGGCCTACGCCCAGCTGAAGAAGGGCTCGGGCAAGCAGAGCGTCGCGACGACGATGGCCTTCGTCCGCCTGCTCAAGGACCTGATGCGCGACAAGGAGTTCGGCCGCCGCATCGTGCCGATCATCCCGGACGAGGCCCGCACCTTCGGCATGGACAGCTTCTTCCCGACGATCAAGATCTACAACCCGCACGGGCAGCGCTACACCTCGGTCGACGCCGAGCTCATGCTCGCCTACAAGGAGTCCGCGCAGGGCCAGATCCTCCACCTCGGCATCAACGAGGCCGGGTCGGTCGCAGCGTTCACCGCCGCCGGGTCGTCGTACTCCACGCATCAGGAGCCGATGATCCCGATCTACATCTTCTACTCGATGTTCGGGTTCCAGCGCACCGGCGACGGACTCTGGGCGGCGGCCGACCAGATGACCCGCGGCTTCCTCATCGGGGCGACCGCGGGACGGACCACGCTGACCGGTGAGGGTCTCCAGCACGCGGACGGCCACTCGCCGCTGCTCGCGGCGACCAACCCGGCGGTGGTGGCCTACGACCCCGCCTTCGGCTTCGAGATCGCGCACATCGTCCAGGACGGCCTGCACCGGATGTACGGCACCGACGACTCGCTGACCGACGCCCAGCGCAACGTCATCTACTACCTGACGGTGTACAACGAGCCGATGCAGCAGCCGGCGGAGCCGGACAACGTCGACCGGGACGGCATCCTCAGGGGCATGTACCTCTACGCACCCGGCTCGGCCGAGGGCGTCGGTGAGGATGCTCCGCGGGTCCAGCTGCTCGCCTCGGGTGTCGGTGTGCCGTGGGCGCTGGAGGCCCAGGAGATGCTGCTCAAGGACTGGCACGTCGTGGCCGACGTCTGGTCGGTGACGTCGTGGAGCGAGCTGCGCCGCGAGGCGATGGACGCCGACCGGCAGAACTTCCTCGACCCCGGCGACACCCCACGGGTGCCCTACGTCACGCAGCGTCTTCAGGACACCCGCGGCCCGGTCGTCGCGGTCTCGGACTACATGCGTCAGGTCCAGGACCAGATCGCGCAGTGGGTTCCCGGCGACTACGCCTCCTTGGGTGCCGACGGCTTCGGCTTCTCCGACACCCGCCCCGCGGCGCGGCGCTACTTCCACATCGACGGTCCGTCGGTCGCCGTGCGTGCACTGCAGGCGCTCGCGGACCGCGGCGAGGTGGAGCAGTCCGTCCCCACCGAGGCCGCCCAGCGGTATCGGCTCAAGGACGTGACAGCAGGCACCTCCGGCAATGCGGGAGGCGACGCCTAGCCGTAGCCGGTCGGCCCGAGGACCTCTCGCGACGGTGCGGTGCCGCTCGGTCGGCACCGCACCGTTGTCGTTGGGTCAGGTCCGCGAGGCGAGGTATGCGTCGCGCACCCGGACCGCCTCCGCCGGCTGGTCGCAGAACACCGCGTCGACGCCTGCGTCGAAGTACGCCGTCAGCTCGGCCGCGTAGTCACCGCGGCCGGCGGGGCCGGTGCCGTGCCGCAGCTCGACCGGCAGGAAGTGGTTCTCCGCGCGGAACGTCCACGGGGTCACCTCCAGACCGGCCGCGTGCGCGTCGGCGACCAGCGACGTCGGCTCGGCGAGCCGGTCCTGTGGGGTGCGCCCGATGACGAGGTGCTTGCTCGGTCCGATCGCGTCGACGGTGCGGGCGAGCCGATCCAGGGACGAGGGCGTGAGCAGGTCGGCGAAGGTGCGCGGGTCCCCCGCGAGGAGGTGGTCGAGCGGCCGCCCGTTGTCCTCGGCGAGGAACACGAGCGTCCCGGTCCACCCCAGCTCGTGCCGGAGCCGGACGAGGTTGGCGAGCTCGAAGGACTCGATGCGCACCAACGGACCGGCGTCGGTCAGACCCGCGCGATCGAGGGCGGCCAGGAGGGCGGCCTCGGGGTCGTATCCGAGGGCGTGGAACAGGCTCGAATGCTTGATCTCGGGGATGACGCCCAGCTCCCAGCCGCGCGCGGCGCTGGCCTCGGCCCGCAACGCGAGGACCTCGTCGACCGTGGGGATGCCCCAGTCGCCGCAGTCCTGCAGGGTGTGTGGACGCAGCGCGGACAGGGGCTCGCGGGCGCGCAGGGTGCGCAGCTCCTCGAGGGTGAAGTCGATGGTGAACCAGCCCGCCTCGACGATCCCGGAGATCTCGACGGTGCGCCACCGGTCGGCGAACTCGGGATGGTGCGCGATGTCGGTCGAGGCGCTGAGGTTCGGCTCGTGGCGGTCGACGAGGTGGCCGTCCTTGGTGCAGACCAGGTCGAACTCGACGTACTCCACCCCGCTCGAGGCGGCCAGCGCATACGAGCCGAGCGTGTTCTCGGGCACCTCGCCAGGGGCGCCTCGGTGCCCGTAGACGTGCGGGCGGGGGCGGGTCCAGGGTGCCGTGTCCACAGCCCGCACCCTAACCATCCAGGCCATCCCACGACGATGCAGATTGCACGACTATGCATCGTGATGCATATACTTGCATCCGTGTCCAAGGTCCTGACCTCCCTGCCCGCCGGCGAGCGCGTCGGCATCGCCTTCTCCGGAGGTCTCGACACCTCCGTCGCCGTCGCGTGGATGCGCGAGAAGGGGGCGGTCCCCTTCACCTACACCGCCGACCTCGGCCAGTACGACGAGCCCGATGTCACCGGGGTGCCGGAGCGCGCGATGCAGTACGGCGCCGAGGCGGCGCGCGTCGTCGACTGCCGCGCCGCCCTGGTCGAGGAGGGACTCGTTGCGCTGAGCAGCGGGGCCTTCCACATCCGCTCCGGCGGACGGGTGTACTTCAACACCACACCCCTGGGGCGCGCCGTCACCGGCACGCTCCTGGTCCGTGCGATGCACGAGGACGGGGTGGACATCTGGGGTGACGGGTCGACTTTCAAGGGCAACGACATCGAGCGCTTCTACCGCTACGGGCTGATCGCCAACCCGAGGCTGCGCATCTACAAGCCGTGGCTCGACGTCGACTTCGTCTCCGAGCTCGGCGGCAGGCACGAGATGAGCGAGTGGCTCACCTCCCGGGGACTGCCCTACCGGGACGCGCAGGAGAAGGCCTACTCGACCGACGCCAACATCTGGGGAGCCACCCATGAGGCGAAGACGCTCGAGCACCTGGACGTCAGCCTCGAGATCGTCGACCCGATCATGGGCGTGCGGTTCTGGGACCCCGGGGTCGAGATCGCGACCGAGGACGTGACGCTCCGCTTCGAGCGTGGCCGCCCGGTGGCGATCAACGGCTCGACCTTCGAGGACGCGGTCGCGCTCGTCCACGAGGCCAACGCGATCGGCGGCCGGCACGGCCTGGGCATGTCGGACCAGATCGAGAACCGCATCATCGAGGCCAAGTCGCGCGGCATCTACGAGGCGCCCGGAATGGCGCTGCTGTGGATCGGCTACGAGCGGCTGCTCAACGCCATCCACAACGAGGACACCATCGCGAACTACCACGCCGAGGGCCGTCGGCTCGGGCGCCTCCTCTACGAGGGTCGGTGGCTGGATCCGCAGGCCCTGATGATGCGCGAGTCCATCCAGCGCTGGATCGCCTCGGTCGTCACCGGAGAGGTCACGATCCGGCTCCGGCGCGGCGAGGACTACTCGATCCTCGACACGACCGGTCCGGCGTTCTCCTACCACCCCGAGAAGCTGTCGATGGAGCGCACCGAGGGCGCCGCCTTCGGGCCCTCCGACCGCATCGGCCAGCTGACCATGCGCAACCTCGACATCGCCGACACCCGCGACAAGCTCGAGCTGTACGCGAAGCAGCCGCTCGACGAGGGCCAGGTGCTCGTCGAGAACGGCATCCTGCTCGGTGCGCTGCCGCCCGGCGGCCGCGAGGAGATCACCGCCAACCCGGCAGCGGAGGACGTGGACCAGATCGACGACGCCCTCGACCGAGCGGCCATGGAGTTCGGCACCGACTGAGGCTTCGCCCCGCCCTTCGGGTGGAGACCGCGCGGACTATTCCGCGAGAGGCGCCGCCGCAATACAGTGGACAGCATGTCGCAGCCAAGGCCCGAGGACCCGCACGAAGGCTCGGAGGAGGACCCCCGCCGCGAGCTCGACCCGGCAGGCGAGGGGCCGGTGGTCCCGCCGAGCCGCTACGAACCGGCCGCCGGCACCGAGGTCGCCGCCGCCACCAGACGCGAACCGACGGTCATGGACCGGCTCGAGTCCGCGAGCGGGCCACTGGCGATCGTCGCGTTCTTCGTCATCGGGTTCGGCACCGGCAAGTGGTACATCGCCTGGGTCGTCTTCCTCGTCCCCGCCGTCCTGCACGCCTGGAACAGGCCATCGAAGAAGTGACCGGCCCGGCGTCCCTCGTCGTTCCGACTCGTGAGGCGCTCCAGGTGACCGGCGCGCCGGACCCGTTGTGGAGGGCATACAACTAGCCTGGTCCCATGGCCGCCCACCGGATCCGCGTCTCGGCCCGGTCGCGGGACGCCATCGCGCGCAGCGCGGGGGACCTGGCCACGACGGCGACGCGTGAGGTCGAGGCCGCGCACGAGTGGTACCGCGGGCTCTCCGCCGAGGACCGGTCCTGGGTCGGGCTCGTCGCACAGTCCGGCATCACGGCCTTCCTCTCCTGGCTGGGCAGCAAGGGCGAGACACGCCCCGGGACCGCCGACGTCTTCGGCACCGCGCCCCAGGAGCTGACCCGGTCGATCAGCCTGAAGCAGACCCTCGACCTCGTGCGCACCGTCGTGGCCGTCGTCGAGCGAGAGGTCGACGGCATCGTCGACCCGCGAGACGAGCGGGCGATCCACGAGGCGGTCCTCGTGTACTCGCGGGAGATCGCGTTCGCCGCGGCCGAGGTGTATGCGGCGGCCGCCGAGGTGCGCGGCGCCTGGGACGCGCGCCTCGAGAGCCTCGTGGTGGACTCCGTCCTGCGCGGCGAGGCCGACGACGCCATCAGGAGTCGTGCCACCGCGCTCGGCTGGGGCTCGGCGACCGACGTCGCGGTCATCGTCGGCAGCACTCCCCCACGCGCGGGAGCGGGTCCGGGGGTCGTCGACATCGTCCATCGGCAGACCAACCGTCTGGGACTCGCCGCGCTCGTTGCGGTCCAGGGCCCCCGCCTGATCGCGATCCTCGCGCACGTCGAGGAGGACCTCGAGATCGCGCGGTCGCTGCTCGGCGTGTTCGGCGAGGGACCGGTGGTCATCGGACCGGTCGTCCCTCACCTGTTCGCCGCCGGCCGCTCGGCTCGGGCTGCCATCTCGGGCCATACGGCCGCGCCGGCCTGGCCGGACGGTCCCCGCCCGGCCCGCGCGGACGACCTGCTCGCCGAGCGCGCCCTGATCGGCGACCTGCCGGCCCGAGCGGCACTCGGGGACCGAATCGTGCGTCCCCTGCTCGAGACCAGCGGCGGCCATCTGTATGAGACGGCCACCGCATACCTCGACACAGGGGGCAATCTCGAGGCAACCGCGCGAGGGCTGTTCGTCCATGCCAATACCGTTCGCTACCGGCTCGGGAGGGTCGTCGACGTCATCGGTTATGACCTCGCGGACCCGCACGACGCGTTCACCGTGCGGATCGCGCTCGCCCTCTCCCGGCTTCCGCGCGGCGCCCGCGCACCGGCCGGCCTCTGAGCCGCAGCCGCCCGCCTGGGTTTGTAGGAACCCTCCAAGTCGCGTCCACGATGTTCGTGCCGTTCGGTCACGGCACGGTCACGACGGAACCGCCAACCTAGAAGGGTGCTTGTCATCGTCTGCCCCGGCCAGGGCTCGCAGAAGCCCGGCTTCCTGACTCCGTGGCTCGATATCCCCGGTGTGCGAGAGCGCGCCGAGTGGCTCTCGGCCGTCGCCGGCCTCGACCTCGTCGCCCACGGCACCACCTCCGACGAGGCGACCATCAAGGACACCGCCGTCGCCCAGCCGCTCCTGGTCATGGCCGGCCTCGTCTCGATGCTCACCCTCTTCGAGCACCCCGGGGACGGCTTTCGGCGGGTGGCTGCGGGGGCCGGGCACTCGGTCGGGGAGATCACCGCGGCCAGCGCGGCGGGCGTGATCTCCGCAGAGCAGGCCATGGTGTTCGTCCGCGAGCGCGGCAAAGCGATGGCGGCGGCGAGCGCGGTGCGCCCGACCGGCATGAGCGCGGTCCTCGGCGGCGACCCCGACGAGGTCGCCGAGGTCCTGGCAGCCCACGGCCTGACCGCCGCCAACAACAATGGCGCCGGACAGGTCGTCGCGGCCGGCACGATGCCGCAGCTGAGCTCACTGGCGGAGCAGCCACCTGCCAAGGCCCGGGTCATGCCGCTGCAGGTCGCCGGCGCCTTCCACACTGAGCACATGGCTCCGGCCGTCAGCGTGCTGTCCGGCTTCGCGAAGGCCATGTCGACCCACGATGCGCGGGTCCCGCTGGTCTCCAACGCCGACGGCAAGGTCGTGCACGGCGGTCGCGAGGTGCTCTCCAGGCTCGTCTCCCAGGTCAGCAACCCGGTCCGCTGGGACCTGTGCATGGAGACCCTTCGCGAGCTCGGCACCACCGCCATCATCGAGGTGCCGCCGGCCGGCACCCTGACCAACCTCGCCAAGCGGGCCCTGCCCGGGGTCGAGACGGTCGCCCTGCGCACGCCGGACGACCTCGAGAAGGCGCACCGGCTCGTCTCCGAGCACGGCGAGGACCGTCAGGAAGCCGTCGAGCCCACGTGGCGACTCGTCATCTCGCCCGCCAAGGGCACCCTCTCGCACAACGACGCGGCACTGGGCTCCGTCGTCACCGCCGGTCACGTCGTGGCGACGGTGTCGTCTCTGCGCGATACCTACGAGGTCACCGCCCCGCACGGCGGCTCGATCGTCGAGTGGCTCGCCGAGGACGGCGACCCGGTGGCCCCCGGACAGCCGGTCCTGCGGCTCCACCCCGAAGGGAACTGAACCACACCCATGTCACTGCTTCGCAGGAAGACCCCGTCCCCAGCGCCGGCCGATGAGAGAGGCACCCCACACCCCAAAGGCACCGGGTCGATCACGACGGTGTCGGGGGCCCGGCACGCGGGCATCCTCGGCATCGGCGCGTACCGACCGCGCCGGGTCGTCGACAACCACGAGATCTGCAAGGTCCTGGACAGCAACGACGAGTGGATCCGCGAGCGCTCCGGCATCATCACGCGACACTTCGCCGGCGACGGCGAGAGCGTCGTCGACATGTCCGAGGCCGCCGCCCGCGAGGCCATCGCCATGGCGGGCATCGACCCCGAGCAGATCGGCTGCATCATCGTCGCGACGGTCTCGCACCCCTACCAGACACCCGCGGCCGCACCGCTGGTCGCCATCCGGATCGGAGCCGACACCGCCGCTGCGTTCGACATCTCCGCCGCCTGCGCCGGGTACTGCCACGGCATCACGCTCGCCAGCGACATGGTCCGGTCCGGAACGGCCGAGTATGCGCTGGTCATCGGCGTCGAGCGGCTCTCGGACTTCACCGACCCGACCGACCGCGGAACGGCGTTCATCTTCGCCGACGGCGCCGGCGCGGCCGTCATCGGACCCGCCGAGAGCGAGGGCATCGGACCGACCATCTGGGGCTCGGACGGCAACAACTGGGACGCCATCGCCCAGCGGGACAGCTGGATCGACGTCCGGGACCAGGACCTCGGCTGGCCCGCCATCGTCATGCAGGGACAGACCGTGTTCCGCTGGGCCGTCTGGGGAATGGCCCCGGTCGCTCAGCGGGCCCTCGACGCGGCAGGGGTCACGGTGAACGACCTCGACGCGTTCATCCCCCACCAGGCCAACATGCGCATCATCGACGCCATGGCCAAGCAGCTCAAGCTGCCCGCGGACGTGGCGATCGCCCGCGACATCGAGACGTCGGGCAACACCTCCGCCGCGTCCGTCCCCCTCGCGACCGAGCGCCTCCTGCGCGAGGGTCTCGCCCCGCGCGGCGGCCTGGCGCTCCAGCTGGGCTTCGGCGCCGGGCTGTCCTACGCCGCGCAGGTCGTCCGACTCCCCTAGATCCCCGCCGGCCCGCGGGTTCTCGGGCCGAGTACGACCCCGACCAGGTCCACCCGGACCGTCGACCGAACAACACACCCACCACAACCACCAAGGAGTGACACCCATGGCAATGAGTGAGCAGGAGATCCTCGCCGGACTGGCCGAGATCGTCAACGAGGAGACCGGCCTGGACGCCGAGTCCGTCCAGATGGACAAGTCCTTCACCGACGACCTCGACATCGACTCGCTGTCGATGATGACGATCGTCGTCAACGCCGAGGACAAGTTCGGCGTCCGCATCCCCGACGAGGAGGTCAAGAACCTCTCGACCGTCGGCGACGCCGTCAACTACATCTCCGCCAACCAGGGCTGACGCGGGCCTGCCCGGGGCCGGAGGTCCGGCCCCGGGGCCCGCAGGCAGGGCCCCCTGAGCCGAACCGAACCACAGCACGGACCCCTCATCACCCTCGACCCACCACCCCCTCGCGAGGAGCACACAACGTGAGTACCCCGAAGCGCGTCGTCGTCACCGGAATGGGCGCCACCACGCCCGTCGGCGGCACGGTCCCGGAGACCTGGCAGGCGATCCTCGCCGGCCGGTCCGGCGCTCGCCCGATGACCTTCGACTGGGTCACTGAGTACAACCTGCCGGTCACCTTCGGAGCCCTGATCCACACCCACCCCTCCGAGGTCCTGACCAAGGTCGAGGTGCGTCGCCAGGACCCGAACGGCCAGTACGCCCTCATCGCGGCGCGGGAGGCCTGGGCCGACGCCGGCACCCCCGACGTCGAGGCCGAGCGGCTCGCCGTCGTCATCGGCACCGGCATCGGCGGGGTGTGGACCCTGCTGAACCAGTGGGACGTCCTCAAGGAGAGCAAGACGACCCGCAAGGTCTTCCCGCTGTCGGTGCCCATGCTCATGCCGAACTCCGCGACGGCGGCCGTCTCCCTGGACCTCGGCGCCCGCGCCGGCGCGCACACCGCGGTCTCGGCCTGCGCTTCCGGCGCCGAGTCGATCGGTCTGGCCATGGAGATGATCAAGTCCGGCCGCGCCGACATCGTCGTGGCCGGCGGCACCGAAGCCGCAGTGCACCCGATCTGCTTCGCCGGGTTCACGCAGATGCAGGCGCTGTCCACCCGCAACGACGACCCAGAGCGAGCCTCGCGCCCGTACGACACCGGCCGCGACGGCTTCGTGCTCGGGGAGGGCGCCGGGGTCGTCGTCCTGGAGTCCGAGGAGCACGCCCTGGCCCGCGGAGCGACCGTGTATGCGGAGGTCGCCTCGGTCGGTATGTCCGCCGACGCGCACCACATCGCGGCCCCCGAGCCGGAGGGCGCGGGCGCGTCGCGCGCGATGATGGAGGCCGTCGAGCGTGCCGGGCTGAGCGCCTCGGACATCGTCCACGTCAACGCTCACGCGACCTCGACCCCGGTCGGTGACATCGCCGAGTCCAACGCGATCCGGCGCGCCTTCGGCGGGGCGGCCGACGGCATGTGCGTCAGCGCGACCAAGTCGATGACCGGCCACCTGCTCGGCGCCGCCGGGGCACTCGAGACCATCCTGACCGTCCTGGCGCTCAAGGAGCGCACGGCGCCGGCGACGATCAACGTCGACGACCGCGACCCGGAGATCGCCCTCGACGTCGTGCACGGTGAGCACCGACGGCTACCTGACGGCGACATCGCCGCGCTCAACAACAGCTTCGGGTTCGGCGGACACAACGTCGCGCTCGTCGTGAAGAGCGCCTGATGGCCCGCCAGCCCAACGAGGCGTCCGCGGCGGCGTCCGCTGCGACCCGGCCCAGGGTCGACAAGGCGAATGACCCACGCAACCCGCGGACCCGCCTCGCGGCGTTCTTCGACGAGGGCTCCCTGGAGTTGATCACCGCCGAGGACGACTCCGGGTTCCTCGCCGCAACCGGCACGGCCGACGGTGCGCCCGTCGTCGCCTTCTGCTCGGACGCCACGATCCAGGGCGGCGCGATGGGCATCGAGGGCTGCAAGGTCATCCTCGCGGCCTACGAGCGTGCCCTGGCCGACGGGACCCCCGTCGTCGGCATCTGGCACTCCGGCGGGGCACGCCTGGCCGAGGGAGTGGCCTCCCTGCACGCCGTCGGCGAGGTCTTCGCGATCATGACCCGCGCCTCCGGAGTAGTCCCCCAGATCTCGATCGTCATCGGCGCCGCGGCCGGCGGGGCGGCCTACGGTCCGGCCCTGACCGACATCGTCATTCTTGCCCCCGAAGGACGCATCTTCGTGACGGGGCCGGACGTCGTCCGCTCCGTGACGGGCGAGTCCGTCGACGCGCTGCGCCTGGGTGGTCCCGAGCCGCACGGCCGCCGCTCCGGTGTCGTTCACGTGCTGGCCGACTCCACCGACGATGCCTACGCCCGCGGGCGGATCCTCTGCGACCTCCTCGTCAACCAGGGTGGGTTCGACGCCGACGGCGTCGTCGACACCGACCTGTCCGCCCAGTTCCCCGAGTCGAGCAAGCGGGCGTACGACGTGCATCCGGTCATCGAGGACCTCCTCGACGACGGCGCGCCGACTCAGGAGCTGCACCCCAAGTGGGCTCCGAACATCGTCACCCAGCTGGGTCGGTTCGGCGGCCGGACCGTCGGCGTCATCGCGAACAACCCGATGCGGCTCGGCGGGTGCCTGGACTCCCCCTCGGCGGAGAAGGCCGCGCGGTTCGTGCGGATGTGCGATGCGTTCGGGGTGCCGCTCGTCGTCCTCGTCGACGTCCCCGGTTACCTGCCCGGCGTCGGCCAGGAGTGGGACGGTGTGGTGCGCCGCGGAGCAAAGCTGCTGCACGCCTTCGCCGAGGCGGTCGTGCCCCGCGTGACGCTCGTGACCCGCAAGACCTACGGCGGGGCGTACATCGCGATGAACGCGCGTGCCCTCGGAGCGACCCGCGTCTTCGCGTGGCCGAACGCGCACGTCGCCGTCATGGGCTCGGTGGCCGCGATCCGGGTGCTGCACCGGCGGCGGCTCGCCGAGGTCGACGATGCGGACCGACCGGCTGTCGAGCAGCAGCTCGCCGACGAGCACGACAAGCTGTCCGGTGGCCTGCCGCGGGCGGTCGAGATGGGGGTCGTCGACGAGATCGTCGACCCCACGGCCACCCGCTCGGCGTTGGTGCGTGCCCTCGCCGATGCCCCGCAGCGCCGCGGGCAGCACGGC
>JBAUUB010000304.1:0-16724 GCA_049582485.1 Dermatophilaceae bacterium
GAACCCTCGGTGCGCGAGTTGCAGCCCGGGTATCAGGTCGCCGACCGCGTAGACGTGGGGGACGCTGGTCCGCAGCCGCTCGTCGGTGGTTACCCAGCCTCGGTCGAGCCGGACACCCTGATCCTCGAGACCGAGGCCCGAGGACGATGGTCCGCGGCCGACGGCGACCAGCACGAGATCGGCGACGGCAGCGTTGCCACCCTCCAGGTTGACCTGCACCTCGTCCTCGAGATCCGTGATGCTCTCGAAGCGGGTGGCTGTACGCACGTCGATTCCGCGCTGGCGGAACACGCGTTCCAGTTGCCTACCCAGGGACGGGTCCTCCGAAGGGACCAAGCTCGGCATTGCCTCGACGACGGTGACTTCGGCGCCGAACGAGCGCCACACCGAAGCGAACTCCACCCCGATGACGCTGCCGCCCACGATCACCGCCCGCTCGGGCACTTCGGTCAGCCGGAGCGCCCCGTCGCTGGTCATCACCCGCTCTCCGATCTCCACGCCGGGAAGGGTGCGGGCGTAGGAGCCCGTCGCAAGGACCAGGTCGCGACCGACGTAGGCCACGCCGTCGACCTCGACGGTGGTTGCGTCGACGAGGCGTCCCTCACCCTCGACGTGGGTGATACCGGCAGACGTGATCAGACCCTGCAGCCCCTGATGGAGCCGCGTCACGACTCGGTTCTTGAACGCGTTGACGCCGTCCATGTCGACTCCGTCGTAACGGGACCGGATCCCGTACGCCGCACCGTCCCGCGCACCGTCGGCGAGCTCGGCGCTGTGCAGCAGCGCCTTCGTCGGCACACAGCCACTGTGCAGGCAGGTGCCCCCGACGCGGTCGCGCTCGATCAGGGCGACCGACATCCCGAGCTGAGCGGCTCGCAACGCGCAGGCATAACCGCCGCTGCCGGCGCCGAGGATGACGATGTCGAACTCGTGGGTCATGGTCTCTCCTTCGCCTGATGACGTGCGCGCTCGTGTCCGGCTGTCAGAGGACGAGACGGAGCGGGTTCTCGAGAGCTGTGACCAGCGCGGCCATCCAGCGGGCCGCCAGCGCACCGTCAATGGCGCGGTGGTCGACGGAGAGAACCAGCTTGACCGTCGTGACCGCGGTGACCGCGCCGTCGACCACGCAGGGGGTCGGCGTGCCCGCTCCGACCGCGAGGATGGCCGACTGCGGAGGGTTGATGATCGCGGAGAACTCCTCGACGCCGAACATGCCCAGGTTGGTCACGCTGATCGAGCCGCCCTCGAGGTCCTTCTGCTGGAGGCGGCCCGCGTTGGCCTGCTCGACGAAGGCTTTCACCGAGGCCGAGATAGCGCTCAGGGAGCGTGACTCGACCCCGCGCAGCACTGGAGTGACAAGCCCACGCTCGGAGGCGATCGCGACCGAGATGTCCACACTGTCGAACTGTCGCAGCGCCTGGTCGGTCCAGATCACGTTTGCCTCCGGCACCTCGCGGTGCGCGACGGCGACCGCGCGAATGATGAAGTCGTTGACCGAGATCTTCGCCGGCGCGTGCTTGTTGAGCTGGGTTCGCAGCGCGAGCAGCTCGTCGATCGCGGCGGAGCGCCTGAGGTAGAAGTGCGGGATCTCCTGCTTGCTCTGGGTCAGCCTGGTCGCGACGGCCCGTCGCAGCCGGGTGTGCGGAACCTCGGTCCAGTCGGCGACCTCGGTCGCGGGGGCGGCGTGCTGCTGATCCGGCTGATCGGCGCTTCGCCGGTGAGGGGCCACGTCGTCGGCACGGGTGCTGGCCGAGCCGGCCGCGGCGATCGCGGTCTCGACGTCACGACGCACGATCCGCCCGTTCGGTCCGGTGCCCGTGATGCCGTCGGGGGTCAGGCCGGCATCACGGAGGCGCTTGCGAGCGATGGGGCTGATGAACCGCCGCTCCGTCGGCGCGGCGGCGGGAGTGGGCTCGGTGTCCGTGGCGGCTGACGGGCGGCCAGGCGCTTCTGGAGCGGGGTCCGGCGCCGGGGAGGGCGGGGCGGCCTCGGCCTCGGGCACCTCCCGCCGAGGGGGCGCGGGCGTCGGGTCGGGTGCGGACGCGCCGAGCCCCGCCAGCAGCGCCTCCAGGTCAAGCCCGACCTCTTCCGATGTCCCCAGGAGTGCCATGGGCGAGCCGACGTCGGTCTGGCTGCCGCCGGAGACGAGGATCTTCAACAGGGTGGCGCTGGTCTCGGCCTCGACCTCGACGACCGCCTTCTCGGTCTCGATGACGGCCAGCGGTTCCCCGGCCGTGAACTCCTGGCCGGGTTGGACCAGCCATTCGGAGATGACGACTTCGGTGGCGCCCGCGGCGACCTCGGGCACGAGCAGTAGCTCAGCCATGACGTGCTCCTTGTATCTGTTCTGGGTCAGGCGGCGGCGATGACGCGCAGCGCGGCCACCACCTCGTCGGTCTTGGCTATGGCGGCCCGCTCCAGAACCTTGCTGATGCTGGGCGAGGCTTCGGCGCCGGTGACCCGCTCGATGGGCGCGTCGAGCCAGTCGAAGAGGCGGCGCTGGATCTCATCGGCGAGCCAGCCGCCGTAGGAGGTGCCTGTGGCCCCCTGCTCGACGATGAGGACGCGGTTGGTCTTCTTCACGCTGGCCTCGATCGTCTCCCAGTCCAGCGACGCACGGTCCAGCCAGCGGAGGTCGATCAGATCCGCGGAGACCTCGGGGACCTGGTCCAGTGCCTCCAGGCAGTGTCCGACCATGCTCAGGTACGAGATCACGGTCAGGTCCGACCCCTCGCGGCGCACGGCTGCCTTACCCACCGGGATCAGGTAGTCGAGGTCGTCCACGGGAGCGAGCCCCTTGGTGGTGTAGAGATCCACGTGCTCGAGGACGACGACCGGGTCGGCGCACGCTAGGGCGGTGTTCATCAGCCCGACGTAGTCGAAGGGTGTCGAGGGGGCGACGACGCGCAGACCGGGCGCGGTCGCGAGGATCCCAGCCGGGTCCATGGAGTGCTGGGAGCCATAGCCGGTGCCGGCGGCGAGCTTCTGGCGCAGGACGAACGGGACAGCGCTCTCGCCTCCGAACATGTGCCGCGCCTTGGCGATCTGGTTGAAGAGCTGGTCTGCGGCGACCCACATGAAGTCGGCGTACATGAACTCGACCACCGGCTTGAACCGGCCATCGAGCGCCATCCCGCCGCCGAGGCCGGCGAAGGCGTTCTCGCTGATCGGAGTACCGAGGACGCGCTCAGGGAAGAGTTCGAGAGCCTTCTTGGTGGCACCGTTGGTGCCCCCTTTCAGACCGTCGACGTCCTCACCCATGACCACGACCGAGTCGTCGGTCTCCATCCGACGCGCCATGACGTCGCTGACGAGATCGATGAACCGGCGGTCCGCGAGCTCACCGGTGAAGGAGTCGACGTCCTCGTACCGCGAGCCATCGAGTTCGGAGAGGTCACCGCGTATGCCGACGTCGACGAAGCCGGTGTCAGGCCACAGGTCGGCGATGATGCGGCGCTCGTTGGGCTTGCCGCCCGGGACGGGCTCCAGGAGAGTGTCGCCGATCTCCCGCATCACCGAGTCCACCTCGGCCACCGAGGCCTCGATCTCATCCTCGGTGAGGAGGTCACGAGCGATCACCTGCCGACGCAGCTGTGCGATCGGGTCGCGCTCACGCCACGCCGCCTCCTCGGCCTTGTCGCGATAACCGAAGGCAGAGCCGGGGAACGCGCCGTTCTGGTGGTAGAAGCGGTACAGGTCCGCCTCGATGATCGTGGGTCCGTTGCCTGATCGCATGTGCGCGACTGCTTCGTTCATCGCGGCGTGGACCGCCAAGGCGTCCATGCCATCCACACGCCAACTGGGGATGTTGAAGCCCAGCCCGCGAGCCGACAGCCGCGGCTCGGCGGTGGACTTCGACACGGGAGTGGAGACGGCGTACTGGTTGTTCTCGATGAAGAAGCAGACCGGGAGCCTCCAGGCGGCCGCGAGGTTGAAGGTCTCGAGCACCGACCCGATGTTGACGGCGCCGTCGCCGAAGTAGGTCACCGACACAGCGTCCGTGCCCGCATGCCGCTGGTTGAAGGCGAAGCCCGCCGCCTGGGGCACTCCGCCGCCGACGATGGCATTGGTGCCCATGGCTCCGGCCTCGCGCCACTGAAGGTGCATGGAGCCACCGCGACCACGGCAGAACCCGTCGGCCAGGCCGCAGATCTCGCTCAGGGTCCGGCGAAGCACCTCGTGGACCTGCGGCGTCAGCTCGGGCAGCGCGCCGGCCTTGGGGACGACCACGTGACCGAACGCCTTTGCCAGGAACTGGTGATGCCCGCGGTGGGACCCGTTGACGAAGTCGTCGGACCGCAGCGGTAGCACCGACCCCACCGCGCCTCCCTCTTGGCCCACGCTCGAATGAGCGGGGCCGTGGATGAGCGACTGTCCGGCGAGCTCGAGAACGTACTCCTCGAAGGATCGGATCCACTGGGCCCGACCGAGCAGCTGGAGCAGGACGTCAGGATCGGCGGATGCCCAGTCCGCGTCATCCGTCGTCAGCTGCACCCAGGAGGAGGCGGCTGTGAGATCGCGGTGGCTCGGCATCTGATCCTCCAACTATCAGGAAGTGATTGTATCCCGTGAGGCACGCCCAAGAAGAAGTACGAGCATGCAGTACCCTCACTCTAGGGTCGTAATGGATACATTGCAAGGAGGATATGAGATGACGGTCACACGACTTCCCGGGGTCCGCGGGGTGGACCACATCGGGATCACGGTCCCGGACCTGGCCGCTGCGCACGAGTTCTTCGTCGGCGTCCTGGGGTGTGAGTACCTCTACCGGCTAGGGCCGTACCAGGACCCGAAGGGGCACTGGATGAGCGAGCACCTCGGCGTCGAGGACGGCGCCGTGATGGAGCGTCTGCACTTCTATCGTCTCGGTGGCCAGGCGGTCTTCGAGGTCTTCCAGTACCGCGCGCCGGGCCAGGTGCTGGCGCCGCCGCGCAACAGCGACGTCGGTGGGCATCATGTGGCCATCTACGTCGAGGACCTCGACTCGGCGCTGGCCGCCCTGCATGCGAACGGGCTCACCGTGCTGGGAGAACCCACCGCGAGCAGGGGCCCGAGTGCGGGGCAGCGCTGGGTCTACTTCCTCAGCCCGTGGGGTATGCAGTTCGAGCTAGTCTCCTACCCCGGAGGCAAGGCGTTCGACCACGACCCGTCTGCCTTCGAGTGACGGAGCACCTCTGGAGATTTCATGCCCCCCAGCCCCCCTTCCCCGGTCGCCAGTCAGCGGATCGCGGAAGTCCTCGCTCAACGGATCCTGGCCGGCGAGCTGGCGCCGGGTGCCCGGATCAAGCAGGATGAGCTCGCCGACGAGCTGAACACGAGCCGGATCCCTGTCCGGGAGGCGTTGCGGATTCTCGAGTCCCGGGGCCTGGTCACTCTTCGGGCCAACTCCGGCGCGTGGGTCGCGAAGATGAGCCTGCACGACCTCGCCCTGACGTACCAGATCCGGGAGCAGATCGAGCCCCTTCTGCTGCGGGAGAGCCTGCCCCATCTTGCCGAGAGTGACCTCGACCGGATGCGCGGGACTCAGGCTGAGATCGAGGCCACCAGCGACGTCGAGGAGTTCATGGTCCTCGATCGCGAGTTCCACTGGTCCTCCTATGCGGGCGCCCAGGCACCGCAGCTGTGCCTCATGGTAGGGCGACTCTGGGACACCACCCAGCACTACCGCCGTGCCTTCGCCCGGATGGCCGGGACGGAGCGGGCGTGGATCATCAATGCCGAGCACCGGCTGCTGATCGAGGCGGCGGCCGCGCGCGACCTCGAGAACGCCTCGACCGTGCTGACCATGCACATCCGGCGCACTCGGCTCGAACTGAGCCGGCATCCGGAACTGATGTCCTGAAGATCCGCCGTAGGCCTCTAGAGGTCCACGGCGAAGTACTGGGTCTCCAGGAACTCCTGGATACCGGCGAAGCCGCCCTCACGGCCGAGGCCGGACTCCTTCATGCCGCCGAAGGGGGCGGCCGGGTCCGAGGCCACGCCCCGGTTGACCGCGACCATCCCGGACTCGAGCCGACGGGCCACCTCGATGCCCTGCCCATTGTCTCGGGCGAACACGTAGGAGATCAGGCCGTACTCGGTGTCGTTGGCCATCCGGACGGCCTCGTCGGTGTCGCTGAACGTGACGATCGGTGCCACGGGTCCGAAGATCTCCGATCGGGTCAGGACCGATCCGTGTTCGACACCGCGCACCACCCGGGGAGCCAGGAAGGCACCTGAGACCGGCGCCTGCGAGACCGCCACGGCCTGCGCACCCTCGCCCTCGGCCGCGGCCACCAGGTCCAGGACCTTGTCCCGCTCCTTCAGACTCACCATGGCTCCGAGGTCGTTGGCCCGGTCGATGCCGGGCCCGATTCGCAGCGAGGCCAGCGCAGTCTGCAGCTGCTCCGAGAACTCCTCGGCCAAGGACTCGTGGACGTACATGCGGTTCGCAGCCGTACAGGCGCTCCCGCCGTTGCGCATCTTGGCCACCATCGCGCCCTCGACCGCCCGGCCGACGTCGGTGCCTTCGAGGACGATCAGCGGGGCGTTGCCGCCGAGCTCCATCGAGGAGGGCAGCACCCGCCGAGCGGTCTGGCCGAGCAACAGCTTGCCGACGTACGTCGATCCCGTGAAGGACAGGGTCGCCGTCCGCGGATCGGCGAGCACCGCTTCGGAGACGGGTCCGGCCTGCGAGGTGGTGACCACGTTGACCACACCGGCCGGAGCCCCCGCTCGTTGCACCACGTCGGCGACCCACAGCGCCGTCAACGGGGTCTCGGCCGCGGGTTTGAGCACGGCGGTGCATCCTGCGGCCAGCGCCGGGGCGAGTTTTCGGGTCGCCATGGCTGCGGGGAAGTTCCACGGTGTGATCATGTAGGCCACGCCCATCGGGCGGTGGTCGACGATGATGGTCTTGTCACCGTTGGGGGCGTATCGGAAGTCACCGGCGACGCGGCATGCCTCCTCCGAGAACCAGCGGAAGAACTCGGCGGCATACGTGGCCTCCCCGAGAGCGTCGCCCCACGCCTTGCCGTTCTCGAGGCAGATCAGCCGTGCGCAGTCCTCGATCTCGGCGGTCATGATCTCGAACGACCGGCGGAGGATCTCGGCCCGCTGCCGGGCGGAGGTCTGCGACCAGGAGCCGAAGGCGTCGTGGGCCGCGCCGACCGCTTGCAGGGCCTCCTGGGCTGTCGCGTCGGCGATGTCGGCGAGGATCTCTCCGGTCGCCGGGTCGTGCACCTCCAGACGGCCGGTGGTGCGGACCCACTCCCCGCCGATGAGCAGCTCGCGGCGAGCCTGAAGAAGTGCCATGTCAGTACCCCTCATTCGAACGAGTGCGTGCAGGAGGACCGACGTCGGGTCACGGTCACTGGATGACCATGCCTCCGTCGATCATGATGAGCTGACCGGTCATGTAGTCACTGTCGGCGCTGGCCAGGAAGGAGGCGGTGCCCACCACGTCCTCCGGGTAGGAGTAGCGCTTCATCAGGATCATGTTCTCGGCCAGGCTGTCCATCGACTCGCCGGGCTTGTCGAACTTGCCGATCGCCACGAGGTCCTTGTCCAGCTGCTCCCACAGCTCGGTGCGCACCACACCAGGGCCGTAGCCGTTGACGGTGATGTTGTGCTCGATCAGCGCCTTGGCGCCGCCCTTGATCATGGCCAGGACCGCGTGTTTGCTGGCCGAGTAGACGACCACGTCGTCAAAGGCCTCACGGGACAGGATCGACCCGACGTTGATGATCTTGTAGGGATAGTCCTGCTTGCCCTGCTCCTTCATCTGGCGCGCCGCCGCCTGCATGCAGTTCAGCGTGCCCCAGGCGTTGATGTCCATGATCCGCTGCCAGTTGTCCCGCGTGATGTCGAGGAAGAACAGCGGCTTGTTGATGCCGGCGTTGTTGACAAGCACGTTGATGCTGCCGAACTCGGCAACGGTGTGAGCCACGGCGGCGGCCGCGTCCTCCTCGCTGCTGACGTCGAGCCTGACATGGGTGGCGGTGCCTCCGTCGTCGCGGATCTGCTGGGCGACCGCGGCCGCACCCTCGACGTTGATGTCGCCGAGGCAGACCTTGGCTCCCTGCGCGGCATACTCGACGGCTACGGCCGCTCCCATGCCCTGGGCCGCGCCGGTGATGAGGATGTTCTTCCCGGAGAGTCGGGTGGTGTCCATGACGAATGTCCTTTCGAATGGTGGTCTCGTGTCGGTCGAGGCGCCGCGAATGGCGGCACCCGGCGATGGGGTTTGCTGACTAGTACGGGTTGGCGACGAAGAGCTCTTGTGCTGGGAAGCGAGTCAGCACCTCGGCGCCCTTGGCTGTGACGACGACCTCTTCCTCGATCCTGGCAGCGGATACGCCGTCGGTGGCAGGGCAGTAGGTCTCCAGGGCGAACACCATGCCCGACTTGATCTCGACGGGGTGCGTGAGGCTGTTGAGCCGGGAGATGATCGGTCGCTCGTGGAGGCCGAGCCCCAGGCCGTGGCCGAACTGGAGGCCGAAGGCGTCCATCTCGTTGGCGAACCCGAAGTCGGTCGCTCTGGGCCAGAGTCCGGCCACCTCGTCGGTGCCGACCCCGTCGGCCACCGTGTTGATCGCGGCGTCCATCCACTCACGCGCCTTCGCATAGGCATCGTGTTGCGGCTGGGTGGACATTCCCACCGAGAAGGTGCGGTAGTAGCAGGTGCGGTAGCCGTTGAACGAGTGGATGATGTCGAAGAAGGCCTGGTCTCCGGGCCGGATGAGCCGGTCGGTGAAGTTGTGCGGGTGCGGGTTGCACCGTTCGCCGGAGACCGCATTGATCGCCTCGACCTGGTCCGAGCCCATCTCATAGAGCCGCTTGCTGGCCAGCGCGACGATCTCGTTCTCGCGGATGCCCGGCTTGAGCACGTCGACGATGTCCTGGTAGACCCCGTCGACCATCGCGGCGGCCTGGCTGAGCAGCATGATCTCGTCGACGGACTTGATGGAGCGGGCATCGAGCATGTGCTGCTGGATGTCCACGACGTGCAGACCCTGGGCCTGCATCTCGAACAAGAAGGCCGGCTCCACGATGTCGACACCTATCGGAGCGCCCTCCACCCCGCCATCGGCGAGCAGGCCCTTGATGGTCGCGACAGCCTCTTTCATCAGCCCCACCTCGGGACTGATCGCACCTCGAAGACCGAGCATGCCGGCCCGGCACCGGTCCTCCTCGAGCCACGGCGAGAAGAGCCGGTGATGCTTGGCCGCCGAGCCGAAGTCCCAGAGATGGGGGTTGCCGTCTTCGGTGAGGAGCGCGTAGCGCGACATCTTGTCGCCGAGCGCGCCACCGATCCACGTCTGGGTCGTGTAGCGGATGTTGTAGAAGTCGAAGAGCAGGAAGGCTCCGCATCCGCTGCTCCGCAACGCTTCCATGGCCCGGCCGAGCCGGTACTCCCTGAGCCGGTGGAAGTCGACACGGGACTCGTAGTCCACACCCATGTGCCCATGGGCTGGGATCATCCTGGCGTCGAAGTCCAGAGCGGGAGCTGACCGGGTCAGCTGGGTCGTGCTAGTCATGATCGCTTCTCCAAAGACTGATCAGATGGGGTCAGGTCGGGCGGGACTGAGGGACATGCCCCGCCCGACCTGTAGGTGAGGCCTCGGACTGCTCCGAGATCGGGGCGGCTCGTCACCACTCCGGCGCGACCTCGGGGTCGTCGGCGTTCTCCTGGGTGACCTTGACCGACGGCATGAACAGGTCCTCCTCGACCGTCTCGCCTGCGAGCACCTGGCTGGCCACGAGCACAGCGTTCTGGCCGTCCCACGAGGAGGACTGGAAGATGGTGCCGTCGAGGTCACCGGACTTCACCAAGGGGTTGCCCAGCTCGGTGTTGCCGATGGAGGTGATCAGCAGCGGCTGGGGATCGATGCCCTGCGCCCTCAATGCGTCGATGGCTCCGGCCACCATGGTGTCGTCGGCGGCGAAGATGCCGTCGACGTTCTCGGCTCCGACCGAGGTGAGCATCTCGGAGGTGACGGTCTGGGAGTCGTCCTTGTTCCAGTTGCCCGGCTGCTCGGCCAGGATCTCGACGTTGGGGCATTCCGCCTCGATGGTCTCGACGAAGCCATCGCGACGGTTGATCGCCGTGGAGTTGCCGGTGAGACCGTTGACCATGAGGATGTTCGTCGGATTGCCCTCGGCCAGCTCACACATGATTTCCGCCGAGGCGGCGCCCTGGCCGTAGGTGTCGGGGCCGGAGTACCCCGCGGTCAGGTCCTTGTCGCCGGGGTTGACGTCGGAGTTCGTCACGGTCACCGGGATGTCGGCCGCCTGCGCCGCGGCCAGGCACGGTCTGACGGTGTCACCCACGGCCGGCCACAGGATGATCAGGTCCGGCCGGGCGGCGACCGCCACCCTGCAGTCGCTCGCCTGCCTGTCCGCGTCATACTGCGAGTTCGTGATCGTCAGGTTGATGCCGTTCTTCGCCGCCTCTTCCTCCATTGCGGGCAGATACGTCGTGCCGTACGGCTGGTCGGTGCCCTGCGGCAGAAGGGCGTAGACCTCGTACTCGCCGCTGGCATCCGATGACGAGTCTTCGGAGCCGGAGCTGGAGGAACAAGCCGATACCAGTCCAATGGCGATCAGGCTGGCCGCTCCAGTCATGATGCGGATGTTGCGCATGGTGTTCTCCTCTGTGTGTTGAACAGCTCACCGGAGTCGGTGAGCGCACCTCAGACGGCGGTCTGGGATTTTCGGGACTGCAGGAACGTGACGACACTCCCTGCAGCTGCACGAAGACTGGCGGGGTCGGTGATCACCGCGATGAAGAGCACCGAGCCGATGAAGATCTGCTGAATATCGACCTGCACTCCGGCGAGGGTCAGCCCGACGCCCAGGATGCCGAGCGAGAGTGCGCCGAGGAGCGTGCCCACGATGGAGCCACGTCCACCGGTGAGGGCGACGCCGCCGATGATGGCGGCGGCGAAGCTCGCCAGCAGGGCCGTGGACCCGGCGGTGGGGTCCGCCGCGATGAGCTCGAGGGTGTTGATCACACCGGCCAGAGCGGCGACGAAACCCGAGATCATGAAGCCGGTGAACAGGCGACGAGAGACGGGGATCCCGGCGTCGTAGGCAGCCTGTCGGTTGCCACCGACCGCGTAGAACTCCCGTCCGGCCCGGACCCGGGTCACGAAGACGTGCAGCGCGATGAACACGAGCACGAACAGGACGATTCGGGGAGTGATGGGTCCGATCAGCGGCATTCCGAAGCTGATGCCGGCCTCGATGTCGGTCAGCGGCACGGGCTCAGCGTCCGAGAGGACGAAGGCGAGGCCGCGCAGCGCGAACAGCATCCCGAGGGTCGCGATGAACGAGTTGATCCCGACCTTGACGACGAAGAACGCGTTGACGGCTCCGATCACCAACCCGGTGAGCAACGCCAGCGTCACGCCCAGGAAGATGTTCGGGACCATGGCCATCACCACGCCCGAGACGGCGAGCGTGCTCGCGACGCTGAGATCGAGCTCCCCCATGAGAATGACCGCGGTCAGGCCAAGGGCGATCAACCCGATGAGGGCCACGAAGCCCAGGGTTACCTGGTAGGCGGTGAAGACCGTGGGTGCGAAGATCAGCGCGCCCACCACGACCAGCACCAGCAAGATGATGGCGCGCCACTCGGTACGTCGCCCAAGGGCGGCCCGAAGCCTGGCCGAGAAACCCGTGTTTGCCTCGCCGAGGCTCATGGTCTGGGACGTGGTCATCACTGAGCCGCCCTTCTGGCTAGCGCGTCGACGGACACCGCGGCGGCGATCAACGCTCCGATCGCGATCTGCTGCCAACCGAAGCTGATATTGGAGAGCACGAGGATGTTGGTCAGGACGCTGACGAAGACGACCCCCAAGAGCGTGCGCAGGATGCTGCCCCGGCCACCGAAGACGCTGGTGCCGCCGATGATGATGGCTGCGAGGGCGCGGAACTCGAAGCCGCTGGACATGGTCGACACCGCGGTATTGGAGAAGGCGGCGAGGACGAAGCCGGCGATCATGGCAGCGAGGGCGGTGATCACGAACGCGCCGAGCACAACACGTGGCGTCGAGACTCCCGCGAGCCGGGTCGCCTCCTTGTTCGAACCGACGCAGCGCACCATGAACCCGAAGGTGGTCCGGTTCAGCACGAAGGCCAATACCAACGCCATCACGATCAGGACGATCATCGAGAGCGGGAGCGGGCCTACCCTGATCTGACCCATGGCCCTGATCGGACCGTCCGGCGGGCCGAAGAAGATGCTGCCGCCCGAGAGCCACCGCAGCAGGCCCAGGCCAACATAGGTGGTGGCCAGTGTCACGATGACGGCATTCGCCTTGAAGTACCCGACGGCCACGCCGTTGACGGCGCCGTAGAGCAGCGCGACGAGCACCGCGAGTCCCACGGCGAGCGGGATGCCGTACAGGTTGCTGACGCCGATGAAGATGACGGCGGAGGTCGCGACCTGCGCCACCACGGACAGGTCGAGGTAGTTGCCGCTGATGACGACGAACGTCATCCCGACAGCGACGATGCCGATGGGTGCCGCCCGGTGGAAGACGTCGGTGATGTTGACGGTCGAGGCGAAGCCGTCGACGAAGATGGCCGCGAAGACGATCAGGAGCGCGGTGAACACGAAGATCCCGCGTTCGGCGATCCATTGGAGGAGCGCCGCCCGACGTCGCGATGGGCCGGTCTCGGAGGGTGCCGCCCGCGTCGGCGTTTCCCGGGGCGTGGCTGTCTCGGTCATGATGCCTCCACCAGACGTCCTCCGGCAGCGAGTGTCATGACGGACTTCTCGTCCGCCTCAGCGCCGTTGAGAGTCCCGGCGATCCGGCCGTCTCGGATGACGTGAACGACATCGGAGAGATCCAGAAGCTCCGGAAGGTCGGAGCTGACAACGAGGACCGCGGCCCCGCGATCAGCCAGGTCGCGGATGAGCCGGTGGATCTCGGCCTTGGCGCCGACATCGACGCCGCGCGTCGGCTCATCGAGCACGATCACCCGTGGCTCTCGTCCGAGCCACTTGGCGATCACCACCTTCTGTTGGTTGCCGCCGCTGTACTCACCGGCATCGCGGCGAATGTCGGGTGGCCGCAAACCCACGGAGTCAGCGAGATTCGTCGCGAACTCCGCGATCATCTTCGGCTTGAGGACGCTTCCGGTGGACAGACGGGCCCGGTTCGGGAGCGCGATGTTGTCCGCGACCGACATGTTCAGCGCGAGCCCGTCCGTGCGGCGCTCCTCGGGGATGTAGGCGACCCCGCTGCGAACCGCCGCCCTGTACGTCGCGATCTTCGTGGACCGACCGTCGGTGGTGACCGTCACCGTGCCGGCCGTCTTGGGGTCGACCCCCAGAGCGGCGCGGACGAACTCGGTGCGACCCGCTCCAACGAGACCACCGAGTCCGACGATCTCCCCGGCCCGCACGTCGAGATCGATGCCGTCGACGCCCGGCGCATGGATACCGCGGGCTGAGAACACCACGTCACCCGGGTTGCTTTCCCGGTGGATCTGGAGGTCGAGCTTCAGGTCGCGGCCGACCATCTTGTCGACCAGGTCGTCGGGGGTGGTCTCACCGATGTCCATCATCTCGATGAGGTTCCCGTCCCTCAAGACCGCGACGCGATCACAGATCGAGAAGATCTCGGGGATGCGGTGGGAGATATAGACGATCGAGAGGCCCTTGGCGGCGAGACGCTGGAGCATCGCCAGGAGGTGGTCCGTCTCCGCCGGCGTCAACGTGGCCGTCGGCTCGTCGAGAATGAGCACCTTGGGCTTGCGCGCGACGGCCCGCGCGATCTCGACGAACTGCCGTAGCGCGACCGAGAGCCGCACGATGGGCTCGTCCAGGTCGATCTGCACGCCGATCTCTTCGATGGCGTCGGCTGCGATCTTCTTCATGTCCGCGGACCGGATGAACCCGGCTGTGGTGGGGAACGAGCCCAGCATGATGTTCTCGGCGCCGGTCATCTCCGGGACCAGGCTCAACTCCTGGTGCACGAGCGCGATGCCCGCTTCCAGAGCCGCCTTCGCGCCGCCGTGGAGCGCTTTGCCCTCGACACGGACCTCGCCCTCATCCGGCGTCAGAACCCCGGCGAGGACGCGCATCAACGTTGACTTTCCTGCACCGTTCTCACCGACCAGTCCATAGATCTCGCCGGCGCGCACGGAGATGCTAACGTCGTTGACGGCGACCGCTCCGCCGAAGCGCTTGACGATCGAATCCGCTTCGATGACAACGGCGCCGGCCGGTTTGGGTGTGGAGCGATTCATCGCTTTTGCCTCTCCATCGTGACCGCCAACGTTGCCGGTCCCGTCATGAACAAAACATTGTGTGAGTGAACACCAATGCGCTCAACTGTAAAGTAGGACAGCACAGATGTGCTACCCGTCACACCACTTTTTTTCTCGGAGCCGGATCCCGCCCCCTCTGTGCGGGGCCTAGCGGCGGCATTGGTCCCCTACCGTTGCGGCCCTGGGCAAACTGACGAACTCCCTTGTGCGGCTTCGGTTTGCGGGCGGTCGGCGTGGTGGCGTGGGTGCTCGCTCCGGGCTTCGCGTGGCCCGGCCACCTCCACTACACACTCGCGCCCGCGTCGATGGGCCGGGGTTCCCCTCCGCACGCCAATCGTCACCTCCCCTGCGCAACCGAGGCGGACGCCGTACACTGCGGGGATGGCTGTTCTGTCAGAGAGAACACAGGGGAGGCTCAGGTGAGCACGCATCCATCGACGGACGAATGGGTGGGCATCGGCAACCGCATACGCGTAGCCCGCACGACCGCCCGCATGAGCGTGCGGGAGCTTGCCCGCCGCATCGACGTCTCGCCCAGCCACGTATCCCAGGTGGAGCTCGGGCGCGCGTCGTTCAGTGTCCGCGCGCTATACAACGTGGTCAGCGTGCTGGGCATCAGTATGGACAGTCTCTTCGACGAAACCGACAGCCGTCGAGAACTGGGCGACAGCGGTCCTCCCGACTTGGCCGACGTCGTACTCGGGCCATTGGACGACGCGCTCGTCGTGCTGCGGGCGGAGGCACGTCCCGCGATCCCCCTCCCCGGGGGCACCCGGTGGGAGCGGCTCACGCCCAAGCCTGAGGTGGGCGCGGAGTTCCTCGAGGTCGTGTACCCGCCCGCCCTGGACGCCTCCGGTCCTCCTCAGGACTTCATCCAGCACTCCAGCCGCGAGTACGGACTGGTGACGCAAGGGTCACTGACGGTGCAGGTCGGCTTCGACCAGGCCGTGCTCCGAACGGGCGACTCGATCGCATTCGACTCACGCATCCCACATCGGTTCTGGAACGCGACGGCGGAAGAGGTCAGGGCGGTCTGGTTCATCCGCGATCACCAGACGCCGGACAGGGGGCCGAGCCGTCCATATGCCCACGGCGGCGATGAGGCACCATCGCCCGCAAACGACCGCTGATCCCGGTCTGATCTCCCGCCGGTCCCGGCAGCGTTCGGGGCCCCCGCGACGCAGTCGAGTCCAGTGGTGCTTGGATCAGACGCCCTAGACCAGCTCGTGCAGCGATGAGGAGCGCGCGCGCTGTCGGTCGGCCGGCTTGCGGCCTGCGGCCTGCGGGCGACCTCATCGCCGCCCTCCACAGCAGAGCCCTCGCGTGCTCTCCCGGATGCAGATTGCGTATGCGCTGGGCGGCCTCATCGACGTCCCACCCACCGCGCTGCGAGCTCATTCCCCTGACGTTGGCGGACTGGGAGGTGCAGGCCGGCACGATCTAACTCGTCGTCCAGGGCGTCGGCACCTCGAGCATCGAGATCAACCGGATGGCCGTCGGGGACGCCTTCGCGGGCATCGCGGGACCCTTGGGCCGCAGTCCGCTGCGAGATTCAGAGCGGGTACGGGCGACTAAAGCGAAGCAGGATGTGCTGCGTGACCTCGATTCACAACATCACGCCGGACCCCGGTCGACCGTGACCTGCTCCCACGGATCGCGGCGTTGCCGTCCCCCATCTCCGCCCGAGCGGCTGCAGCGGCTTCGAGGTCGGCGAGGTCCTCGGCAGCCGCGATGAGTCGGTCTAGGTCCTCGGCGTCGATCACCGCAGCCACCCGCTGCCCGCGTCGGGTCAGGTAGACAGGCGAGTGCCCGACGCGAGCGGCGTCGACGACATCGGCCGGCCGGGCTCGGCGTCGCTGACGGTCATCTCGCGCATCCGCCAACGGTACGTCTGCTCCCGGCCAACCAGACTCAGTGGCGCGAAGTCACTCCTCGACCACCGCGCCGAAACACGGACGTCCACCCCACTCGCCCTCGCTGCGCGGCGCCCGCATACCGCTCGCCGTTTCGGTCCTATTGGGGGGAAGTGGCTGGCGAATGACGTGGCGGCGGACTCAGAACTTCGGCGATGGCGTAGGAGCTCGCGGCTGACACAGCAATAGCCGTGTCACCGGCGATCTTCTGCGCCAAGAGCCGACTACTGTGCCGGCGGCTCAGTCACCCGACACATCAAGCGCGCTGTGAACCCTGCCACCCAGCCCGCGATCCACGCACGCCGGTGCCATCATGGAATCGAGGCCGCACGGCCGCGGCCGGAGAGGGCTCGTGATGGCCGCGATCCAGGTGGAAGACCTGCGGTACTCCTACGGCGACGTGGAGGCGGTGAAGGGCATCTCCTTCGAGGTCGCCCCGGGCGAGATCCTCGGGTTCCTCGGGCCGAACGGGGCCGGGAAGTCCACGACAATCAAGGTGATCACGGGGCAGCTGCCCCCCGCGGGCGGTAGGGCGACGGTCCTCGGCTT
>JBAUUB010000305.1:0-2275 GCA_049582485.1 Dermatophilaceae bacterium
GTCGGGACGCGTGCTGAGTGTCACGCCCGGCTCAGGCGCGGGCGGGGACTCCGCAGGCCGGCGCGGTCACGGCCGCGGCCGGCGGGGCGCCGATCGAGGGCATGCCCAGGGAGACCGCCGGCTTGCCGGGCACGGGGGCGTCCTGGAGCCCCGCCCAGGCGTCGCCGCCCGCGGTCCTGCGCACCGCATACGTCCCTCCGGCGAGAGCGCCGTCGGCGACGAGGTGATGGGGTGCGCCGTAGGTGACCCCGACGGTGACGAGGTCTCCCGGGCGGGCGCGCTCGGCGCCATCGGGCACGGCGAAGTGAACGAGGCGGTTGTCGCGCGCACGACCGGACATCCGCGCGGTCTCGACGTCCTTGCGGCCTTCGAACGGCGCCACGAGCACCTCGACGTCGCGGCCCTCGAGGCGGCGGTTCTCGCTCCAGGAGATCTCCTCCTGCACCGCGATGAGGCGGTCGAACCGCTCCTGGACGACCGCCTTCGGGACCTGGTCGGGCATCGTCGCGGCCGGGGTGCCGGGGCGAATGGAGTACTGGAAGGTGAAGGCGCTGCTGAACCGCGAGGCGGCGACGACGTCGAGGGTGCCCTGGAAGTCCTCCTCGGTCTCGCCGGGGAAGCCGACGATGATGTCGGTCGTGATCGCCGCGTCGGGCATGTGCGAGCGGACCCGGTCGATGATCCCGAGGAAGCGCTCCGAGCGGTACGAGCGGCGCATCGCCTTCAGGACCCGGTCCGAGCCCGACTGCAGCGGCATGTGCAGGCTCGGCATGACGTTCGGTGTCTGCGCCATCGCCTCGATGACGTCGTCGGTGAATGCTGCCGGGTGCGGGCTGGTGAAGCGGACGCGCTCCAGACCCTCGATCTGGCCGCAGGCGCGCAGCAGCTTGCCGAAGGCGAGCCGGTCCCCGAACTCGACTCCGTAGGTGTTGACGTTCTGGCCGAGCAGGGTCACCTCGACGACGCCCTGCGCGACGAGCGCCTCGATCTCGGCGAGGATCTCGCCGGGGCGGCGGTCCTGCTCCTTGCCGCGCAGGGCGGGCACGATGCAGAAGGTGCAGGTGTTGTTGCAGCCGACGCTGATCGACACCCAGGCGGCGTAGGCACTGTCACGCCGGGTCGGGAGAGTGCTCGGAAAGGTCTCGAGCGACTCGAGGATCTCGACCTCGGCGCGCTTGTTGTGCCGGGCACGGTCGAGAAGGGCCGGCAGGCTGCCGATGTTGTGCGTCCCGAACACGACGTCGACCCACGGCGCGCGCTCGACGATCGTCGCGCGGTCCTTCTGCGCCATGCAGCCGCCCACGGCGATCTGCATGTCGGGGTTGCGGGTCTTGGCAGGGCGGAGCTGGCCGAGGTTTCCGTAGAGCTTGTTGTCGGCGTTCTCGCGCACCGCGCAGGTGTTGAACACGACGACGTCGGCGACCTCGGGCCGCTCCCCCGGCGGAAGGCTGGTGAGGTCGACGTAGCCGGCCGTCTCGAGCAGGCCGGCCAGGCGCTCGGAGTCGTGGACGTTCATCTGACAGCCGTGCGTGCGGACGTCGTAGGTGCGGTGCGTCGACATAACCGCTCTAGGGTATGCGCCGGTCGCCGCAACCGTGAACCGCGCCTCAGCCGTGTAGCCGGTCGACGACCCACTCGGCGATGGCCAGGCTCGAGGTAGCGGCCGGCGAGGGGGCGTTGCGGACGACCGTGATGCGGTCCTCGACATCGATCCGGAAGTCGTCGACGAGCGTGCCGTCACGGTCGACCGCCTGAGCCCGCACTCCGGCGCGGCCCCGATGGACGTCGGCCGGCCCGATCTCCGGCACGTATGCGCGGGCCGCCCTCAGGTAGGCCCGCACCGAGAGCGAGCCGGCCAACTCGCGGGTGCCGGTGCGCCAGTGGCTGCGGACGAGCGACCATGTGCCGGGCCAGGTTGCGGTGTCGCGCAGGTCCTGCGGGCTGAGGTCGCGGCGGCGGTATCCCTCTCTCGCGGTGGCGAGGACGGCGTTGGGTCCGACTTCGAGCGAGCCGTCGACAGTGCGGGTGAAGTGGACGCCGAGGAACGGGTAGCGCGGATCGGGAACCGGGTAGATCAGCCCGCGCACCAGATCCTGCTTCTCCGGCCGGACCCGGAGGTACTCGCCGCGGAAGGGAATGATCCGCGGTGCCATCGGACCGCCGGCCAGCCGGCCCAGCCGGTCGGCCTGCAGTCCGCCGCAGACGACGACCTCCGTGGCGTGGACCGGGCCGGCGCTCGTGGCGAGGTCGACGCCGGAGGGTGTGTGGCGCATAC
>JBAUUB010000306.1:0-40884 GCA_049582485.1 Dermatophilaceae bacterium
GTGCCCGATCCCACCTCTCCCGGGATCGGGCACGGCTATGTCGCGATGTCGTCGGGCCCCCGCTCAGCCGGTGGGGGTGGCCTCCCCGGCGATGAACGGGACGAGCTCGAAACGGTCCGAGGCCGGACGAGGCGTCAGCGGCGTGATGGTGAAACCACCGGCCTCGAGCAGTGCGTCGATGTCGCGATCGAGATGGCAACCGCCGCTCACCGCGCCCCACATCGGCTGGACGCCGCGCTGGATCGAGCCGGCTCGGTCGTGCGGGGAGAGCACGTGCTCGACGTACAGCACGGTGCCTCCGGGCCGCAGCACCCTGCGCATCTCGCGAACCGCCGCCTCGATGTGGGGGATCGTGCACATCGTCCAGGTCGAGACCACGGTGTCGACCGAGGCGCTGTCCACCGGCAGCTCGGCCCCGTCCAGACCGACGCGGATGACCGGCCGCTCGAAGGCCTCGACCCGGTGGACCGCCCGCTGCCACGCCAGGTCGATCGGCTCGACCGCGAGGACCTCGGTCACCGTGTCCGGGTAGTGCTCGAGGTTGTGGCCCGACCCGAAGCCGACCTCGAGGACCCGTCCCCGGGCCCGACCGGCGACCATCTCCCGCCAGCGCCGCGAGGTCGGCTCGCTCAGCGCGACGTCGACCATGCGCGGGAGGACCTGATGCTCCCACCAACTGCGTAGACCCACGGCCCCTAGTCTGCCCGCTGTGCCGGGGCACGGCAGCGCCGGGGCCGATGACGGCCCCGGCGCCGGACCGGAGGTGAGGTCAGCCGGTCATCTCGTCGTGCGGGTGCGGGCGGAAGTTGCCCTTGGCCTTCTCGCCGTTGATGAGCTTGGTGCTCATCGCGTACTGCAGCGCGGCGTAGGCGGCGGCGTCCGAGTTGGTCTCCAGCGCGTGGTCGTTGTTGTTGGCGAACGTGTCGCACGCGAGGTGGTAGCAGGGGTCGTACTGCTCACCCGCGGTGCCGCCCCAGATGGCCGCTTCCTCGGGCGTCTTGATGCCCTCGGCGCCGGTGAAGAGCCCACCGGACGGGATGCCGACCGCGATGAACGGGCCGTAGTCGGAGCGGCCGGAGAAGTCGGTGCCCTTGTACGGCTCACCCCGCATCTCGAAGAACGCCTCGTAGGTCCTCTCGATCTGGGCCGAGCCCTCTGGTCCCGGGCCGGCGCCGACGACGTCGGAGTCGTCACCGTCGTAGATGAAGAAGACGTGGTTGGGCGAGCCGATCATGTCGTAGTTGAGGTACACGGCGATCTTGTCGAGCTCCTCCTGCGTCAGGTTGTTCACGTAGTACGTGGACCCGACGAGCGAAGCCTCCTCGGCTCCCCACCACGCGAACCGCACGGTGTTCTGCGGCCTGACCTTGCCCAGCTGCTCGGCGATCTCGATCAGGGCGGCGGACCCGCTGCCGTTGTCGTTGATGCCCGGGCCCTCGTTGACCGAGTCCAGGTGTGCACCGGACATGACGACGTTGTTCGGGTTCTTGCCGGGCAGTTCGGCGAGGACGTTGGAGGTCGTCGCGATGCCGCGGAAGGTGTCGGTCCTGACCCGCATGTGCAGGCCCGCAGTCGCTGCCAGTTCGACGCCGATCGCCTGCGTCGTCTGCACGACGGGGAGGTTGAGGCTGAAGGCATTGCCGAGGGTGCCGCTGAGCGCACCGGGGATGTTGTTGTAGATGACGACCGCGACTGCGCCGGCGCCGGCCGCGTTGGTCGCCTTGAGCGCGAATGCGCATGCGCCGCGGGAGATGAGCGCGATGTTGCCCGCGGGGAAGCCGGCGAAGTCGGCGGCCTCGCAGCCCGGGGTCGCGTCGACCGGAGGTGCGGGCAGCGAGGTCACTGGCGCGGTGATGTCCCCGCTGCCGGAGTACTCCATCGCGGTGGCGGCCACCGGTCCGGCCGGGGGAGGAGCCGTTCGCTCGACGATGGCCGGCGAGAGCTCGATGAACGTCTGGAACTGGAACTCCTGGACCGTGGTGTTCCACCCAGCTGCCTCGAGCCGCTCGACGACGTAGTCGGCCGACTCGTCGTACCCGGCGGTGCCTGAGACTCGCGTGCCGTTGTTGGCGTCGGCGATCTCCTGGAACGCCGCCTGGTGCTCACGGACGCCCTCGAGCTCGACACAGTCGAGCAGCTTGGCGATCGTGTTATTGACCCTGGTATCGCAGGAGGGCGGTGCAGCCAGAGCGGTCGAGGCGGCGATGCCGCCCGTAGCGACGAGAGCGGCCGTCGCGGACAGCGCCGCGATCGGCCGGAGTCGACGAATCCCCATGAGGTACTCCATTCATCCGTAAGGAGCGGGCGCGGGATGCGTCCAGGTCGAATCTAGTGATCTGGATCACATCTGTCGACAGGTACCGTTCGGCGGGCGGTCGCGAGCGCCGGGCATCGATCACCATCCGGTATGCGCGAACCGGCTCCGCGTGCCGGCCCGCCCGTGCCAGACTGCAGCCAGTCGCGGGGGTGACCCGCGCATACCCGCTCCTGAAAGACCCGCGCAGATGTCAGAGCCGACCGCGGCAGCCGCCCACGTCCCCGACGTCGTCCGCCCCCAGACCAGCCCGCGCAACCGGTTGCTCTACGGTGTGGGCACGCTCGGCCGGGACATGACGTACACGCTCGTCGCGTTCTTCCTGATCTTCTACCTGACCGACGTCGTCGACGTCGACAACCGGACGCTCGCGTGGATCACCGGGCTGCTGCTCACGGTTCGGCTCGTCGACGCCGTCCTCGACCCCGTCGTGGGTGCCCTCGTCGACTCCACCCGCACGCGGTGGGGCCAGTTCAAGCCGTGGATGGCGCTCGGGGGTCTGGTCTCCGGTGTCTTCACGATCCTGCTCTTCACCGACTTCGGGCTGACGGGAACGCAGTTCATCGTCGTCTTCACGCTGCTCAACCTGCTGTGGGGGATCGGCTGGGCCGCTCACGACATCTCCTACTGGGGTCTGCTGCCTGCTCTCTCGCTCAACCCGCAGGACCGGGAGCGTAACGCGGCGACGGCCAAGGTCTTCGCGAGTCTCGGACAGTTCACCGTCGTCGCCGGCGTGCCCGTCATCGCGGCCGGCATCGCCGCCTCGGTGGGCGGGACGGAGCGGGCCTGGCAGCTCGTCGCCGTCGGCTGCTCGGTGGCCATGGTCCTGACGATGGGCATCACGATCTTCGGTGTCCGGGAGCGCACCGACGTCGACCTCGAGGGCGCACACACCGGAATGCGGGAGCTGGCCCGAGCACTGTTCCGCAACGACCAGCTCATCTGGGCGGCCACCGCATACCTGCTGTTCATGGTCGGCTACGGGCTGCCCGGCGCGTTCGGTCTGTACTTCTTCAAGTACGCCTACGGTGACGAGACGGTGTTCTCGGTCTTCGTCATCTTCGTCGGCATCGGCCAGGTCCTCGGTCAGGCGTCCTTCCCGGCCCTGGTGCGTCGCTTCGGGCGGCGCCGGTTGTACCGCGCTGCGACGATCGGCATCGTCATCTCGTTCATCGCCTTCGCGCTCGCGCCGCTGAACCTCCTCGTGCTCGGCGCGATCGCCGTCGTGATGTTCTTCCTCGCGTCGGTCATCATGCTCCTGATGCTGGTGTTCCAGGCCGACACGATCGAGTACGGCCAGTGGCGGCTCGGGCAGCGCAACGGGGCGGTCACCTTCGCGCTGCAGCCCTTCATCAACAAGGTCTCCGGCGCGACCAACACCGCCATCGTCGGTGTCGTCGCCATCGTCTCCGGCATGAACGAGGCGCAGTCCGAGGCCGACATGACCGACCAGGGCCAACTGATCCTGCGCCTTGCCATGGTCATCCTCCCGGCGATCCTCGTCGCCATCGGATACCTCGTCTGGCGGCGCAAGTACGTCATCGACGAGACGCTGCATGCCCGGATCGTCGCCGAGCTCGAGGAGCGCGGCGACCTCGACGCTCCAGCGGAGTCGCTGCTCCGGCCATGATCGCGTTCAGCCTCCGCCGCTGAGCGCAGCCACAGGCCCGGGCAGTCACGCCCGGCGACGACCGGGAGAGGCTAACGAGCGGGCGGAGGTCCGGCAGGCTGCGACGCCGCCGGGCGGTCCGGTCCGTGCGAGGCCGCGCGGACGCCGAGGGCCATCGCGACGGCTCCGGCGAGCATCAGCCCGAGCCCGAGTGCCAGGAGAACGCCCGCGGCCGGCTCGACCCAGGGGAACTCGGCCCCGGCGTCGACGTCGGCCGACAGGCCGGCTTCGAGGTCGGCCGGCATGAGGACGACGAGCCAGGACCCCTCCTGCGGCTCGAAGACGAGCTCCTGCCGACCCGGGCCGGACGTGCTCGCGAGCCAGGTCACGTCCTCCGGCGCGCCGGCAGGGGGCCCGCCGGGCAGGTTCCGCTCCGGGAGCCAGGGTCCGCGCACCACGCTCCGCTCCACGCCGGCGAGATATGCGCGCACGTCCTCAGCCGCACCGATGCCGAGGAAGAGCTCCTCGTCGTCGTCGGCCTCGGCGCGCAGCCGCACCTGTCCCAGTCCTTCGTCGAGCCCCACTCCCTCGAGGCGCAGGACGTCAGTGACCACCGCATACCCCTCCGTCTCGACCGACACGGTCGGGGAGGTGACGAAGCCGTCCTCCCGGGCGGCGAGCATGACACCCGCTCCGGTCGCCATCCCCAGGCCGACCGCGAGAGCGAGCGCGCCCCCGACGACCGAGAGGATGGGGCCCGCCGTCCAGCGCGAGCCGGCGGGGGCAGGCGGCGGTGCCGTCGGGACCGGCCGGTCCGGGCCACCCTGGTCCAGCCGGAACGGCGGGTATGCGTCGGTCATCAGAGCGGCGTACCCGGTGACCCGCAGGGCCCAGCGGTTGAGGCCGAGGAGCAGGTCGTAGAGTCCCTGCGGCAGCCGCCCGGTGAACAGGAGCGCGACGCCGGCGATCAGAGCGAGCACGGCGAGCAGGCCGGGTCCGCGCCACACCCACGTGCCTGTGGCGTCGACGGCCTGCGCGGCGCCGGAACCGGTCAGGGCCCCCAGGATGAGCCAGTGCGGGATCGCGAGCAGCCAGCTCTTGACGAGGACCAGGCCGCGGGAGAGCCGCTCCGGGTACTCCACGTGCAGATCGGCGGGGTAGTCGGGGTCCGACCGGAGCGAGAACGGTGGGTAGCGGTCCGTGCCCAGGTTGCCGTAGGCGTAGTAGCTGACCCGCCAGCTCCAGCGCAGGACACCGACCGTGAAGTCGAAGATCGCCCGCGGGTAGCGCCCGGTCACGAGGATCGCGACGAACGCGACCACGGTGAGGACGGCGAACGCGAGCCAGAGGAACGCGAGAACGATGGCGTGGGGGATGACGAGGAGCCACTTGACCAGCCAGAGGCCGCGCGACGGGCGGTCCGGTTCGGCAGTGGCGGTGAGACGAACCGGGTATGCGCGGGTCGGCTCCGGGGCGACGACGGCGGTCATCGCGATCACCTTCTTGTCATGTGCGCCACGCGGTCGGGCTCCTGCCGTCGACACTGGCGCTCAGGCGCGGCTTCCACGGTAGTCGCCCGCCGCCGCGGCAGCCACGACCTGGGTCACACACCCTCCCGGCGGCGCACGGAGCGGCCGAGCACGCATCTGCCCACGCTTAGGGTGGGGGACATGAGTGATCACTCCGGACGCCAGGTCGTCTCGGCGGTTCCCTTCGGCCTGCTCGTGTCCGCCCTCATCGGCCTGTGCTTCATCGTGCTGAGCATCGCCGGCTATCTTCTGCTGCGCATCCTCAACCCGGTCAGCCCGGCGATCACCGGCATCGCCTTCGCCATCCTCCTCGCGGGCCTGCTGCTGCCGCTCAAGCGCGCCTTCGCTCGAGTGGTCCCGCAGGACTACGCGGCGGCGGGGCTGGCGATGGTGACCTTCCTCGGCGGTCTGATCGGGCTGATGTACGTCACCGGTGCTCAGCTCGTCTCAGGCTTCGCCGAGTTGCGCGAGAGCGTCTTCGCCGCCCTCGAGGAGATCCAGGAGTGGCTGCGCGACGGCCCGCTCGACGTCGGCGAGGTGGGCCTGAGCGACTACTTCCAGCAGGCGCAGGACTGGGTCATGGGCAACTCCGGCTCCATCGTCACCGGTGCACTGGCGGCCGGCTCGCGCATCGGCACCTTCACCGTCGCCGCCGGCCTGGCCCTCGTCACCGCCTTCTTCTTCCTCGCCGACGGCCGCCGCATCTGGCTGTGGTTCATCTCGCTGTTGCCCGACGCGCTCGAGGAGCGCGTCGACCGCGCGTTCAGCACCGGCTTCCAGTCCGTGCGGGCCTACGTCAAGACCCAGGCCATCGTGGCGGCCGTCGACGCGGTGGGCATCGGCCTCGGCGCGCTCATCCTCGGGCTGCCGCTCGTGCTTCCGCTGACCATCGTCGTGTTCCTCGCGAGCTTCGTGCCCGTCGTCGGCGCCTTCGCGTCGGGCGCGCTCGTCGTCCTCATCGCCGGCTTCAGCGAGGGTCTCACCGCGGCGCTGATCATGGTCGGCATCGTCCTGCTCGTCCAGCAGATCGAGGGCAACGTCCTGCAGCCGCTCCTGATGTCCAAGGCGGTCGACCTGCACCCGTGGGGCGTCATCATCGGCGTGACGATCGGCTCCTACATCTACGGCATCGTGGGCGCGCTGTTCGCCGTGCCGGTCATGGCGATGATCAAGGTCGTCGTCCAGAGCCTGCGCAACCCCCTGCCCGAGCCCGTGATCGACGCTCCGGGTGGGCCGGGATGGCCGGAGGTCCTCAGCAACGCCCGCACCCTGGGCGCCCGGGCGCTGCCGGCCCGCGGCTCCCGCAGGCGGGCAGTGCCTGAAGCCACCGGAGGCGGCGGCTCAGGTGACGC
Source organism: Dermatophilaceae bacterium (assembly GCA_049582485.1). Taxonomy (GTDB): domain Bacteria; phylum Actinomycetota; class Actinomycetes; order Actinomycetales; family Dermatophilaceae; genus F2B08. The sequence goes on from JBAUUB010000306.1 coordinate 6,805, forward strand.
GGCGGCGGGAGGGGCCGCCGATGGCCGCCCAGACGGTAACAGTCCCGCGGTCGTCGACGACGCCCCACTCATGGGCGATGCTCCGGACGATCCGAAGCCCGCGACCTGAGGGAGCCCACGGAGCCGGTCGTCGCACCGAGGGCACGGTCTCCCCGCCACCGTCGGACACCTCGAGCTCGACGACGTCGTTCTTGGCCTTCCAGTGCACCCGGATCGTCCCGTCGGCAAGCGGGCTGGCGTGCCGCAGTGAGTTGGCGATGAGCTCACTGAGGACGAGCTCGGCCTCGTCGATCGTGCCCTCGGCGACGTCGCGCGCCTCGAGGTCGGTGACGACCACCCGACGGGCCTCGGCCCCCGCCTCGACCCCCCACGGGATGCGAGCCGTGCGGACCAGGCCCTGACCGGGGATGCCGCCGTACTCGTCGACGTCGAGGTTCGGGTCGCTGCTCTCGGCTGTCTCACTCACCCCGCGAGGGTAACCCGAGACGGCGGACTCGACCGCCCCGCGTGGGCCGTACAGTGGTGCGCCATGGGTAAGGCTTCTCGACGTCGTCAGGCACGCCAGGACGCGCGCCCCTCCGCTCCGAGGCGTGAGCGGACCGTCCAGGTCCCGTTCGTCTCCCGCCCGTTCGAGGGGCTCGCCGGCGAGACCGAGTGGGTCGCGATCCGCGAGATCCTCCCGGCTGCGACGGGCCGGATCACCCTGACCGGTGAGGCGCTGCCCGAGGAGATCACCGAGGTCACCGTCGCCACCGTGCTGCCACTGGCCTGGGCCGGCCTGCACCGGGACACCGGCGAGCTCCTCATCGGCACCCAGTCCGGAGGCGCCAGCGGGGACCCGTCGCGCGACCTGGTCAGCCAGCTGCTCGCGACCGCCCGGGTGGAGCCCGGCAGTGCTCTGCAGTCTGTTCCGCAGCCCACGATCGAGACGCCACGTCTCCAGGACGTCGTGGACCAGACGACGCCCTTCCGGGCCGAGGTGCACGAGGGCTTCGACTTCTGGGTCGGTGAGGCCGAGCTCGAGGGGGAGGCGAAGGAGTCGCTCGATCGCGCCAACGCCTCAGCCGTTCCGACGGTCCGGATGGGTGAGGACTCGGCGTTCTGGTGCCGCATCGGGGAGCGCACCTATGTGCGCATCGTCCTGCCGGACGCCGAGGACTCGGCCACCAACGCCCTGGCGCGGCTGCATGCCTCCGGTGCGGACGACCTGGGCGAGGGCACCCGCCTGCTCGGTGCCTTCCGCGCCTGCGGGCTCCTCGTCCCGGTGGTCGAGCTGGACCCCGAGGTGCCGCCCGCCGACTACGAGTCGGCCCTGCAGGAGTGGCGCGGGCGCTACGCGACCGCGGTCGCGTCCACCGACAGCCTCACCGCCGACGAGCGACGAGCCAAGTCCGGGCTGCTCAGCCGCCAGGTCACACTGCGTTAGGCGGAGGAATGACGAGCAGCAACGGCGTCGCCGCCGTTATCCCGGCCAAGGACGAGGCCGACCGCATCGCCGCGACCATCGCCTCCATCCAGGGCGTCCAGGGGGTCGAGATCGTCGTCGTCGTCGACGACGGCAGCACGGACCAGACCTCGGAGATCGCGACCGCCGCGGGAGCGATCGTCGTGCGGCACCCGCACAACCGCGGCAAGGCGGCCGCGATGGCCACCGGTGCCCGGCGTGTGGGCCAGGAGGACGTGACGGACGGCCGCGAGAGAGGGCGCCCGCTCCTGTTCGTCGATGCCGACCTCGAGGGCAGCGCCGCCGGGCTGGCCCCCCTGGTCCCGCCGGTGATGCTGGGGCAGGCGGACCTCACGATCGCGAACCTGCCCCGCCAGCACACCCCCGGTGGAGGGCGCGGACGCGTGGTGCGAATGGCCCGGCGCGGCATCCGCGGGATCACCGGCTACGAGGCTGTCCAGCCGCTCTCCGGGCAGCGCTGCATCACCCGCGCGGCCTTCGACGCCGCCACCCCACTGGCCCGAGGATGGGGGGTCGAGGTCGGCATGACGATCGACGTGCTCGGGGCCGGCTTCACCGTCAGCGAGATCCCGTGCGACGTCCAGCACCGGGTCACCGGGTCCGACTGGCGCGGCACGGCGCACCGGGCCGCCCAGATGCGCGACGTCGCTCTCGCGCTCGCCGCCCGAGAAGCGCCGCGGGCGCACAAGGACCTCGCGACCGCCGCCGGTCGGCTCTGGCGACGGGTGCCCACCGACCGCATCAGGTCGGGGCTGGCGAAGGTCTTCCGGACCCGCGGCTGATCGCGATGGCCCGCGGTCCCCGCCGCGTCGACGGGTCGGTCGACAGGTTCGCCGTCTGGCGAACGGTGCTGCTCGTCGCCTCCTTCGGGCTGCTCATCCTCGTGGGTCTGTCCCGGGAGTCTGCCGCGCTGCCCGGCCTCGGTCCGCGCGGCTGGGCGCCGGGAACGTTGCTTCCCCTCACCCTCACCTCGGCCACGGTCACCGCGATACTCGCCACCGCATACCTCCTGGGGGCGGCGGGCGTGGTGCTCGGCTGGCTCGGTGCCCGCATCCTCACCTGGACCTGGCCGATGGCGCTCGGCCTAGGCGCACTGGCCCTGCTGACCCGGCCGTTCGGTTCGGCGGACCACACGAGCTACGCCGCCTACGGCCGGCTGTCCGCCCTCGGATCCAGTCCGTATGCGGTGGCTCCGGACGCCTGGGCCGCCGCCGGCGGCGTCGACGCGGTCATCACAGGCGCCGAGCCGCCGCACCAGGACGTCGTCAGCATCTACGGACCCGTCGCGACGCTCATCATGCACGCCGTGGCCTGGCTCGGCGGGGACAACCAGCGTCAGGTGGTGTGGTTCTGGCAGCTCCTCGTCGTAGGGTGCTGGCTGCTCATCCGCGCGGTCCTGCTGCAGCTGAGCGACGTGCCCGGCCGGGTCGACCTGTTGTGGACGGCCAACCCGATCGTCTTCGGCATCGGCGTCCTCGGAGCGCACATCGACATCCTCGCGGCGGCCCTCGTCGTCGTCGCGCTGCTCGCCGCCTCGGGTGACCGGCGGTGGGTCCTGTGGGCCGGCGTCGCCGCCGGGCTGGCGTTCGGCGTGAAGTTCACGGCGGGTCTGATCGTGCCGGCCGTGCTCATCGGCTGGTGGTTCGCCGAGCGTCGCGACCTGCCCCGTCGGACGCTGCTGTTCGCGCTCGGGATGCTGCCCGGACTGGCCCTCTATGCCATCTGGTGGCCGGACGTCCTCAACCAGCTGCGGCTCGCGCGCCGGCACGTCTCTCTCGCGAGCCCATGGCGGCTGCTCCTCGACAGCGAGCTGCTCGGCCCCGTCGACGACGAGCAGGTCCGGGCGCTGATCGTCTGGATGGCCGCGGTCGTGTGCATCGTCCTCGCCGTGTTCCTGTGGCGGGCCAGCTCCGAGGCCTTCGCCCGGACCAGTGCCGGGGTCACCGCCCGGGTGCTCGTCGTGGGCTCGTTGGCCTATGTGCTGGCCGCGCCGTACTCCCTGCCGTGGTACGACGTACTCGTCTGGGCCGGGCTCGCACTCGCCGCGCGCTCGGCGCTCGACCTGGTCGCGCTCTGGCGCGGCACGGTCATGGCCCTGGCCTACGTGCCCGGGCGGGTGGTCGCGATGAGCGACGAGGTCGAGCGGCTCACACTCGACGTGCGTCGTGGCGTTGCGCCCTACGCCGTTCTGCTCGCGTGGCTGGCTGTGGTCCTGCTGGGGACGCGGCTGCGGCGGAGCCCGCAGGACGCTCGGTCGGCCCCGGACGGTGCCGGGCGTCCCCATCCCGAGCCGGACCGGGATCGGGACCCGCATCCGGATCGGGGTGCTCGTCCCGGGTGAGCCGCCCCTGTCGCAGCACGTAGACGTTGATGGCGATCAGGAGCGGCACGGCGATCGTCGCGCCGACCGCGGGGATCGCCACCCCGGAGTCGTTGACGAAGAACCCGATCGTCAGGGCGACCAGGAGGGTGAGCAGACCGGGGCGCAGCGCGGGGTAGCGGTCGAACGAGCGCTGCAGTGCCCGCGAGCCCCAGGACGTCTCGCGCGCGAGGACGTAGATGACGAACGCGAGCGCGAAGGGCACGAGCATCGTCAGCGTGTAGTTGCCGGTGAGGACGTCCCAGTTCTGCTGGGCCTTGCGGATGACGATGTCGAAGGCGTTGCCGTCGCCGCCGGTGAGGGACTCGAAGAACCGCCCGAGGTGGCTCTGGCTCTCGATCGGGCGCAGCGAGTCCAGGAACGCAACGCTCAGGAAAAGCAGCCCGGTCACGGTGAAGAGCAGCAGCCACCGTCCCCACGTCAGCCTGATGCCGAGGATCGTCAGGACGAGGAAGGCGATCGCCGGCGGCAGGGACAGTGGTCCGCCTGCGTCGGCACCCCACATCGGTGCGCCGTTGACGACGAGCGCGACCATCAGGATGGCGCCGGCCGCGCCGGCTGCGGCGGTTCGGCGACCGCGGACGAGCAGGGAGTTGGCCACGACGGTCGCGAGCAGGATCGCGCTCGTGATGAACAGCGCGAACGGCACGTTGCCCATGCCGAAGTAGCGCCCGCCGATCGCGGGCTGCAGTCCCATGAGCGAGGAGAGCTGAAGGCGCGAGCCGGTCATGACGTCGACACCGATGACCAGGACGGTCACGGCGGAGACGACCGCGACCGGTCCGAGGCCGGTGGACCCCCAGGGCCCGCACAGCGCGAGGATGGCGATGATCGCGGTCCAGGTGGCGACGGAGGCGACGATCGCGACCATCGGCCAGCTCACCCGCCACCATGGGATGATGTTGGCGAGGAACGTCGCGGCCGGCACGGCCGCCGCGCTCACCGCGACGACCCGGGCCAGGTCGAGCCATCGTCCGCGGGTCTCGGGGCTGCCGAGCTTGCCCTTCCACACGAGCAGGACGAGCAGGTAGATGACGAGCTGGCCGTAGGCGAAGGCCTGGAAGAACGGCGGGACGAGCTCGCGGATCTTGAAGGACGCGAGGTCGTAGTCGACGAGGTCCTGCCAGCGCTCCTGGGCCAGCTCCTCGGAGTTCACCCCCGCCGACTGGCTCGAGATGACGCCGCCGTTGAGGCGGGACGGCACCTCGAGGCCGGTCAGCCCGAGCAGACTCGTCGTGAGGTCGTTGTTGACGATCAGGCCCGGTTGTCGGGTCGACGGCGAGACCAGCACGCCCGCGCCGAAGTCCGGTCCCCGGGCGACCGCCATGCGCAGCCGCGACTCGCGGCCGTCGTCGGCCATGCTCGCGACGATGACGTTGGCGCCCGCGGGCGCGGCGTCGACGACCTCGCCGATGCGCGCGTCCAGGGCGGCGAGGGCGTCCGTGCGCGGCTCACCCTCGAGCGACTGCGGGACCGAGCCGACGTCCACCAGCGTGATCGGGCAGTCGGTCAGGGCCTCGGGCAGGACCGCCGGGTCGTATGCGGTGGTCCGCTCCACGCTGCCGTCGCCGCGGGCGGCGCCCAGGGCGGCACTCGGTCCGACAGCCGAGATGCAGACGCCCTGTTCGGCCGCGATGTCGCCGAGCGACCCGAGCTGGGCGTTGAAGCGAAGCTCCTCGGTCGCCTCGACGTACGCGTCCCACTCCTGGACCTGGCCGTCGACGACCGGCGACGGCTCCGGGCACGGTTCCCACGACGCCCGCCGGGGGTTGCCGTCGGCGCTCGGTGCGGCGGCGCGCTCACCGGCCGAGACCCCGAGCCAGGCGTCCACGGGACAGGTCGAGGTGTTGACCGAGCGGACCGTGAGAGCGGCGGCCGATCCGTCGCGCAGCAGCTCCCACAGTCTGGGCGTGACGTCGGGGTCGACGTCGGACCAGGTGATGCCCCCGGTGCCGACGAGCATGGTCGCTCCCGAGGGGTCGGCCTGTGTCGGCAGCGCTCCGGCCGGGGCGGCGTGGGCGGGCGACAGTGCCGCCTGGGAGGTCAGGAGGACGAGCGCCCCGAGCAGCACGCCGAGCACGGCGAGCAGGCGGCGGACCGGGGCGAGAGTCACCCCACCAGCCTACGGGTGTGACTGCGACACAATGGCGGCGTGACTTCCGGCCGGGCCAGCCACCGCATACCGGCATGGGGCCTCGCCGTCGTTCTTCTCGTCCTCGGTGCTCTCCCCCCGGTGCTGCGCTACCTCGTGTTCTGGCCACAGGACCAGTGGCAGGTCGACGTGGAGGTCTACCGGCAGGCGGCGCTGTCGCTGCTGGCGGACACCGACATCTACGCCACCCTCACCGAGCCTCCGCAGCTGCTGCCGTTCACCTACCCGCCCTTCGCGGCGATCCTGTCGGTGCCGCTCGGCCTGGTCCCGTTCGAGGTGGCCGGGTGGCTGTGGACGCTCGCCCAGGTGGTGGCGACGTTCCTGACCGTCTGGCTCGCCGCATACCGGCTGCTGCCGTGGGACGCCCCTGAGGCAGTGGGGACGTGGCGGGCCGCGACCTGGCGGCCGGTCGTCATCGCGGCGCTGACCGTCCCGATGCTGTGGCTGCACCCCGTCGCCGACGGCATCCGGTTCGGGCAGGTCAACGCCTTCCTCGTCCTGGCGTGCCTGGCCGACCTGCGGCGGCCGCGGCCGGCGATCCTGCGCGCTATTCCGCCCGGGATGCTCGTCGGGCTGGCGACCGCGGTGAAGCTGACCCCCGGGGTGTTCATCATCCACTACGTCGTCTGCCGGCGCTGGCGGGAGGCGGCCACGGCGGTGGTCACCGCCGGCTTCGTCACGGTGTTGACCGCCGTGCTGCTGCCGCGGGCGTCGTGGACGTTCTGGACCGTGGCGCTGACCGATCCGGCGCGGCTCGGGCCGAACGTGGGAACCTCCAACCAGTCGCTGCGCGGGGTGCTGCTCCGGCACGGTCCGGACGGGACGGCGGGGACGGTGCTGTGGGTCGCGCTGGTGGTGGTCGTCGGGGTGGCCGGGTTCCTCGTGGCGCGCGAGCTGTGGCGGCGCGGCGACTCGGTCGGTGAGGTCGCCGCGGTCGGGATGCTGGCGGTGCTGTTGTCGCCGGTGGCGTGGATCCACCACTTCCACTGGGTCGTCGTCGTCGTCCTCGCTGTGCTCGGCGCCTGGCCGCCGCGGCCGCGGTGGCGGGGCTATGCGGCGCTCGGCATCATGGCGTGGTTCCTCATGCGGCTGCCGTGGTGGGGCATCACGTGGCTCGCCGAGGATCGACCGGTGCGGCTGTTCGGACGCTTCATGCAGAACGCCGACATGGTGGGGGCGGTACTCGTGCTCGGCGTCCTGTGGCTGATCGCGAGGGACGACGGGGCGGGGAGCCCCCGCGGCGGCAATGATGGTGTCGTCGGAGGGGGTGCTGCTGCCGGAGGTGCTGCTGTCGGCGGAGGTGCTGCCGCTGCTGGAGGTGCTGATGCCGACGGGAGGCCGTCCCGCGGCGGAGAGGTGCCATAGCGCCTCGCGGCGTGGGGGCGCCTCGTGAGTGGGGCGACCTGGTCGGGAGAGTCGCAGGGACGGTCCTGGGTCGGCCCCGGCCCCCGGGATGTCGCCGGCCCCGGTGATGCCGCCTCCGTGTCGTCAGCGTGAGGGAGCGGAGCTCGGGTCCTGGCCGACGGTGCCCACCTCGATCGCGTCGCCCAGCGTGGTGTCCACCACGATCGACATGCCGTCCGGCACCTCACCCTCGAGGGTGCGCAGCAGCTCGGCGGTCGGGGGCAGCTCGTCGCGGGTGCGGACCTCGATCCGGAAGGCATCGCCGACGAACTGCACGTCCGTGACCTCTGTGCGGGGGGTCTCGGCCACCCACTCCTCGGCCACCGCGCGGATGCGCTCGGTCCACACGTGCAGGGCGGCCACGAGGACGGAGTTGGCGGCCAGGGGCAGCAGCACGAGGACCGCCACGGTCCAGAGCACCACGGACGACTGCCGACGTGCGCCGACCTGCCGGGACATCCGCGTCGCCTCGTCGGAGTACCCGAGTGCCGCGAAGATGAGTGTCCCGGCGAGAACCAGCGCGACGAGGTTCGAGAGAAAGAGGAGGAGCGCCCCGAGGGCGTGCCCGATCGCCCCAGATCCGAGGCAGATCCCCACGACGGCGAGTGGGGGGACGAGCGAGATGGCGATGGCCACACCCGGGAGAACCGCGGCGACATCGCGCCGCGCGAGGGCGACGGCTCCGGCGACACCGGTCGCGATCGCCGCGATGACGTCGAGGAGCGTCGGTGAGGTGCGGCCGGCGATCTGCGAGTTCCCCGTGACGTCGATCGAGCCGGGCATGAGAAGCGCGATTCCGATGCCGATCGACACGACGACGAGCGCGCCCGCCAGGACGAAGCTGCCGGCCCGCAGCCTCTCCCGCTTGACCATCCCCAGCGCGATTCCCATGATCGGCGTCGAGAGGGGGGCGATGATCATCGCCCCGATGACGGTCGCCGTGGAGTCGGCCAGGACTCCGGCGGTGGCGATGATGCCGGACAGGACGAGCATGGACCAGAACGCCGACTGCTTCGAACTGTGGTCTCCTGACCTGAGGTCGAGGTCCTCGGTCAGCTCCTCGAGCGTGCGCCGCTGACGCGCGGGCAACACTCTCTCGCGGATCGTCGTCACCATGATGTCTCTCCTCGTGACAGGCCGCGGGCGGCTGACCGGCGGGCCAATCATGGCATGGTGCATCGGCGCCGGGGACGGTGGTGTCACGGTCCACACGGACGACCCCGCCGGTGAACGACACGAAGGCGCACCGCGCGCCCGGGGCCGGGCACGACCGCGACGTCCGGGCAGACGGTGACGACCGGGCAGACGGTGACGACCGGGCGGACCCGGCCTACCCGGTGTACATGGAGTCGAGGAGGGCGGCGTACCTCTCTTCGAGCACCTTGCGCTTGAGCTTCATGCTCGGCGTCAGCTCGTCGCCCTCGACCGTGAGGTCATGATCGAGGATCCGGAAGTCCTTGATCGTCTCCCAGCGGTTCAGCTGGTCGTTGAGCTGTGCGATGCAGGTTCCGACGTAGGCGCGGACCTCCGGGTTCGCGGTCAGCTCGGCGAAGTCGCCGACGTCCAGACCCCGGGCTCGGCCCCACTGCGGCAGGGCGTCGATGTCAAGGGCGATGAGCGCGGTCGCGTAGTTGCGTCGTTCGGCGTGCACGAGAACCTGGCTGGCGAGCGGGCACAGCGCCTTGAACTGGGCCTCTATCGGCTGTGGAGCGATGTACTTGCCGCCGGAGGTCTTGATGAGATCCTTCTTGCGGTCCGTGACCCGCAGCCTCCCCTGCGCATCAAGCTCGCCGATGTCGCCGGTGGCGAACCAGCCGTCTGGGTTCAGCACCCGGGCCGTCTCGTCCGGCAGGTTGTGGTACCCGCGCATGACGTGGGGGCCGCGCAGCAGGATCTCGCCGTCGTCGGCGATACGCAGCTCCGATCCGACGAGTGGAGGTCCGACGACTCCTGGGACCGGGTGCTCCGGGTCGCCGATGCAGGCGCCGCCGCCGGTCTCAGTCAGGGCGTACCCCTCGATCAGCGTCAGACCGGCCGTCCGGAACCAGGCAGCGATGTCGGGCGAGAGGGCGGCGCTCCCCGAGATCATGAACCGCATCCGCCCACCGAGACGGTTCCGGACCTTGGCCAGGACGAGGCGGTCGGCGATGGCGAACTGCAGACCGAGCAGCCGGCCGAGCGGCCTGCCCTCGGCGCGGGCCGCGACGACCTGCTCACCGACGCGGAAGCCCCAGTCGAACAGCCTCGACCGGATGCCCCCGGTCTCCGTCATCGTCTGGACGATGCGGCCGTGGACCTTCTCGAAGATCCGGGGCGGTCCGGCCATGAGGGTCGGTCGCACGACCGCGAGGTTGTCGACGATCCTGTCGATACGTCCGTCGACGGCCGTCGGGAAGCCGATCTGGAGCTGCACGGCTGCAAGCATCTTGCCGAACGAGTGCGACAGGGGCAGCCAGAGGTACTGAAGGTCGTCCGGTCGCAGGATCCCGATGGCCTCCGCACCCGCGCCGAGATAGGTCCAGCAGCGGTGGGGCAGTTCCACCCCCTTGGGGCGTCCGGTCGTCCCCGACGTGTAGATCAGCGTGGCGAGGTGATCGGGCCGCACGCGGGCCACCACCTCATCCACCGACGACGGGCTCTCTGCGAGGTGCCGCGCGCCCAGCGCCTCGAGGTCGGCCATGCCGAGCACCCAGTCGCCATCGGCCTCGCCGTCGAAGGTGATGACACGGATGACGTCGGGGAGATGCTCGCGCTGGGCGCGCAGCTTGGCGATCTGCGCGTCGTCCTCGGCGAAGACGATGCGTGTCCCGCTGTCGGAGAGGATGAAGGCGACGTCGTCGACCGCGGTCGACGGGTAGACGGCCGTCGTCGCTGCGCCGGCGCACATGATCGCCAGGTCGGCATAGAGCCACTCGATGCGCGTGCCCGAGGCGATCGCCACACGTTGCTCGGGCTGGATCCCAAGCTCCAGCAGTCCGGCCGCCATCGTCCTGGTGATCTCCATGGTCTGGGCCCAGGTCACCGAGGTCCATCCGTCGCCGGTGGGAAATCGGAAGGCCTCGCCGTGGGGAGTCTCCGCGACCCTGTCGTAGAACATCCGTGCCACCGAGCGCGCCGGCTCGGGGTAGGTGCCGGTGTCGGTCGAACCCATCGACGTCATGGCCATGACGTTCGCCTCTTTCCGAGGGCACGTCGGCCCTCGTCGGTTCCCAGCCTACGTTCATCGGCGCCCGACCCGGTCCGTCCGGTACATGCCGCTCGGTTCGCTCGTCGGGTGAGCACCGCATACGGCATGGGAACGGCGTCAATAGGGTGGTGCCATGTTCGGAGTCAATGGGGGCGAGGCGGCGCTCCTGGTCGTCCTCGGCATCGTGCCGCTGCTCGTCCTCGTCGCCGTCGCGGTGTGGGGCCTGCGGCTCCAGACGCGGGTGCGACGGCTCGAGGCGCACCGGCCCGCAGGGGAGGCCGACGTGGCCGCCCTGCGCGCGGAGATCGCCTCGGCACTGCGGCACGTCGCGGTCGTCCGCTACGACGCCTTCGGGGACATGGGCGGCCGGCTGTCGTTCAGCGCGGCGCTCGTCGACGATGCCGGCGACGGCGTCGTCATCTCGTCGATCCACGCCCGCGGCGAGTCGCGCACCTATGCCAAGGGCCTCGTCGCGGGTCGCAGCGACACCACCCTGACGCCCGAGGAGCAGCAGGCTCTCGCGGCGGCACGCACCGGAAGGGCGAGCGCATGACCGACGCGATGGGCTACGGCTATCTGGGACCGGCCGGCACGTTCACCCAGATGGCCCTCAAACAGTGGGGGATACCCGAAGGCGCCGCACAACGGCCCTACGGATCGGTCGACGCCGCGCTGGAGGCCCTGCGCCGGGGCGAGATCGCAGCGGCGATGGTCCCGATCGAGAACTCCGTCGAGGGCGGGGTGAGCGCTACGCTCGACGCGCTCGCGCACGGCGACCCGCTCGTCGTCGTCGGCGAGGTGCTCGTGCCGATCACCTTCGTGCTCGCCGCCCGCCCCGGGGTGAGGCTGGCGGACGTGCGTCGGGTGGGGACCCATCCCCACGCCTGGGCCCAGGTCCGTGGGTTCGTGGCAGAACGACTGCCGGACGCCGTCTACGTTCCCGCCCTGTCGACCGCGGCCGCCGCGGAGTCCCTGGCCGTCGACCTCGAGGTGACCTTCGACGCTGCGGTGTGCGCGCCTGTCGCGGCGACGAACAACGGGCTCGAGATCCTCGCCGAGGACATCGGCGACCTGAAGCATGCCGTCACCCGGTTCGTCCTCGTCGCACCCCCCGGCGCCCTGCCCGCCCGCACCGGCGCGGACAAGACGACGGTCGTGCTGTTCCAGCATCACGACCGGCCGGGCGCGTTGCTCGAGCTGCTCGAGCAGTTCGCCGTCCGTGGGATCAACATGACCCGGCTCGAGTCCCGCCCGACCGGGGAGTCGATGGGCTCGTACTGCTTCTCCGTCGACTTCGAGGGTCACGTCCTCGACGAACGGGTGGGCGAGGCGCTCGTCGGCCTCAAGCGGGTGTGCCTCGGTGTTCGGTTCCTCGGCTCGTATCCTCGGGCGGACGAGGTGGAGGTGCGTGTGTCGCCGGACATCAGCGACGGTGCCTTCCATGAGGCGCGGGCCTGGCTCGACACGCTGCGCACGCCGCCCGCCGCCCACTGATCCGGCACGCCAGTCCGCGCGCGTCATCGCCCTTGGTGTGTCGGGCCAGCGGCATCCCGCCGATGTGACACACCATCCGCGACTGCGACCTGGAGCGGTGTGTCGGATCACGCCACCCCGCTCGACGCGTTCCTATTGCGTCGGTTCGCGACGGCTCGAGCCGCGGCGGCGCGGGCTGAACTCGCGATGGCTGCCCACCCACTCGTTGACGACCTCCCACTGCTCGTCGAGCCAGACCTCGATCGCCTCGGGATCGCTCGGCCGCTCGTCGGGGCCGAAGGTCCACGCCCGGATGAGGAACGGGTGGTCGTGCAGCGGGATGGCCTTGAAGATCTGCCACGGCGTCAGGAGCCACTCCAGGCCGGTGTGGGCGACGACCATGACGTCCGCGTCCGGCCGGGCCGACATGGCGGTGACGACGCCGCCGGAGCGGGGCGGCAGCACGTGCACCCACGACTCGGCCTGCGCGGCCCGTTGCTCCTGACCGTTCTCCCTGAACCGGGTGATGTTGGCCTGCCAGCGTCCCCGCGTCCAGTTGCCGCCCTCGGGGAACAGCAGCATCGCGTCCATCCGCTCCAGCGTCTCCGCCATCTCCCGGATCGGCTTGGTTCGGTCGTCGCCGGCGCCGGAGCGCGACGGCACGAAGTACGAGCGCACCCGGTACAGCACCGCGCCGATGCCCGGGTCCCAGCGCAGGAAGTCCTTGAGCACCACGCGCGGCAACCGCCCGGCGTAGGCGGCCAGCAACCACGCCAGCACGAGCGAGTCACCAGGTCCGGCGTGCCGGGCGAAGACGAGCAGCGGCGCCCGCTCACTGCCGAAGTCGACCGGCTCCTCGAGCTCGACCCGCAGGCCCACCCATCGCTGCGCGTGCTCCATGATCCCGTCCAGCGCGTCGAGCAGGAGCTTCTCGTGCTCGCGTCGCCAGGACTCGCCGCGTTCGTGGTAGTCGCCCTGGCGCAGGTGCCGCAGCCAGATGTAGAAGCACCCGGTGACCAGGCCCGCGTCGAGCCAGAGGAACACGACGAGCATCGCGAGCACGCGCACCAGCCGGAACTTGCGGTCGATCGGCCAGAGCAGCACCCCGAGAATGAATAACGGCACCGACAGGGCGGTGATCAGCGCCACGAGCGGCAGCCAGATGACCTGGACCAGACGGCGCGCCCAGAGCGGCGGAGGGGGGATGACCATCGCGCCTCAGCCTGCGCTCAGGTGGCTGTCCAGGTATGCGGTGCTCGCCGCATACGCCTGCTCCGCCCTCTCCTCGATCCGGCTGCCGATCCCCTGGGTGAGCGAGATGGCTGGCGTGGACGACGCGCCGCTCGGGAGCACGTGCAGGGTGACGTCGTCGGGGACGGTGTCGAGCTCCTCGTGGTACCGGTGCCGGCGGGCGATCTCGAAGGCGACCGCGGCGACCTCCCACGGCTTGGTGGGCACCTGGAGGGTCTGCTCGACGCGGCCCACCTGGAGCACGAAGATGTCGGTCGCGCCGAGCTCGAGCGCCCGGCCGACCGGGATCGAGTGGACCAGGCCACCGTCGAGGAAGTGCTGGCCGTCGATCTCGACCGGCCCGAACATGCCGGGCACCGCGCACGAGGCGAGGATCGCGGGCGTGATCGGGCCGGAGGTGAACCAGCGCGCCTTGCTCGACTCGATGTGCGCAGCGACGCACTGGAACGGCACGGTGAGGTCCTCGATGCGCTCGACGCCGAGCCGCTCGTCGATCAGCCGGCGCAGCGGGCGGGTCGACATGAAGTGGGTGCGGTACTTCGCCGCGCGGGCCGCCTGCCTGAAGGGGTTCTCGAGGAAGTCGCCCTCCTCGCGGACGGTGCGCCAGATCTGGGCGAGCCGGTCGGCAGCGGCCGGGGTGGGGTCGGCGGCGACGAACGCGCCGTTGACCGACCCGATGCTCGTGCCGAGGACGAGGTCCGGCCGCACGCCCCTGTCGAGCAGGGCTCGCAGCATTCCGACCTGGGTGGCGCCGAGAACGCCGCCGCCGCCGAGGACGAAGGCCGTCCTCGTGGCGGCTCGCGTGGTCACGGGTGCAAGCGTACGGCCGCCTGGGCGGTGGTCATCCCGGTGCAGGCGCTCGGGTCAGCCGTGCGCGCGGATCCGGTACCCGACGAGCTCGGCCTCCCGGACGAAGCCGAACCGCTCGTACAGGGCGACGGCCGGGGCGTTCGAGGCCTTGACGGTGAGGTTGACGCAGCCGTTCGGCGAGGCGGCCAGGACCGCTTGCCCGATCGCGCTGAGCAGTCCCGCGCCGAGCCCCCGTCCCCGGGCTTCGGAGGAGAGCGCGATGAAGTCGAGGTAGCCGTCGCCGTCTGCCTGGATCTCCGCGGAGGCGTATCCGAGGACGGTGTCCGCACCGTCGGCACGATCGGTGAGCACGAACGTCACCCGGTCGGCGTCGGAGAGCAGGCGACGGGCCGTCGCGTAGGTGCCGGGAAAGGCCTCGTCGTGGATGGCCGTGACCGCGGCGAGGTCGCCGTCCTGGGCGGGACGGACCGTCGCCGGCGGCTCCGCCCAGCCGTCGGCCGTCCGGGCGACGTAGACGTAGTTGACCTCACTGGGGGTCCAGCCGCGCGAGGCCGCCAGCGCGGCCAGCTGCTCGTGCGCGGGGGAGGCGGATACCTCGTGGTCCTGCACCATCCCGGGCGTCAGCGCGACGGCCGCGTCGAGGAGCGCGGGGGCCGCGCCGGGCCAGACCGTGTCGTCCCGGGCCCACGGTCCGTGGATCCAGCTGCGGCCGGTCTCCTCGTCCCAGTCGGCGAGGACGGCTCCGACGACCGAGCCGGTGTCGTCGACGGCCACCCGCAGCGTCCGGCGCCACGGGACATCGAGGTCGTCGAGCTCGGCGCGGACACCGTCGGGCGTGGTGCCGAGGTAGGCGCAGGCGGTCGCGGGGGAGGACTGCCGGTCGACGATGAGCGCGAGGGCGTCCTCGACCTGGTCGGGCGAGGGGGTGATGACGGGCATCGGGTCAGCGTCGCACGACGAGCGCGAGCGGGTCGACCGAGATCGTCGACTCGCCCGGGTGGCACTCTCCGATGTCGCGTCCGTCGACGGTGAGCCGGGCCGGCTTGTCGAGCGTCACCGTGAACGCCACCGAGCGCATGGGCACGAGCAGCGGCGTCGCGCGCGAGGACTTGCGCATCATCGCCCGGGCCACGCCCGTCCAGCCCTTGAAGGACTGGCTGGCGTGGAGGTAGCCGTCGAGCGCCGCCACGTCGTCCGCGCGCGTCGTGAAGGCCACCGACCGGGCCGGGCGGGTGATGGCCTCCTCGTCGTCGGGCTTGACGGTCGCGGTGAAGGACGTGCCCTTGACGAGGCTGCGGGCGACGGTGCGGGTCCGCACGGCCGGTTCGTCGTCCGCGACGATGTCGCCGATGACCAGTGAGCTGAGGAAGACGATCTCCGCACCCGGCGGCTTCGACTCGTCTGTACCGTCGCCGACTGTCCTCTCGGTCGTCCCCTCGGCGGGCGGCGCCGCTGCGAGCACGGCCCGGCCGATGTCGATGCGGGAGTTCTGTCCGGTGAGGGCCGTCGTCATCGCGGCAGCGATCCCGGCCGAGGGCAGAGCGGGGCGACGGTTCCGCACCGGCGCCGATCGGTCGGCCGGGTCGGTGGGCTCCGCAGCGGCCGAGGACCCGGTTTGCGGGGG
Source organism: Dermatophilaceae bacterium (assembly GCA_049582485.1). Classification (GTDB taxonomy): domain Bacteria; phylum Actinomycetota; class Actinomycetes; order Actinomycetales; family Dermatophilaceae; genus F2B08. The sequence goes on from JBAUUB010000306.1 coordinate 22,551, forward strand.
AGACCCCTGATCCGGCGCCGGGAGGAACGCGACCGGGGTCTCCGTTCCGGCCAGCACACTCACGACACCCCGGGCGACGGCCGAGTCGCCGCGCACGCCGACGACGTCGACCGAGGCGGCCAGGGCCTCGCGGGCCGCTCCGGCGGCGGAGTCGACGTCGTCGGCCTCGAGCCACATCGGCTCGTCCCACCCGGCCGCGATCGACTGCGAGGTGAGCTCGGCGCGCAGCTCCGGACCCGCCCCCTGGGCGATGACCCCCGCGCGCTTGAGCGGCTCCGGCTCGGGCTCCTCCGTGCGGAAGGTGTCGCGGTGCGGCCGCTTCCGGTTCGGTGCTCGATGCCGGCCCGCGCCCTCCGGACGGCTCCGAGCCGTGCTCACGACGAGGTAGGTGACGAAGGCGATCACCGCGAGGCCGAGCACCCCCGCGACGATCAGCCACATCGTCTCCATGTCCGTCACGCGGTCAACCTATACCAGCGCGAGCGCGCTCTCCGGCCCGCCGATCCACGTCGGCTGCCATCGCTCCGAGCGACGCGAGGGACGGCGCAGCGGTGGTCATCGGCAGCGACAGCCGACGGCGAACCGTCCGTCGCGTGGGAGCCGCCGGGACAGCCGGTATGCGCGGGGCGAGCACCGCATACCCGCTCACTAGACTTGCGCGGGTGATCGACATCAAGCTGCTCCGCGACAACCCCGAGGTGGTGCGCGCGAGCCAGCGCGCCCGCGGCGAGGACGAGGGGATCGTCGACGCCGTCCTCGAGGCCGACCGGCGCAGGCGCGGATCGCTGAGCTCCTTCGAGCGGCTGCGCGCCGAGCAGAAGTCGCTCGGCAAGGACGTCGCCCGCGCCCAGGGCGAGGACAAGCAGGCCCTGCTCGCCCGGACCAAGGATCTGGCGGCCGAGGTCAAGGGGCTGCAGGCGGCTGCCGACGAGGCGCAGACCGAGCTCGACACCCTCATGCTGCGGATCGGCAACGTCATCATCGACGGCGTCCCGAGCGGGGGCGAGGATGACTACGTCGTGCGCGAGGAGATCGGCACGCCGCGGGACTTCGCGGCCGAGGGCTTCGAGCCGAGGGACCACCTCCAGCTCGCCGAGGGCCTCGACGCGATCGACATGGCCCGCGGCGCCAAGGTCGCCGGGGCCCGCTTCTACTTCCTCAAGGGGCAGGGCGCACGCCTGGAGATGGGTCTGCTCCACCTCGCGATGCGCCGGGCCGTCGGGGCCGGCTTCACGCCGATGATCACTCCCACCCTGGTGAACCGCACGACCATGGCGGGTGCGGGCTTCATCGACGAGCACCTCGAGGAGGTCTACCACCTGCCCGCGGACGACCTCTTCCTCACCGGCACCAGCGAGGTGGCCCTCGCCGGCTACCACGCCGACGAGGTCATCGACCTCGGCAGCGGCCCGATCCGCTACGCCGGGCAGTCCACCTGCTACCGGCGCGAGGCGGGCAGCTACGGCAAGGACACCCGCGGCATCATCCGGGTGCACCAGTTCAACAAGATCGAGATGTTCGTCTACTGCCGCCCCGACGACGCGCAGGCCGAGCACGACCGGCTGCTGCAGCTCGAGAAGGACATGCTCGCGACGATCGAGGTGCCCTATCGCATCATCGACACGGCGGCGGGGGACCTCGGCGGTCCGGCTGCGCGCAAGTTCGACTGCGAGGCGTGGATCCCGACCCAGGGCCGGCACCGCGAGCTGACCTCGACGTCGAACTGCACGACGTTCCAGGCCCGCCGCCTCGGGACGAGGTTCAAGGGCTCCGGTGGCGGCAACGAGATCGCGGCCACGCTCAACGGCACGCTCGCGACGACACGATGGCTCGTGGCCATCCTGGAGAACCACCAGCAGGCGGACGGGTCCGTCGTCGTCCCCGAGGCGCTGCGCGAGTCTGTTGGTCTGGACGTGCTCACCCCGGTCCGCTGACTGCCCTGCGCCACCAGGATCCTGGCGCCTCTGCAGCGGGAGGCGTCACATCACCTCGCTCTGCAGAACCACCTCCGGCGAGGTCCGGGGACCGCAGTTCGCCGACTACGGCGTGACGATTGCGAAGTCGGGGTCGGGCTGGTCGAGGACCGCGAGCAACCTGGCCAGGACACCGATGTCGCCATCCATCTCGACTCCCGCCGCGCCGAGGTCCGCCAGGTCGACCACACCGGCCACGAGCCCGAGCAGGACGCGCAGTGGCAGGCGGAGGCTGAGGTCGGCGCCACCCCGTTGCGGTGAGCTCGACTGGGACAGCACGCCGTTGCGCAGCCAGAGCCGGTAGGTCTCGTCGCGGTCGGTGAGCGTGACGTCGATGGTCAGCCGCTCGTCCCAGGCCCGCGGGCCGTTGACGCGGATCGCCAGGGCGTCGAAGAGCTGGGTCGGGGTGAGCTGGGCGAACATGTCCTCCGAGGCCGTCTGCGCCGGGGTACCGAAGCCGCCGTTGCGCAGCTCGTAGGCCCCGGACAGGTAGGCGCACCGCCAGGTGCCGTTCTCCGACCCGTAGCCGAGCTGCTCGAGCGTGTCGGCGAGCAGCTCACGAGCATCAGCGTGATCGGGTTCGGCGAAGACCACGTGACTGAGCACCTCTGCGGCCCATCGGAAGTCGCCCCCGTCGAATGAGCCCCGCGCCTTCTCGACCACGGCGTCCGCGCCGCCCATGAACTCGACGTAGCGCTTCCCCGCCTCGGCCGGCGGATGCTTCCACAGGTTCACCGGGTTGCCGTCGTACCACCCCATGTAGCGCTGGTACACGGCCTTGACGTTGTGGCTGACGGACCCGTAGTAACCGCGGGCATGCCAGGCGTACTCCAGCGCCGGCGGCATCTCGATCGCCTCGGCGATCTCCGTGCCGGTCAGGCCCTGGTTGAGCATCCGCAGGGTCTGGTCGTGGATGTACGCGTACAGGTCGCTCTGCTGGCGGAGGAACTCGAGGACACGCTCCTGACCCCAGGTCGGCCAGTGGTGCGGGGAGAACACGACATCGGTGTCCGCGCCGAAGGTGTCGACCGCCTCGGTGAGGTAGCCCGCCCAGGCATGTGGGTCCCGGACGAGAGCACCCCGGATCGTGAGGATGTTGTGCAGGACGTGCGTGGCGTTCTCGGCGATGCACAGGGCACGAAGGTCGGGGAAGTGGAAGTGCATCTCAGCCGGCGCCTCGGAGCCGGGCGCCATCTGGAAGACCATGCGCACCCCGTCGACGGTGTGCTCCTCACCGGTGGTCCTGATCTCGAGGGTCGGGGCGATGACCGTCACCTCACCCACTGACGTGGTCTGGGCGAGCCCGGCCCCCACCTGTGCCTGCGGGCCGCGCGGCAGGACCGCGCCGTACATGTAGGCCGCACGGCGGGCCATGGCGACCCCCGCGTACACGTTCTCGGACACGGCGTGGCCGGTGAAGCCCTCCGGCGCGATGATCTGCACCGCGCCCGAGTCGACCTCCTCCTGGGTCACGATCCCCCGCACCCCGCCGAAGTGGTCGACATGGCTGTGCGTGTAGATGACGGCCCGCACGGGGCGGTCACCGCGGTGCTCGCGGTACAGCGACATCGCCGCCGCTGCGGTCTCGACCGAGATGAGCGGGTCGATGACGATGACCCCCGACTCGCCCTCGACGAAGGTGATGTTCGACAGGTCGAATCCGCGCACCTGGTAGATACCGGGGATCACCTCGAACAGGCCCTGCATGGCGTTGAGGGTGGAGATGCGCCACAGGCTCGGGTTGACCGTGTCCGGTGCCTCGCCGGTGAGGAAGGCGTAGGAGTCGTTGTCCCACACCACGCGACCGTCGGCGTTCCTGATCACGCACGGATCGAGCGAGGCGATGTGTCCGCGGGCGGCGTCCTCGAAGTCCTGGGTGTCGTGGAACGGGAGCTCGCTCTTGAGCCGCCCGTTCTGCGCGGCGATGGTGGGCGTTGCGTCGCGTGGGTCGGTGTCGGTCATGCTGATGTCTCCTTCGACTGGTCCCGTCGATGAACGGGTTTCGGTCGGCAGGTTGGGGCGCCGTCAATCGACGCTACGCCTGTGCGCCGCGCCGGTGTGGTTGGTCGCCGTCGGTCCACCCGCTGCGGGTGGGAGCCCGCGATCGTCCACCCGCCGGTGGACCCAGGGTCACCCGCGTGGGGGAGTCGCCGGTCGGCGGCCTCCCCTACCCTCTGGAGGTATGCGCGACGCGCCCGATCCCGCACCCGCCCGCCGGTCGTTCGGCGAGTGGCTGAGCGACGCCTTCGGCGTCGACGACCCCTGGGTGCGGCCTCGCCCGCCGATCGAGCGCCGCGACGTCGTGCTGGCCGGGGTCGTCGCCGTCGTCGGCGTCGTCTCGCTCGAGCTGGCCCGCAGCCTCGGCATGTTCGAGGACGTCACTGGCCCGGTGTGGCTGCAGACCCTCGCGGTCCTCTCGGGCGCGGCGCTGCTCGTCGGGCGGCGCCGCTGGCCGTTGACCGTCGGCCTCCTGGCGGCCGTCCACATGGTCGTCGTCGGCGTCGCGATGCCGATGGTCATGGGCCAGTTCACCCTCCAGGTGGCCTACTTCGTGGCCTTCCTCTCCGCCGTCGCCTGGGCCCGCGACCGGCGCGCCATGGTGGCGGTCATGGGCGTCATCGTCGTCGTGATGTTCGCGTGGATCGCGCTGCAGTTCGCGGTCGGCAACTCGATCCAGGAGATCATCGACGAGACGGCAGGCGTCGAGCGCACCGGGCTGCTCGGCCCGATCCCGTCGGCCGTGCTGCTCACCCTGATCATCAACGTCATCTACTTCGGCAGCGCCATCGCCGGCGGGCAGATCCTCTGGCGCGACGCCCGGCAGAAGGCCCAGCTGCGGGAGCAGGCCGAGACCATCACCGCCCAGGCCGAGGACCTGCGCGACCAGGCCATCACCGAGGAGCGGCTGCGCATCGCGCGCGAGCTGCACGACGTCGTCGCCCACCACGTCTCGGTCATCGGGGTCCAGGCGGCCGCGGCGCGCCGCGTCCTCGCCCACGACCCTGCAGCCGCAGCGCCTGCGCTCAGCGCGATCGAGTCCTCCTCGCGCGAGGCGGTGTCCTCGATGCGGGGCCTGCTCGGCACGCTGCGCCACATCCGGTCCCGCCGCGACGAGCCCGACAACCGTGAGCCCGAGCCGTCCATCGACCAGCTCCCGACCCTCGCCGCGGCCCACGAGACCGCGAACCGCACCGTCGCATACCGGCTCGTGCAGTCCCGACCGGACGCGGCCGCGAGCGTGCCCGCCCCGGTCGGCCACTCGATCTACCGGACGGTCCAGGAGGCGCTCGCCAACGTCGGCAAGCACTCGACCGCGACCAGGGTCAGCGTGGTCGTGCGGATCGAGAGCGAGGGTCGGCCGTATGCGGAGGTCGAGGTCGTCGACAACGGTCGCCCCCGCGGTGGGTCGACCCTCGGCAGCGGGCTCGGCCAGCTGGGGATCCGCGAGCGGGCCGCATCGCACCGCGGGGTCGTCGACATCGGGCCGAGAGCCGGGGGCGGCTACCGGGTGCGGGTGCGGTATCCCCTCGACGCGGGCGCGGAGCAGGTCGCGTGAGTGACGTGCTGCGGGTGCTGCTCGTCGACGACCACGCGATGGTGCGCTCCGGGTTCCGGTTGATGCTCTCGGTCGAGGTCGACCTCGAGGTGGTCGGGGAGGCCGCCGACGGGATGAGTGCGGTCATCGCGGCGCGCACGCATCTCCCCGACGTCGTGCTCATGGACGTGCAGATGCCGGGGATGGACGGCATCGAGGCGACCCGGCGGATCGTCGAGGAGGAGCTCGGGCGGGTCGTCATCCTGACGACATTCGACCGCGACGACTATCTCTTCGACGCGCTCGAGGCCGGCGCGAGCGGCTTCATGCTGAAGAACGCCGAGCCCGAGCAGCTTGTCGAGGCGGTGCGCGCGGTGGGCCACGGGCACGGCCTGCTGGCGCCGGAGGTGACGACGCGGGTGATCGAGCGGATGACGGCCGGACCCGACGGGGGCGAGCGCCCCGAGCCGCCCGAGCTCGCCCTGCTGACCGAGCGCGAGCGCGAGGTGCTCGTCGGGCTGGCGCGGGGGATGTCCAACGCCGAGATCGCGCGCGAGCTCTATCTCGGCGAGGCGACGATCAAGACCCACGTCTCGAACTGTCTGGCCAAGATCGGCGTCCGCGACCGGGTGCACGCCGTCATCTGGGCCTATGAGGCCGGGATCGTCTCCCCGACCCGCTGAGCGATCGGGCAGGCCGCGGCAGGCGACAGACGTTCGCCGATGACGCGGAAGATCGACACTGCACCGGCTATAGCTGTGGCGGCAGCGAACTCCTGGGCCGGTCGCGAACGTATGCGTCGGAGCCGACGGCCTGGCGCTCGCCGAGGCCGCACTCCCCTCCCCGGGGGAGCCCACGATCAGCCGGGTGACGGATCCGCGGGAGGCGACCCGCGCATACCGTCGCTGGTATGTCCGTGACCACACTGCACGCCAGCACCTCCCCGCGCACCGGCGCCGCCCGGCTCGAGCTGCACTCCCTGACCCGCCGCTTCGGCGACATCACCGCCGTCGACGACGTGAGCTTCTCCGTCCCGGGCGGCCTGATGACGGGGTTCGTCGGCGGCAACGGGGCGGGCAAGACGACGACCATGCGGATGGTCATGGGCGTTCTCGGCATCACCAGCGGGGAGGTGCACTGGGACGGCCGGCCGATCACGCACGAGGACCGGCGGCGCTTCGGCTACATGCCGGAGGAGCGCGGGCTCTACCCGAAGCAGGGGGTGCTCGACCAGCTCGTCTATCTCGGCGAGCTCGGCGGGATGTCCGCACAGTCGGCCCGCGAGGCGGTGATGGAGCACCTCGAGCGCTTCGGCCTGGCCGACCGGGCCAGGGACCGTGTCGAGAAGCTCAGTCTCGGCAACCAGCAGCGCGTGCAGATCATCGCCGCCGTGATGCGCGAGCCGGCCGCGCTCATCCTCGACGAGCCGTTCTCCGGCCTTGACCCGGTCGCCGTCGACGCGATGGCCGACCTGCTCCGCGAGCACACGGCCCGCGGCGTTCCCGTGCTCTTCTCGAGCCATCAGCTCGACCTCGTCGAGCGGCTCTGCGACCGGCTCGTCATCCTGAACCGGGGGCGGGTCGTCGTCGAGGGCGCCACCGGGGACCTGCGCGAGCGCGAGTCCGGCCGCTTCCGGCTGACCATCTCCGACGACGCGGGCTGGGTGCGGGACGTGCCCGGCATCCACGTCGTCGACGTCGACGGCGGGTCGGTGCTGTTCGAGGTGGAGAGCGCCGGGGCCGAGCAGGCCCTGCTCCAGCACGCGTCGAACCGGTCCGCCGTCCTCGAGTTCGGCCCCGTGCGGCCCACTCTCAGCGAGATCTACCGAGAGGTGACCCAGTGACCACCCTGACCCGCCGCCCCCAGCAGGACGCGCCCGCGACCGAGTCCGAGGACCGCCCGCGCCGCCGCGCAGCGTGGCCGATCGTCATGCGCCGCGAAATCCTGGTCAAGATCACCGACAAGGGCTTCGTCCTCGGCACCCTCTTCACCGTCGCGATCCTCGCCGCGTGGCTCGGGTGGAACGCCTACCAGGCCGAGCGCACGTCGGAGTATGCGGTGGTCACCACCGCAGCCGACGCGCCCATGGCGGAGGCGCTCGCGGCGAGCGCGACCGAGATCGACGACAAGGTCGCCGTGAGCAGCGAGGTCGTCGCCGACGAGGCGGCGGCCGAGGCCGCGGTGCGGGGGGAGGAGGTCGACGCCTGGCTGCACCGGGAGGGCGACGGGTGGACCCTGACGACGATCTCCGGCGAGGGCGCGCTGCTCGGCGTGACCGAGCAGGTGGTGCGTGCCGTGACGATCGACGAGCAGGCACAGGCGCTCGGCACGACCGCGGCCGAGCTCGAGGCCGGGTCGGTCGTGACGTCGGACTTCCTCGTCGGCGACGCCGAACGCGCCGGTCTGGCCCAGGCCGTCGGCTTCGTCATGGCGTTCCTGTTCTACCTGTCGGCGCTCGTGTTCGGCATGCAGATCGCCTCGAGCGTCGTCGAGGAGAAGCAGAGCCGGATCGTCGAGATCATCGCGACGTCGATCCCGGTGCGGCACCTGCTCGCCGGCAAGGTCCTCGGCAACACCGTCCTCGCGATCCTGCAGATCCTCCTCTACGCCGGCGTCGGTCTGATCGGGCTGAGCTTCACGCCGTACGGCTCGTTCGTCACCGCGATCAGCGGCCCGGTCGTGTGGTTCCTCGTCTTCTTCGCCGCCGGCTTCGTCGCCCTGGCGTGCCTGTGGGCCGTCGCCGGCTCGCTGGCCTCACGCACCGAGGACCTGCAGTCGACGACCACCCCGCTGACCTTCCTCGTCATGGGGGTGTTCTTCTCGAGCTTCCTCCTCGACGGCACGGCCAAGGTCGTCGCGTCGTTCATCCCTCCGATCTCCGGGGTCCTCATGCCGATCCGCATCCTCGAGGGCGGTGTGCCGGTGTGGCAGCCGGTCGTCGCACTCGTGGTCATGCTCGTCTTCGCGCTCGGCACGATCATCGTCGGCGAGCGGCTCTACCGGCGCTCGCTCCTGCAGAACCAGGGCCGGGTCTCGCTCAAGCAGGCCTGGACGACCGCCGAGTGACACACCGTTAGCGTTGAGGGCATGACGCGCCACCTGGTCGCCCTCGACATCGACGGCACGACGATCACCCACGAGGGCGAGCTGCGGGATCCGGTCCGCGAGGCGGTCAGGGACGTCCTCGCGGCCGGGCACCACGTGACGATCGCGACCGGGCGGGCGATCGTGGGCACGCTTCCGATCCTGGACCGGCTCGGCATCACGACCGGCTATGCGGTGTGCTCCAACGGCGCGCTGACGCTCCGGCTCGACCCGGAGCTGGACGACGGCTACGAGGTGATCGAGTCGGTCACGTTCGACCCCAAACCCGTCCTCACCCTGTTGCGCGAGCACGCGCCCACTGCACTGGTCGCGGTCGAGGAGCCGGGCGTGGGGTTCAAGGTGAGCGCCAACTTCCCCGACGGCGAGCTCGACGCCAGCGAGCGCGTCGTGCCGTGGGAGGAGCTGCTCGCCCACCCCGTCACCCGTGTCACGCTGCGCGAGCCGGAGGCCTCACCCGACGAGTTCCTCGCCCTCGTCGAGCGGGCGGGCCTGCACGGGGTGAACTACGCGGTCGGCTGGTCGGCCTGGCTGGACATCAACCCCGAGGGCGTCTCCAAGGCGTCCGGGCTCGAGCCGCTGCGGCGCAGGCTCGGGGTCGAGCCGATGCACACGCTCGCGATCGGCGACCAGCGCAACGACCTGGAGATGCTGAGGTGGGCCGCGCGCGGGGTCGCGATGGGCAACGCGCCGGACGAGGTCAAGGCCGTGGCCGACGAGGTGACCGGCGACGTGGACGACGACGGGCTCGTTCCGGTCCTACGCTCACTCCTATGACCCCTTCCGGAGAGACCGAGCTGACCTCGACCGCACGCCGCGCCGGCGACCACCCCCTGGTCGAGAAGGGAGCACGCCTCGGCTACGCCATGAGCGGGCTGATCCACCTGCTCATCGGGTGGATCGCGGTCCAGGTGGCGTGGGGCATCGGCGGCGGTTCCCAGGAGGCCGACCAGTCCGGCGCTCTCGCGAGGGTGGCGTCCACCCCGACCGGGCCGTTCCTCCTCTGGCTGGCGGTCGCGGGCTTCGCCCTGCTCGCGCTGTGGCAGGTGACCGAGGCGGTCGTCGGTTCGCACGGCGGCGAGTGGACCGACCGCGCCAAGGCCGCCGGCAAGGCGGTCCTGTATGCGGTGTTCGCCTTCACCGCGTTCCGCGTCACCCAGCGGGCGGGCGGGTCGAGCGAGGAGACGACGGACAGCCTCACCGCGCAGATCATGAGCGCGCCCGGCGGGCAGGTCCTCGTCGGTCTGATCGGCCTCGCGGTCATCGCCGGCGGGGGATACCACATCTGGAAGGGGTGGACCCGCGGGTTCCTCGAGGACCTCGATGACCATCCCGCTCGCTTCGTCGAAGTCGCCGGACGGGCCGGCTACATCGCCAAGGGCATCGCGCTCATCATCGTCGGCGGCCTGTTCGTCAGTGCGGCGCTGTCCGCACAGGCCAGCGAGGCCGGCGGGCTCGATGCGGCGCTGAAGACGCTGCGCGACCAGCCGTTCGGGCCCTATCTGCTCACCCTCGTCGGCGTGGGCATCGCCGGCTACGGTGTGTACTCCTTCGGTCGGGCCAGGCACGCCCGGCTCTGAGCGGCCATCTCAGCCGCTCAGCCCTCGAACGAGGAGGATCCCGAGGACCGCGGCGGCCAGGCTGAGCACGAGCATCGAGACCGCGAGGACGACCGCAGTGACCGGACGACTGCTTCGCACGAGCCCGACCAGCTCGACGCTCGCCGTGCTGAAGGTCGTGAACCCGCCGAGGAACCCCACGCCCACGACGGAGACGAGCAGCGCTCGTTCACCGTCGCTGCCCCACCCGCTCAGGACGCTCCACTGGGTCAGGACTCCGAGGAGGAACGACCCGAGCACGTTGACGGTGAGGGTGGCGACCGGGAACGTCAAAGTCGAGCGGCGCGTGATCGCGCCATCGAGGAGGAACCGTGCGCAGGCTCCGAGGCCGCCGGCCAGAGCGACGAGCAGCATGGTCACGCGGCGCCTCCCGTCGGCGAGGCTCTGTCCGGGTCGGTCCGATGCCGATCCCAGGACCGCACCGCCGCCATGACGGCGAAAGCAGCGAGGAAGCCGAGAGTCAGTGACGCGGCGTCATACAGCAGGGCGGCGATGAGCTCACGCTCGCTTCCCAACCGGACCGACTCGATGATGAAGGTGCTGTACGTCGTGTAGCCGCCGAGCAGTCCGGTGCCGAGGGCCAGTCGCAGCCGACGCCCTGGGGCACCGCGCCAGCGCAGCGCCACGAGCTGGGTGAGCAGACCCAGCAGGGCGGCGCCGGAGACGTTGATGAGGAACGTCGCCCACGGCAGCACGGAGTCCGGCCGCGAGAACCCGTCCTCGACCGCGGCCCGCAGAGCCGTTCCCACCGTGCCTCCGGCGAACACGAGCGCCAGCGCCGTGGCTCGCGAGGACGCCGGGACCTGCGGAACGGCCGGGACCCGGCTCATCCCAGCGGCGTCTTCCAGTCGACGACGCGCAGCGGGACGACGAGCACCGGCCGGTGCTGGTGATGGGAGAGATGACTGGAGACCGACCCCTCGAGCAGGTGGTGCATCCGGCTCGAGGCGCCCGTGCCGGACGAGCCGACGACGATCACCGCGGCGTCCACGGCCCGCGCGAGGTGGGTGAGCGAGCGGTCGGGACGGCCCGCGAGGTAGCGGAACTCCCACCGGACCGACTCACCCAGCACATCGCGAAGTCCCGCGACCAGCTCGGCCTCGCGGCGGCGCCACTCCTCGTCGTCGGAGAGGTCCGGGTCGAGGTCGGAGTGCAGCACCGACCCGTCGGGGAGCTCGCGGTCGACGACGCGACGCGGATCCACGTAGGCGAAGTACAACCTCGCACCGGTGGCGGTGGCCAGGGACTGCGCCGTCAGCGCCACGAGCTCAGGCTGGCCGGGCACGACGCCCACGACGATCGCAGCTCCGGGGAACGGGGTCAGCCGCGACGGGTGGGGCTGGGGGACGTCAGGACTCACGGCGTCGCTCCTTCGTCGTCGCCGGCGCGTCGGGCCGGTCGGTGCTGGCGGTTGCGGTCACCACGCTAGACCCGGCCCCGGGATCGGCCGTCTCGTGACCTGCCGCCGGCCAGAGCCGGCTCAGGGCGAGCACCAGACCGGCGCCGAGCACCACCCCCGCGATGACGTCGCTCGGGTAGTGCACCCCGAGGAAGACACGGTGGAGGGCCACGATGCCCACGAACAGGACCGCTGCGACGGCCAGGCCGCGGCGGACGCCGACGGCCAGGACCGGGGCAAGCATGACCAGCACCGCCGTCGTCATGGCCGCGCTGTTCGTCGCGTGCCCGGACGGGAAGCTCAGCCCATCGTGCTCCCACACGGCGTCGACGACGCTCGGCCGCTCGCGGCCGACGAGAAGCTTGAGCAGCGCGGCGGTCCCCCACACCGCCATCATCGTCACCCACGCCGCGGCGGCCCGTCGCCCGATCCCGAGCGCAAACCCCGCGACGAGGCAGATCACGGTGGCCAGCGCATACAGCCAGACCGGCCGGGTCACCTCCTCGACGACGACCAGCGCGTCGCGCAGCCAGGGGTATGCGCGGGTCACGTCCGTCGCAGCCGTCACCGCCGTCTGGTCGAACCGCTCGGTGGCGCCGGTGGCGACGAGCACCGCGACGGTGACGAACCCGACCAGGGTGGCCAGCGCATACCGCCCGAATGCGGCCCCTCCGTGATCGGTCACCGCCCCATTGTGACCGCCCTATGGTGGGCGTGTGGCTCCCACCGACACCCCGCGCGAGGACCGGCTGATCACCTCGCCGGCGAACCCGCGGGTCAAGGCGCTCGTCGCGCTGCGCCGGCGCAGGGTGCGCGACGCGGAGCGCGTCGTCGTCGTCGACGGGGTCGAGGAGTCCGCGCTCGCCGTGGACGCCGGTGCCAGCGTGCGCACGCTGTTCCACTGCCCGGAGCTCATGCCCGAGGACGCCGCCGCCCTGGTGGAGCGGGTCCGCGCCGCCGGCGTCGAGACCGTCCGGCTGTCGCGGGCGGCGTTCGACAAGGCGGCGTACCGGGAGGGGCCGGACGGGGTCCTGCTCGTCGCGGACTCGGTCGATCGCACTCTCGAGCAGCTCGCCGACGTGATCGACGCCGACCCGCTCGTCCTGGTCAGCCAGGGTGTCGAGAAGCCGGGCAACCTCGGCGCCATGCTGCGCACGGCGGACGCCGCCGGCGTCTCGGCGGTGATCGCCGCGGATCCGGTGACCGACTGGAGCAACCCCAACGTCGTGCGCGGCTCTAAGGGGACGGTGTTCGCGGTGCCGGTCGCCTCGGCCTCGACCGAACAGGCGATGGCGTGGCTGCGGGGTCGCGGGATCCGCACCGTCGCGACGACGCCCGACACCGAGAGCCTGCACACCGATGTCGACCTGACGGGGCCGGTGGCGATCCTCATGGGGACCGAGAAGCAGGGCCTGACGGACGAGGTGCTGGCGGCGGCCGACCTGCGAGTGCGTATCCCCATGGCCGGAACGGTCAACTCGCTCAACGTCGCGACGGCCGCCGCGATCGTCCTCTACGAGGCCGTACGTCAGCGCCGCTAAAGCGTTTTCACCTCTGACCTGCGGGGATTGCGCGACCTGACCCGTGTCAAGAGCACTCCCTCGGGTGTGTCACGATGGACGCTATGCGAGTCGACCATGTGTCCTATGCAGCAGAGCACGACGGAGTGCACGCCACCGCCGAACGCATCGGCAAGCTCATCGGCGTCACACCCGTGGACGGGGGAGTCCACCCGCGATTCGGGACTCGCAACGTCATCCTTCCGTTGGCGCACGAGCGCTACGTCGAGATCGTCGAGTGCCTCGACCACCCGGCCTCCGACAAGGCCCCGTTCGGGCAGGCGGTCAAGGCCCGCACCGAGGCCGGCGGCGGCTGGCTCGGCTGGGTCATCCGCGTCCAGGACATCACCGAGTTCGAGAAGCGCCTCGGCCGCAGCTCCGCCGACGGCAACCGGCACCGTCCCGACGGGATCGAGCTGCGGTGGAAGCAGATCGGCGTCAAGGGACTGCAGTCCGACCCGCAGCTGCCGTTCTTCGTCGAGTGGGAGTCGCTGGAGCACCACCCGAGCCGTGGCGCCGAGGAGAGCGGCGTGACGATCGACTCGCTGCAGATCGCCGGCGACCCCGACCGCGTGTGCGAGTGGCTCGGGCTGCCCGCGTCGAAGACCTCGACCGTCATCGACTTCTCCTTCGTCGCCCCGCACGGCACCCCCGGCCTGCTCGCCGTCACGTTCGACACCCCGGAGGGCAAGGTCACCATCTGACCTGCGCTGGGCGGGGGAGTTCCCTTTTCTTCCCTGGGTAGGAAACGTTGGGTTCGGGAGACATCCCTTGCTTCCCAGAGCTGGATGTTCCTTCCCAAAGCCGAGTTGGAGCTGCCCTTGACGCCGTGACCTTTCCTTCCCAGGGAAGAAAACGTCAGTCGCGCCCGAAGCGGCGCAGTCGCAGCGAGTTCGTCACGACGAGGACGCTCGACATCGCCATCGCGCCTCCCGCGATCATGGGGTTGAGCAGCCCGGCCACCGCGAGGGGGATCGCGGCGGTGTTGTAGGCGAACGCCCAGCCGAGGTTCTGCTTGATCGTCCGCAGGGTCTGACGCGACAGGCCGATCGCCGTCGGTACGGATGCGAGGTCGGTGCGCATCAGCACGATGTCGGCGGAGTTCATCGCCACGTCGGTGCCCGAGCCCATCGCCAGACCGAGGTCGGCCTGAGCCAGCGCGGCGGCGTCGTTGACCCCGTCGCCGACCATCGCGACGACCTTGCCCTCGCGCTGCAGGCGCTCGACCACCGCATACTTGTCCTCCGGCCGGACGTCCGCGATCACCTGGTCCTCGGGGATCCCGACCGCCCGCGCGACCGACCGCGCAGCCGTCGCGTTGTCGCCGGTGAGCAGGTATGCGGTCAGCCCCAGCTCAGCGAGCTCGCCGATCGCCTGACGACTGGTCTGGCGAACCGTGTCGGTGACGGTCAGCGCGGCCCGGGCGCGCCCGTCCCAGCCGACGAGGATGCGGGTGCCGGGGATCGTCATCTCGCCGGAGACGAGCGAGTCGGGGACCGTGTCGAACAGGTCGGGCCGCCCCACGGTGACGTGCTGCTCGGCGTTGGTGCCGACGACGACCGCGTGCGCGCCTGACCCCGCCAGAGCGGAGAAGTCGCGGATGCTCGGTGGGCGCAGGCCGCGCTCGGCGGCGGCCGCGGTGACGGCGCGGGCGATCGGGTGCTCGGATCCGCTCTCGACGGCCGCAGCCGCCAGAAGCGCTGCCTCCTCAGTGATCTCACCGTCGGTCTCGATGCGCTGCAGCGTCATCTCACCGGTCGTGACAGTGCCGGTCTTGTCGATCAGGGCGGTGTTGACGCGGCGGGTGTCCTCGAGGATCTGCGGGCCCTTGATGAGGACCCCGAGCTCGGCGCCCCGGCCCGTCCCGACGAGCAGGGCGGTCGGCGTCGCGAGACCGAGGGCGCAGGGGCAGGCGATGATCAGGACGGTGATCGCGATCGGCAGTGCGGTCGTGAAGTCGCCCGTCGCGACCCACCATCCGATCAGCGTGAGCACTGCGATGACGAGGACGACCGGCACGAACACCGCGCTGACCCGGTCGGCCAGCCGCTGGACGGGAGCCTTGCCGGTCTGGGCGTCCTCGACGAGTCGCGCCATCGCGGCCAGGGTGGTCTGGGCGCCGACCGCGGTCGCCCGCACGACCAGGCGGCCGTGGGCGTTGACGGTGCCGCCGGTGACGTCGTCACCGGGACCCACGTCGACGGGCACGGACTCGCCGGTCAGCATCGAGGCGTCGACCGCGCTCGTGCCGTCGACGACGACGCCGTCGGTCGCGACCTTCTCACCCGGGCGCACGACGAACTCCTCGCCGACCGCGAGCTGCTCGATGGGTATGCGCTGCTCGCCTCCGTCGCGCAACACGGCCACGTCCTTGGCCCCGAGGGTGAGGAGGGTCTCGAGGGCGGACTTGCCGCGCTTCTTCGCCCTGGCCTCCATCCAGCGGCCCATGAGGAGGAAGGTCGTGATGACGGCCGCGGTCTCGAAGTACAGGTGGGCGGCCGGCTCGGCCTCGCCCATCGTCTCCATCCCGCCCATGCCGGCCGAGGCGGAGCCGCTGAGCACGCCGACGAGTGAGTACAGGTAGGCGGCACTGACCCCGATGGAGACCAGGGTGTCCATCGTCGAGGCGAGGTGGCGGGCATTGATCGCCGCCGCCCGGTGGAACGGCCAGGCCGCCCAGAGGACGACGGGGGTGGTCAGCGTGAGCTGCAGCCACGGGTTGGCGGCGAAGTCCATGCCGGGGGCCATCGCGAGGATCACGACCGGGACGGTCAGCGCCGCGGCGACGAGGGCCCGCCGCTTGAGGACGTCGACGGGTGCGACGTCCTCCATGTGGTCGTGCTCGCCGTGGGCCAGCCCGTCGTGGCCGGTGGCTTCTTGACCACGCGGCTCGATGACGCTGGCGCCGTAGCCGGTCTTCTCGACGGTGGCCATGATGTCCTCGACCGTCAGCGGCGCGCTGAACCGGACCTTGGCCTTCTCGGTGGCGAGGTTGACGGTGGCTTCGCAACCGTCGAGGCGGTTGAGCTTCTTCTCGACGCGGGCCGAGCACGACGCGCAGGTCATGCCGGTGATGGCGAGGTCGACCTCGCGGAGGTCCTGCGTGGTGGCCCGGTCGGCAGCGCTGGACGCGGCCGTCATGTCGTGGTGGATGCGGGTGGTCATGATCAGCTCCTGACGAGCCGCGCGATGGCGGCCGTTGCTTCGTCGATCTTGGCCTGTCCGGCCTCGTCGGACTCGCGCGCCGCGTCGACGACGCAGTGGCGAAGGTGCTCCTCGAGCAGGCCCATGCTCACAGCCTGCAGGGCGCGGGTCACGGCGCTCACCTGGGTGAGGACGTCGATGCTGTAGGTGTCCTCCTCGACCATCCGCTGCAGGCCTCTGACCTGCCCCTCGATCCGTCGCAAGCGCTTGAGCTGGGCGTCCTTGGTGTCCGCGTAGCCGGGAGTGACGGTGGTGTGGTGAGGCACGTGGTCCATGGTTCGACGTTATACCCCTATGGGGTATGTGTCAAACCCCTGGGGGGTATGTACTGACTCGGGGGTGGATGTCGGGGTGCCGAGCGCGGCGTGCACCCCCCGGGTGGCACCGCACCGGGCCGTCAAGGCGGCTCTGTGGCGTCAGCCGGGTGCAGCCCGGCAAGGGCACCACGGCGTGCGTCGGGTGAGGTGCGCTTGGCTGCGTGAGGTGCGCACCGCATACCGGATTGGCGATTGTGACCCGGGCCCGCACTACCGATGGGTAACCTCGCTGTCCATGAAGGTCGATCTCACCGTCCTCGCGATCCCCGGGTTCATCGGCGCGATGGCGGCCGAGTACGTGTGGCTGCGGCGGCACCCGGCTGCTCCGGGCGAGCGCCGCGGCGGCGACTACGAGCTCAAGGACACGATCGCCAGCCTCACGATGGGCGTGGGCTCGCTCGCCGCCCCGTATGTGTCGCGCCGGTTGCTCGACCCACTCACCCCCGGCGTCGGTCGGGGCGCGAAGGCGCTCGTCGCTGGGGCGGTCGTCGCCTCGCTGGCGACGACCGTGCTGGACGTCGTGCGGCGCCGGCGTCAGGAGGGCGACCTGCCGGAGGCGGGTGTGGTCCGCGACGAGGACCGGCCCGGGCGATCCGCCCGACCGGACCGGCTCACCGGCGGCATGGCGCTCGCGGCCGTCGGCGCAACATCGTTGGCCGCCGCGACGACGTGGTCGGCGATGACGAGCGGTCAGCGGCTCTTCGCCCGGGGTGGGCGTGACCTCGGCGGTGGGGCCGGTGCGCTGGCTCTGGCGATCCTCGGATGGGACGCCATCTACTACTGGAACCACCGGCTGTCCCACGAGAGCCGCTGGCTGTGGGCGGTGCACGTGGTGCACCACAGCTCCGAGCACTACAACCTCTCGACCGCGCTGCGCCAGCCGGTCGCCGAGGGCGTCACGATGACGGTGCCCTATGGAGTGCTCGCCTGGCTCGGGGTGCGGCCCTCGCTCATCGAGCAGGCTCGGGCGCTCAACCTGATCTACCAGTTCTGGATCCACACCGAGGTCGTCCGCTCCATCGGGTGGCTCGAGAAGGTGCTCAACACGCCGTCGCACCACCGGGTGCACCACGGGTCGAACAGCCGCTACCTCGACCGGAACCACGGCTCGATCCTCATCATCTGGGACAGGCTGTTCGGCACGTTCGAGGAGGAGCGCGAGCCCGTGGTCTACGGGCTGACCACCAACATCACCTCGTTCAACCCGGCCGTCATCGCCGGGCACGAGTGGCGGGACATGGCGAATGACGTGGCGGCGTCGAGAAGCTGGGCCGACCGGGTGGGGTTCGTGCTGCGGGGTCCGGGCTGGGCGTCGGACCGTCGCGCCGAGCTCGCGGCTGCCGGCGTCTGACTCGTCCGCGCGCACGTGGCCGGGGTCGCGCCTTTCCCGGTTGGGGAGAGAAAGAGATCCGTCACCACGCGAAGTTTCCGTGGTGGACGAGACCTTTCCCGGTTGGGGAGAGAAAGGGATCCTTCACCACGCGAAGTTTCCGTGGTGGACGAGACCTTTCCCGGTTGGGGAGAGAAAGGTGAGACCCGCGCTCGAGCTCAGCCGCGGTCGAGGTGGTCGACGAGCGCGGGGGCGAGGCCCACATACGTCAGCGGCGTGAGCTCGACGAGGCGCTC
>JBAUUB010000307.1:0-8382 GCA_049582485.1 Dermatophilaceae bacterium
GCGCCGGGTCTCCGAGGGTGACCCGGTCGAGGTCGAGCAGCCGCAGGCGGTCACCCTGCTCGAGGAGGATGTTGTCGCACTTGAAGTCACCGTGCAGCAGGTGCCCCGTCTCCGCCGGCCGGCAGGCGATCCGGCGGCTCGCATCGGCCGCGAGCGCGGTCAGGGCGGCTCCCGGACCCGGCAGCAGCGCGGAGACGTGCTCGCACGAGCGCAGCGTCGCGGCCAGCTCCCGGTCCACATCCGACGATCGTGTCCGCTCCACGTCCGAGACGGGCGAATCGTGGATGCTTCGCAGCGCGGCGCCGGCGGTGCGCAGGTGGGCGAGGGACTCCCCGCTCGACTCCACGCCGGCCTCCCCGACTGCCTCCCCGAGGCGAGTCCCTGCGCTGCCCTCCCAGAGCATGACCCGCTCGGACGCGACGTACCCGACCGGCGAGACGGGTTCGGCCGCCACACCACACGTCGCGAGGGCCGTGGCGACCCGGCGGCGGGCCGCGGCAGCCGCCGCTCCCGTGTCGTCGCGGTAGCACTTGGCGAAGATGCTCCGTCCGGAGCCCGCCAGGTCGACGCGCAGGACGTGCCGTTGGCCGGGCCGGTAGCGCAACGTCGTCAGGGAGAGCTCGTCCGGACCGACCTCGACACCCTGCGTTCGCAACACGCCGGCCAGTTGCACCGGGTCGTGGAGCGCGGGGAGCGACGGAAACGCGGGGTCGAGGGGTGCGACGAGGAGGACCGGACGGCTGACGGACTCCCCTGCGGGCACCACCCGCAGGGATGCGAACGGCCCGCGTGCCGCCGCCGGGATCATCGGGTCCTCGGAGCCGGCCGCGAAGGAGACCGGCAGTGCTCCCCACACCGCGCTCACCTGGCGGGGAGCCGGTCCGAGGCCGTACAGCTCGGCGGAGACGGTGAGCCGGCGCTGCGGCTTGAGCTTGGAGCGGGTGACCGTGCAGGTGATCGGGCCGCCGCCATCGTCGAGCACGCGGGCGAGTGAGTCGACGATGACCGCCGGCACCCGCTCACGGAGGAACTCGCCGATCCTGGGTCCGTCCGCCCGGCAGGCCAGGATCTCCGTCACCGCGTCGACGGGGGGTCGGGGGGCGATGGCGACGGAAGCAGGACTCGGCGCGGTGCTCATCGCATCGCAGCGGTGAGGGCCGGTGCGATCGGCGCGAAATCCTGGGTGAGGAAGGTCACCGCGGTCTCGCGGCCGGTCAGCTCAGGGCGGGACGCCGGCGTCAGGGCCTCCTCGAGCCCCGCACGGACCCCCTCGGCCACGATGTCGGCGTGCAGGTCCGTCGGATCGAGCCAACGCACCCATGAGCGGTGGGCGAACAGCTCGGCCCGCGTGCGCTGCTCGGCGGAGGGGCCGCTGCGCGGGATGAGCAGGGCCGGCGTCCCCGCGGCGAGCACCTCGACCGTCGTGTTGTAGCCCGCCATCGAGACGACCAGGTCGGCTCGCGCGATCTTGTTGCGCCCGTGGAACTTCCGCCGCAGCTCGACCATCGGGAGCCTGGATGCGCGGCGACGCAGTGTGCGGACATGACCGTCGGGCATGAACGGTCCGGTGACCATGAGGAAGTCGGCACCGGTCGACGCGTGCACCGCGGGCGCCGCATCGAGGACGGCCGAGAACATCGGGAACGCGTCGGCACCGCCGCCCGCGACGACCAGGACCTTCGGCGTGCGCCCGCCCTGCCACGGCCCGGAGCCGTTCGGGCTTGGCCGCCGAGGTGGGTCGGCGCAGACGTACCCGGTGTACGTGACCCGCCGCGCGATCGACGTCGGCCAGGCGTACTCCGCGGCGACGTCGAGCACGTCCTGCTGTCCGTACACCAGCACCTCGTCGTAGAACTCCTCGAGCGTCTCGTACGCACCCTCGGCGGTCCAGCGTCGCCGCACGACGTCCGAGGCGTCGAGGATGTCGCGCAGACCGAGGACCACGCGGGTGCGCCGGCCGGCCACCGCGCGAAGTGCCGGCACGAGCTCGCCCATCGCCCCGTGCGGCATGTGGTCGACGAGGACCACCTGGGGGTCGAAGGACTCGATGGCGCTCGCGATCAGCTGGGTGCGCAGCCGCAGCACGTCGTCGAAGGACAGCGACAGGGCCACCGCCTCCCAGACACCGGGACCGGTCTTGCGGATGCTCGGCAGCTTGAGGAAGTCATGGCCGGCTGCCGTGGCGAAGAACTGCCCGAGCGGCGAGTCGGACACGGTGAGCACGCTGCCATCGGGGGTCCGATCGAGGAACTCCTGCGCCAGCAGCGACGTGCGCCGCATGTGTCCGAGCCCGAGACCGTCCTGGGAGTAGATCATCAGCCTCGGTTCATGGCGGTTCACAACACCGGCCCCCTCAATTCGGCTGCGACCGGACCGACAGCGGCGACGGTCTCGACCGGCTGGTGACGCACCGCACGGTGCCAGGCGACCTGTCTGGCCAGACCGGTCGCCAGGTCGACGGTCGGCGCCCACCCGAGGACCTCTCGGGCGGCCGAGCTGTCGCCGTGGGTCCGGCCGGTGTCTCCGGCGCGGTGGGGCCGCTGCGCGACGTCGAGACGTCCGCCCACCTCGGCCTCGACCATCCGCAGCACGTCCGGGATCGCGACCGGGTCGCCGTAGGCGATGTTCAGGACCGTGCCGGGAGCGACCGGCGCGGTCAGTGACCCGACGACCGCCGCAGCGACGTCTCCGACGTAGGTGAAGTCACGCAGCTGCACCTCTTGGCCGTAGATCTCGGCCGGACGTCCGTCCAGGAGGGCCTCGACGAAGCGGTGGATGGCCATGTCGGGGCGCTGCCGGGGACCGTAGACCGAGAAGAAGCGCAGCGAGACCGCCGGCAGCTGACGCTCCTGGGCATAGGCACCGACGAGACACTCGCCGGCCAGCTTGCTGACGCCGTAGGGACTGAGCGGCGCAAGGACGCTCGACTCGTGCATCGTTCCCGAGTTCGGTCCATACACCGACGAGCTCGACGCATAGACGAAGCGGTCGATGGGCCTGTCGGCGACCGCCTCGAGGAGGCGCTGGGTCGAGAGCACGTTGCGGTTGACGTAGGTCGGGAAGACTGTGCCCCACGACTTGCTCACTCCCGGCTCCGCTGCGAGGTGGATGACCGCGTCGATCCCGTCGAGCAGCGGTCGCAGGTCCACGGTCGCGAGGTCGGCGTGGACGAACTCGAACAGTGAACTGTGGTCGAGCAGGGCGAGATTGCGCAGCTTGGCCGCGGGGTCGTAGGTGTCGGTGAGCGCGTCGACTCCACGGATTCGCCACCCGCGCTCGAGCAGCATCTCTCCGACATGACTGCCGATGAAACCGGCGGCGCCGGTCAACAAGACGGTATTCACAAAGCAACCCCCTGCCGTGGGTGTGATCCGAACCACGCTAGGGATCTGCCCAGATGACGGCTATCGGTAGAACGGGTGAATCATGAGAGAACTCTCATTGAACACAAGGAGACCGCGGCTCCCCGTTCTGATACTCCAGGCGGCGCACCGGAATCCGGACCGGCCATCGCCAGCGTGAGTCCGTCGCCCGCGACCGAGCGGCCGACTCCCCGTCAGTCGGCGACGGCCGCCGCGCTGAACTGCGCCGCGTAGAGACGGGCGAACGCCCCGCCGGCCGCGATGAGCTCGTCGTGCGTGCCCTGCTCGACGATGCGACCCTCCTCCATGACGAGGATGAGATCGGCGTCACGGATCGTCGAGAGCCGGTGGGCGATGACGAACGAGGTGCGGTCCGCCCGCAGGGCCGCCATGGCGTGCTGGACGAGCACCTCGGTTCGGGTGTCCACCGAGGACGTCGCCTCGTCGAGGATCAGCAGGTCGGGCTCGGAGATGAAGGCCCTGGCGATGGTCACGAGCTGCTTCTCGCCGGCGGACAGGTTGGATGCCTCGTCGTCGAGCCGGGTGTCGTAGCCATCGGGCAGGGAGTGCACGAAGCGGTCGACATAGGTCGCCCGGGCGGCGGCCCGCACCTCCTCCTCGCTCGCTCCCGGTCGACCGTAGGCGATGTTGTCGCGAATGGATCCTGCGAACAGCCAGGTGTCCTGCAGCACCATGCCGACGCGAGATCGCAGGTCGTGCCGGCTCAGCGTCGCGATGTCGATGCCGTCGAGGGTGATCCGGCCGCCGTCCAGCTCGTAGAAGCGCATGACGAGGTTGACCAGGGTGGTCTTGCCCGCCCCCGTCGGGCCCACGATCGCCACGGTCTGCCCGGGCTCGACGACGAGGTCGAGGTGCTCGATGAGCGGCTGGTCCGACCGGTAGGAGAACGAGACGTCGTCGAACGCCACCCGCCCCGACCGGTCCTCGACCGGGATGCGGACCTCGGGGTCGGGACGCTGCTCAGGTGCGTCGAGGACCTCGAACACCCGCTCGGCCGAAGCGACGCCGCTCTGCATGAGGTTGGCCATCGACGCGACCTGGGTCAGGGGTTGGGTGAACTGGCGGGAGTACTGGATGAACGCCTGGACGTCACCGACCGACAGCTGTCCGTTCGCGACGCGGATCCCCCCGACGACCGCGACGAGGACGTAGTTGAGGTTCCCGATGAACATCAACGCCGGCATGATGATGCCGCTGACGAACTGCGCCCCGAAGCTTGCGCGGTACAGGGAGTCGTTGCTTGCGTCGAAGGTGGCCTGCGCCTCGCGCTGGCGGCCGAAGACCTTGACGAGGTCATGGCCGGTGAAGGCCTCCTCGACGACACCGGTGACCTCACCGGTCGCCCGCCACTGCTCCGTGAAGTGCCGCTGGGCCCGCTTGCCGATCATGCCCGCGACGACCATCGTCACCGGCACCGTCACCAGGGCGATGAGGGCGAGCGTCGGCGAGATCCAGAACATCATCGCCAGCATCGCAATGACGGTGAGCAGGGACGTCAGGAGCTGGGCCAGGGTCTGCTGCAGGCTCTGGGCCATGTTGTCGATGTCGTTGGTCACCCGCGAGAGCAGCTCACCACGGGGCTGGTTGTCGAAGTACGGCAGCGGGAGCCGGTGCAGCTTGTCCTCGACGTCGCGGCGCACGTCGTAGATCGCGCGGTTGACGACGCCGACGAGGATGCGGGTCTGCAGCCACTGGAACACAGCGGCGACGACGAACAGGCCCACCGCGAGCATGAGGGTCTGCGCCACGGCGTCGAAGTCGATGCCCTGTCCGGGCACGAGGTTCTCCATGGCGGCCACGACGTCGGCGAGCTGGTCCTGCCCATCGGCGCGCAGACCTGCGACGACCTCCTCCTGGGTCGCTCCGGCGGGCATCTGCGCCCCGAAGAAGCCCTCGAAGATCAGGTCGGTCGCCCAGCCGAGGATGCGCGGCCCCGCCGCCTGCAGGACGACCCCGATGACGCCGAGGCCGACGGCGACGCCGACGAGCAACCGCTCCGGGCGCAGCAGGCCGAGCAGTCGCCGCGCGCTGGCCCAGAAGCTCTTCGGCTTCTCGGTGGGCACCCCGATGGCGGCATGGGGTGGACCGCCCTGACGCACCGGACCACGCCGGGCGGCGGCGGCCTTCTCCTCCTCGGACAGGATGCGGTCGCTCATGTCGACCTCACGGCGCTCATGCCAGCGCTCCCGCGGTGCCCGGCGAGCCGGCCTTCTGGCTCTCGGCGATCTCCCGGTACGTCGGACAGGTGTCGAGCAGCTCCGCATGGGTGCCGACGCCGACCACAGCACCGTCGTCGAGGACGACGATCTGGTCGGCGTCGACGATGGTCGAGACCCGCTGGGCGACGACGATCACGGTCGTGTATGCGGTCCTCGCCTCGAGCGCGGCGCGCAGCCGGGCGTCGGTGGCGACATCGAGCGCCGAGAACGAGTCGTCGAACAGGAGGATGTCGGCCCCGCGCACGAAGGCGCGGGCGATGGCGAGCCGCTGCCGCTGCCCGCCGGAGACGTTCGTGCCGCCCTGGGCGATGCGCGCGTCGAGACGACCGTCCATCCGCTCGACGAAGTCGGCGGCCTGCGCCACGGCCAGGGCGTCCCAGAGGGTGGCGTCGTCGGCCTGCGGATCTCCGTAGCGCAGGTTGGTGGCGACCGTCCCCGAGAACAGGTACGGCTTCTGGGGGACGTACGCGATGCGGCCCCAGACGTCCTCCAGCCGAGCCTCGCGGACGTCGCGGCCGCCGACCAGCACCGAGCCACCGGTCACGTCATGGAGTCGCGGGATGAGGCTGAGCAGGGTCGTCTTGCCCGCGCCCGTCGACCCGATG
Source organism: Dermatophilaceae bacterium (assembly GCA_049582485.1). Classification (GTDB taxonomy): domain Bacteria; phylum Actinomycetota; class Actinomycetes; order Actinomycetales; family Dermatophilaceae; genus F2B08. Next base: position 6,208 of record JBAUUB010000307.1, read on the forward strand.
ATCGCGGTCGTGGTGCCCGGACGGGCCGCGAAGGAGATCCCGTCGAGGACCGGGGCCTCGGCCCCCGGGTAGTGGAAGGTCACGTCGCGGAACTCGACCCCCGCATACTCCTCGTCGATGGGCAGGGGCGCGACCGGGTCGGTGACCGTCGACTCGGTGGCGAGCACCTCGCCGATCCGGCGGGAGCTGACCTCGGCGCGCGGGATCATCATCGCGGTCATCGTCGTCATCATCACGGCCATGAGCACCTGGATGAGGTACTGCATGAAGGCGATCAGGCCGCCGACCTGGACCGCGCCCGCCTCGACCCGCTGCGCTCCGAACCACAGCACCGCGGCGCTGGACAGGTTGAAGATCACCATGACGGTCGGGAAGGCGATCGCCATCAGCCGGCCGACGTTCAGGGAGGCCGCGGTGTAGGTGGCGTTGGCGACGGCGAAACGGTCACGCTCGACCTGCTCACGCACGAACGCGCGAACGACCCGGACGCCGGTGATCTGCTCACGCAGGATGCGGTTGACCCGGTCGACCGACTCCTGCATCGCCTTGAACCACGGCACCATGCGGCCGATGATCAGCCCGACGGAGACCGCGAGCAGCGGCACGGCGACGGCCATGATCCACGCCAGGCCGGCGTCCTCCTGCAGGGCCATGATGATGCCCCCGACCATCATGATCGGGGCCTGGATGACGACCATCAGGAGCATCGAGACGACCGTCTGCACCTGGGTGACGTCGTTGCCGGCGCGCGTGATCAGGGTCGGCGCGCCGAAGCCGAGCACCTCCCGGTCGCTGAAGGAGAGGACCCGCGAGAACACGCTCGCCCGCGTGTCGCGACCGACGCTCGCGGCCACCTGGGAGCCGAGTCGGGCGACCGCGATCGCCGCGATGATCGAGACCACCGACACCACGAGCATGACCGCGCCGGTGCGCCAGATATAGCCGATGTCGCCGCGCGCGACGCCCTGGTCGATGATCCGCCCGTTGAGGCTCGGCAGGTAGAGGTTCGCGATGACCCCGATGAGCTGGAGGACGGCGATCGCGGCGAGGAACCCGGCGTAGGGCGGCATGGCGCGCCGCAGCAGCCGGATGAGCATTCTCGGATCCTACGTCCGCGCGCCGACAGCGCTCACCGGTTTTCTTCCCGGAGAAGGAAACCCTCGCTTCGGGACGGAAGCCTTCCGTCCCGAAGGTGACTGTTCTCGCCCAGGGAAGAAAAGGTGAGACGCGGGACTCAGGGCAGGCGCTGACCGGCCATGTCCTCGAGGCGCGCGATCCGCTCCGGCATCGGCGGGTGGGTCGCGAAGAAGCGTGAGACGTCCTGGGCCCGGAACGGGTTGGCGATCATCATGTGGCTCGTGTTGACGAGCTCCGGGCTCGGCGGAAGCGGCGCCCGGGCCGTGCCGTACTGCAGCTTACGTAGCGCGGACGCCAGCGCGATCGGGTCCTCGGTGAGACGCGCCCCGTCCTCGTCGGCGTCGTACTCACGCGTCCGGCTGATCGCGAGCTGGATGACGGCCGCCGCCATCGGCGCGAGGAGCGCCAGGGCCAGCATCGCGAGCGGGTTGCCGCCGCGGTCGCGCCCACCGCCGAAGAACAGGGCCATCTGGGCGACCGAGGTGATCACCCCGGCGAGCGCCGCGGCGACCGAGCCGGTCAGGATGTCGCGGTTGCAGACGTGCATGAGCTCGTGGCCGAGCACTCCGCGCAGCTCGCGCTCGTCGAGCAGCTCGAGGATGCCCTTGGTGCAGCACACCGCGGCGTTCTCGGGGTTGCGCCCGGTCGCGAAGGCGTTCGGCGCGTCGGTCGGGCTGATGTAGAGCCGCGGCATGGGCTTGCCGGCCTTCTCGGACAGCTCGCGGACGATCCGGTGCATGACCGGCGCCTCGGCCTCGGTCACCGGATGGGCGCGCATCGCCCTGATCGCCAGCTTGTCGGAGTTCCAGTATCCGTAGAACGTCGTCGCGACGCCGATGAGCGCGAAGACCCAGATGTACTGGCCACCACCGACGAGCGCGCCGATGCCGAGGAGCAGCGCCCAGATCGCGCCGAAGAGGGCCGCCGTCTTGAGCCCGTTGTAGTGGTTGTTCATGACAGGGCAAACGCTAGCGGGTGCGCAGGGCGTTCCGGTGGCGACCGCCGGCGTGCCGCCGAACCGCGAACGCACCCGACATC
>JBAUUB010000308.1:0-13374 GCA_049582485.1 Dermatophilaceae bacterium
CCTCCTCGGTGCCGCGGTCGTCTTCCTCTTCTCCGGCCTGGCCATCAACGCGGTCACCCGGGCCGCGGGAGCGATCGTGTTCGAGGTGCGGCGCCAGTTCCGGGAGCACCCCGGGATCATGGACTACTCGGAGAAGCCGGACTACGCCAAGGTCGTCGACATCTGCACCAAGGACTCCCTGCGCGAGCTCGCCACTCCCGGCCTGCTCGCGGTGCTCTCGCCGATCGCCGTCGGCTTCGGGCTCGGGATCGGCCCGCTGGCCGGCTTCCTCGCGGGTGCGATCGGCGCCGGAGCCCTGATGGCGGTCTTCCTCGCCAACTCGGGCGGGTCCTGGGACAACGCCAAGAAGATCGTCGAGGACGGCAACCATGGCGGGAAGGGTTCCGAGGCCCACGCCGCGGCGGTCATCGGCGACACGGTCGGCGACCCGTTCAAGGACACCGCCGGGCCGGCGATCAACCCGCTCCTGAAGGTGATGAACCTCGTCTCGGTGCTCATCGCGCCGGCCATCGTGGGTCTCTCGATCGGTGCCAACGAGAGCGCTCCATTCCGTTACGGCATCGCGGCGGTCGCCTTCGTCATCATCGTGGCAGCCGTCGCCTATTCCAAAAGTAAGGACCTGGCCATCGGAACCGACGCCGACCCCGACGCAGCAATAGGGATGGCGCACCACCCCGAGCAGATCCACTGATGCCAGGCGGATCCGCGCGCTCCGAGTCAGCGCACCCCATGCCCTGACGGACGCGCCCCACACCGCGGCCCGGGAGAGACGATCTCTCCCGGGCCGCGGTGCGTTGTGGCGGCGGCGCGGACCACCCATCGGCCGCTGGGACGACGCAGCGGCCCTGGAGCCGACACAGCGGCGCCTCGCGACGACCCATTAGGCTCAAGGCACTATGCGGACCCAGCTGCCGGTCGTCGACGCCGACCTCCTCGCCCTGCTGCGGGCCGACCTCATCGCGGCCCGCTACACCGTCCCGGGCGTGGCCGAGGTGCTCGGTCCCATGGCCGGAGCGGCCCTGGCCCGGGAGCACCCCTTGGCGGCCGAGCGGGTGACCGCGACCTCGACCGACCCGTGTGCGGCCCTGATCCGACTGTTCGCCCTCGGCGCGCCGGTCGACCTGCGCGACGTCCAGGCCGCGCTTCCCAGCGTCGGCGTCGACGGGGTCATCGCACTGCACCTGGTGCGGCAGGAGGGCGACGGCCTCGTGGCCACCTGCGACCTGCGTCCGTATGCGGCCGAGGACAGCGCCTGGTGGGTCGCCTCCGACCGTTCCGAGCTCGCGACCGGCGCGCCCCTGACCCCGGACCACGTCCTCGGCATCGGCGGCGCCTCGACCACGCTCGCGGCATGGACACCGCGGGCGCGGGTCCGCCGGGCCCTCGACGTCGGCACCGGATCCGGCGTGCAGGCGCTGCGCCTGTCGCAGGACTCGGACGAGGTCGTGGTGACGGACCTCTCCGAGCGGGCCCTCGCATACGCCGCCTTCAACGCCGCCCTCAACGGGGTGGTCTGGGACATCCGCCGCGGTTCGATGCTCGAACCGGTCGGGGGCGAGACCTTCGACCTGGTCGTCAGCAACCCACCGTTCGTCATCACCCCCCGCGACGGCTCGATACCGCTGTTCGAGTACCGCGACGCGGGTGCCGCGGGCGACGCCGTCGTCGCCGACCTGGTCCGCGGCCTCGGTGCCCACCTCGTGCCCGGTGGGGTCGCTCAGCTGCTCGGCAACTGGGAGATCCGACGTGGGACGGACTGGCGCGACCGGGTCGGGGCCTGGGTCGCCGACAGCGGCCTGGACGCCTTGGTGGTCCAGCGCGGGGTCCAGGACCCCGCTCAGTACGCCGAGACCTGGGCCCGCGACAGCGGACACCGCCAGGGCACGGCGGAGTACCAGACGATGTACGCGGCCTGGCTGGACGACTTCGCCTCACGAGACGTCGAGTCGGTCGGGTTCGGGGTCATCACCCTCCACCGCCCGAGCGGTGACCGCGCGCCGTTCGCCGATCTCATGGACGTCCGCGGACCGGTCGGGGACGCGATGGGGGTGGCCGTGGCGGCGGGGCTCGCGGCTCGCGAGCGACTCGCCACGATGACCGACGACGACGTGCTCGACGAGACGTGGGTCGCGGCACCGGACCTCACCATCGAGCACCAGCTGCTCCCCGGGTCCTCCGAGCCGCGCGCCGTGACGGCCGTGCAGGGCGGCGGCCTGCGGCTTAGGGTGCCGCTCGGCACCGGCCCCGCGGCCTACCTCGGGGTGGCCGACGGGTCGCTGACGCCACGCCAGGCGCTGGTGGCCGTCGCCGCCCTGCTCGAGGAGGACCCGGCCGACGTCATCGCGTCGGCCCTGCCGACGATCCGCTATCTCGTCGCGAACGGGCTGTTGGTCAGCTGAGCTGCCAGGACCGCTTCGACAGGCCGAACCAGAAGCCCTCGACCGTCGTCGTCGCCTCGATCGATCCGGAAGCGTCGGCTGCGCCGACGGCGACGTAGAGCGGCGCCCAGTGCTCGGTTCGCGGGTGCGCCACGTGCGCGGCGGGAGCCCGCTCCTCGAAGTTCAGCAGGCTGTCCAGGTCGCCGGCCGACATCGTCTCGGCCGCCCAGTGGTCGAACTCCGAGCTGGCCGAGGGCGGGGGAGCGTCGGCCCCCGCGCGCGGGTCGAACCAGCGCAGGTTGTGGGTCGTGAAGCCCGAGCCGACGATCAAGGTGCCCTCGTCGCGCAGCGGAGCGAGGCGGCGACCGAGGTCGACGAGCCGCTGGGGGTCCAGCGTGGGCAGCGACAGCTGGAGGACGGGGATGTCCGCCTCGGGGAACAGCTCGACGAGCGGCACGTAGGCGCCGTGGTCCAGGCCGCGGGTCTCGTCCCGGCGAACCGGCTCGCCGGACGCGCCGAGGAGCCGCTCGACCGAGGACGCGAGCTCGGGGGCTGCGGGGGCGTCATAGGTGACGTCGTAGTACTTCTGCGGGAAGCCCCAGAAGTCGTAGACGAGGGGCACCCCGCCGCGGGTAGCGGACACGGAGACCGGCTCGTCCTCCCAGTGTGCGGAGATCATGAGGACGTTGCGGGGCTTGCCGTGCGTCGAGGTCAGGGTGGCGGACCAGTCGCGCAGCTCGCGGGTCCACGTGGCGTCGTCGGCGAGCGGGGGCGCACCGTGGCTCAGGTAGAGGATGGGCATGGTCGTCATCGGCTTCTCCTGACGTCGTGCGGCTCACCGCCACGGTAGCAGAAAGTTGATACATCAACTATTTATGGACTCCGGTGGGTCTGTCTGCGGGTCGTCCGCCGAGTCCCGGGTGGCGTCGTGGACGAGGAGCGCGATCTGCACGCGGTTCTCGACACCCAGCTTGTCGAAGAGCCGGCCGACATGGGTCTTCACGGTCGGGATCCCCAGGTAGAGCTCGGACGCGATCTCCGCGTTCGACAGACCGCGGGCGACCGCCCGGGCGACGTCGAGCTCGCGCTCGGTGAGGGACTGCACCGCGGTCCTGGCCCGCACCACGGCAGGGTCCTCCGGTTCGGGCGGTGCGGCGACCGCGGCGATGAGCTGGGCCGTGACGCTCGGCGAGAGCATCGGCGAGCCGTCCGCAACCGTTCGCACAGCCTCCACCAGCCGGGCGGGCGGTGTGTCCTTGAGAAGGAATCCGGCTGCACCACTGCGCAGCGCGCGCAGGACGTACTCGTCGGCGTCGAAGGTCGTGAGCACGATCACCTCGGGAGGCGGCTGGAGGCGGCGGATCTCCTCGGTCGCGCTCAACCCGTCGCGCACCGGCATCCGGATGTCCATGAGGACGACGTCGGGTCGCTCCCGTCGCACGAGTCGCACCCCCGCCTCGCCGTCCTCGGCCTCGCCGACGACGGTGATGCCGGAGTCGCCGCCGAGGAACATGCGCAGCGCGGTCCGCACCATGGGGTCGTCGTCCACGACCACGACCCGGATCGGCGCTCCGGTGCTCATGAGTGCAACGGTATCCGCGCCCTGAGCACCCATCGGCCCTCGGGGTCGGGTCCGCTCTCCAGCGTTCCGCCGTGCAGAGCCACCCGCTCATGCAGGCCGAGCAGACCGAGACCGGCGCCGGGAGTCGGTCCCACGCCGCGCGGCCGCATGCGTTGTGCCCCCTGCGTCCGCGCCGCCCCCGGACCGGCCGGCTGAGCGACGGTGATGGTCAGCGGGGCGTCGTCGCCGCCGGCGAGCCGGACCGACACCGGCAGGCCTGGAGCGTGTTTGCGCGCGTTGGTCAGACCCTCCTGGATGATGCGGTATGCGGTGCGCGCCACCCCCGCCGGCACCTCGCCGCTGTCGTCGGTCACCGTCACGTCGGCCCCCAGGCTGCGCGCGTCCGCGACCAGGGCGGGGATGTCTCGCAACGTCGGCTGGGGCGCTTCCGGCGCCGGTCCGGATGCCTCCTCGTCGGTGTTCCGGAGCACCCCCAGGATCTCGCGGAGCTCGGTGAGCGCCTGCCGGGCGTTGCGCTCGATCGTCGCTGCAGCGGTCCGCTGGTCCTCCCGGGAGAGGTCCTCGCGGTAGGTCAGGGCACCGGCGTGCATCGCGACCAGCGAGATCCGGTGTGCGAGCACGTCGTGCATCTCCCGGGCGATCCGGTTTCGCTCGGCGGCACGCCCCTCGGCCTCGCGGGCCGCCTGCTCGCGCTCGGCGGCCGTTGCTCGCTCCCGCAGCGACTCCACCAGGGCGCGGTTGGCCCCGATCGCGTAGGCCACCGCGGCGAAGGCGACGGTGACCAGGGCGTTCCCGGCGGTCGTCTGCCAGGCGCGCAGGGGGTCCTCCGGCGGCCAGACCAGCTCCGAGACCAGCGTCATCGCGACCATGAGGGGGATGACGAGGGCCAGTCCCCGTAGGTTGCGGCGGGCGGCGAGGGAGGCAAGCGCCAACAGTGTCGCCCCGGTGACCGAGAGGAACACTCCGCCGAGCAGTGCCAGGACGACCGCGACCGAAACCGGGTGCGCCCGCCGGCGCTGGACGATCGCGATCGCGACGAGCCCGACGAAGGCGTCCACGGCGAGCAGCACCCATCGACCGGTCGAGTGCGTCGCCGCGTCCTGCAGACCCGTCGCCGCCCAGGACCCATAGCCGACCAGGGCCACGAGGATGAGCCGCCAGGTGGTCTGCCAGGGGTTCAGCGGCGGCGACTTCGGCCCGGCGTCCAGGTCCTCGCGGACCCGCTCCCACCCGGAGCGCGCCGCCCGAGGCAGACCGGACCACCGCATACCAGCAATCTAGGTGAGCGACGGGAGCGGTGGATCCGCCCGGGGTCGGTGCTCGCCCGGTCCGGGCGATACCGAAGGATGACCTGCTCGGGACCGCCGGCCGATGTGAGGGACCCCCGACGGGCGGGAGCCTGGAGACATGATCACCACGGAACGACTCACGAAGACCTACGGACCCGTCACGGCCGTCGACGACGTGTCCTTCACCGTCGAGCCCGGCCGCGTCGTCGGGTTCCTCGGGCCGAACGGCGCCGGCAAGTCGACGGCGATGCGGATGATGACCGGCCTGACCCCGCCGACGAGCGGCCGAGCCCTGATCGCCGGTCGTCCCTACGCGCAGCTGACCAACCCGGGACGCATCGTCGGCGTCATGCTCGACGCCTCGGCCCAGCACCCCGGCCGGACCGGGGTGGAGACGCTTCGCCTCGTCGCGATCCACCTCGGCGTGCCGCGGTCGCGCGTCGACGAGATGCTCGACCTCGTCGGCCTGACCGCGGACGAGGCGAGCCGGCGGGTGCGCGGGTACTCGCTCGGGATGCGGCAGCGCCTGGGTCTGGCCGCCGCGTTCATGGGCGACCCCCAGATCCTCATCCTCGACGAGCCCGCCAACGGCCTGGACCCCCAGGGCATCCACTGGATGCGCGGACTGCTGCGCGACTTCGCCGAGCGCGGCGGCACCGTCCTGCTCTCGTCCCACCTGCTCCACGAGATCGAGGCCATCGCCGACGAGCTCGTCGTCATCGGTCGGGGCCGCATCATCGCCGAGGGCGCGATGGACGACCTGCTGGCGCCGACCACGACGTTCGTCCGATCCCTCGACGACCGCACTCTGGCCAGCGCGATCGCTGAGACCGGCGCCGAGGTCACGACCACTCCGGCCGGCCTGTCCGTCACGGCCGATGCGGAAACGGTTGGGCGTCTCGCGCTCGCGAACGGCATCGTCCTGCTCCGGCTGAGCCACGGTGAGCGGGCCGGCCTCGAGGAGCTCTTCCTCACGCTCACCACCGACCAGGACCGCGCAGGTCGGGTCGACCGTCCGACAGGAGCCGCAGCATGACGACCACCTCCGCCCCGTCCGCCCACCCGACCGAGTCGCGAGCACCGCGCGTCGGCTCGTTGCTGCCGCCGCCGGGTCCGGTGCCGCTCATTCGACTGGTCGGGCTCGAGGTGCGCAAGATGGTGGACACGCTGGCGGGCCGCTGGCTCGTCATCGTCACCGTCGGGCTCGCCCTCGTCCTCATGATCGGGTTCGCCGTGTTCGCCGACGCCGAGCAGGTGACCGTCGGGATGTCCCTGGGCGCGGCCGCGGGACCGTTCGGCATCCTGCTGCCTGTCCTCGGCATCATGGCCGCCACCGCGGAATGGAGCCAGCGGGCCGGCCTGGTCACCTTCAGCCTCGAACCCAGGCGCGGCCGTATCGTGCTGGCCCGGGTCGTCGCCGGTGTGGTCGTCGGCGTCGCGGTCGTGCTCGTCTCTGTCGCGCAGGCCTATGCGGTCACCGTGGCGGGTGGGCTGCTCGGCGCGTCTGTCGCCTATGACGTCGGGCCGGCCGAGCTGGCCGGGTTCGTGGTCGTCATGGCGCTGTCCGTGCTCCAGGGCGTCGCCTTCGGGTTCCTCTTCCTCAACACCCCGGTGGCGATCGTGACGATCTTCGCCCTGCCGTCCGCGGTCGCCATCGCCGTCGAGTTCAGCGAGCGGGTCGCCGAGATCGCCCCGTGGATCGACCTGTCCCGAAGCGGCGCCCCGCTGATCGAGGGCACGCTGACGTGGACGACGGCCGGCCAGCTCGCCACCTCCTCGCTCCTGTGGATCGGTCTGCCGCTCGCGCTCGGGACCTGGCGGGTGATGACCAGCGAGGTCAAGTAGCCGGTGGGTCAGCGTCGCCTTTCCCGGGTGGGGAGAGAAACGGGTCCTGTCGAGTCTCATGACATGTGAGACATCGATGTCTTGCAACATGTGAGACAGCTGTTTACCTGGCGGTGGGGCCCGAGATCAGGCTATGGATGAGCATGGCCGGATCGGTTGCTCTCATGCGGTTACTCGATGCGACGTTGGTCGCCTACGTCGTTCACGGCGCTTCGGTCTTCGAACCGAGCGGCATCGCGGCCTGGTGCCGCACGAACAGAATCTCGCGGGCCACGCTGTACCGGCACCTGGCCCGGATCCAGCAGGAAGGGTCGTGGCGGCCACGGTCCCGGGCTCCGCGCCGCCGACCGGGAGCCACCCCACAGGTGATCGTGGCGGCGATCCTGGCGCTGCGGGCGAGCCTGGCGCCGGAGAACGGGCCGATCACGATCCACTACCACCTCGGCCAGCTGCCCGACCTGGCCGGGTACCGGCTGCCGTGCCCGGCCACGATCCACCGGATCCTGCGCCGGCACGGGCTGGTCGAGCCGGCCCCGAAGAAGCGTCCGAAGTCATCGTGGCGACGCTTCGCCTACGTCCGCCCGCGGGACTGCTACCAGATCGACGCCACCACCGTGGCCCTGGCCAGCGGCGCCAAGGTGGTCGTCTTCGAGGTCCTGGACGACTGCACCCGCACCCTGGTCGCCACCCGGGCCGCGTTACGCGAGACCAGCGCGGATGCCATCGCCGTGATGACGGCCGCCTTCACCACCTTCGGAGTACCCGCGATCGTGCTCTCCGACAACGGAGCGGCCTTCGCGCCCCGCACCGCCGGCAGCATCTCCCGCTTCGCCCGGCTGATCACCGGTCACGGTGCTCGCCTGATCCACTCCAGCCCCTACCACCCGCAAACCTGCGGCAAGGTCGAACGCCACCACCGCACCTTCAAGGACTGGCTCGCGCTGCAACCGTGCCCGGCGACCCTGGCCGAGCTGCAGGCCCTGTGCGAGACCTACCAGCAGTGGTACAACACCACCCGCCCCCACTCGGCACTGAAATGCCCACCGCTGCAGGCCTGGAACACCGCCGCCGAGCACGGCTCCCCCCAGCACCTGCCGGTCCAGCAGGACGCCACCGTCAAGAAGACCAAAGTCAGCCACGTCGGCGTCATCCGCACCGGGCAGTACACCCTCTCCGTCGGCCAGCACCGCGCCGGCCAAGTCATGACCGTCATCCGCGACGGCGACCACGTCACCGTCTACGACCCCAACGGCAAACCCCTCGGCCACCTCCTCATCGACCACACCCGAGCCCACCAAGGCCAACTCACCGCCGCCTAGGCTGTCTCACATGTCCCTACACACCCTGTCTCACATGTAGGTAGACAGCACACGAGACCTTTCCCGGTTGGGGAGAGAAAGGGATCCTTCACCACGCGAAGTTTCCGTGGTGGACGAGACCTTTCCCGGTTGGGGAGAGAAAGGGATCCTTCCCACGCGAAGTTTCCGTGGTGGACGAGACCTTTCCCGGTTGGGGAGAGAGGTGAGACCCGCGCTCGAGCTCAGCCGCGGTCGAGGTGGTCGACGAGCGCGGGGGCGAGGCCCACATACGTCAGCGGCGTGAGCTCGACGAGGCGCTCCTCGACCTCCGCCGGCAAGCCGAGCCCTCGCACGAAGCCGACGAGGTCCTCCTGGCCGATCCGGCGGCCTCGGGTCAGCTCCTTGAGCCGCTCGTAGGGCTCCTCCATCCCGGGCACGCCCTGCGCCGCCAGCGCGCGCATGGCCGACTGGACCGGCTCGCCGAGCACCTCCCAGTTCGCATCGAGGTCGGAGGCCATCGCCTCGGGCACGGCGTCGAGACCCGCGAGTCCGCGCACGACGTTGTCGATCGCGAGCAGACTGTGCCCGAACGCCGTTCCGATGTTGCGCTGCATCGAGGAGTCGGTGAGGTCGCGCTGCAGCCGTGACGACACCAGCGTCGCGGCTAGCACGTCGAACAGCGCGTTGGACACCTCGAGGTTGGCCTCGGCGTTCTCGAACCGGATCGGGTTGACCTTGTGCGGCATCGTGCTCGACCCGACCGTGCCCTGACCGCGCACCTGGGCGAAGTAGCCCATCGAGATGTAGGTCCACACGTCCGTGCACAGGTTGTGCAGGATCCGGTTGAACCGCGCGAGGTCCGAGTACAGCTCGGCCTGCCAGTCGTGGCTCTCGATCTGGGTGGTCAGTGGGTTCCACGTCAGGCCCAGGCCCTCGACGAACGTCCGGCTCACCGTGGGCCAGTCCGCCCCCGGCACTGCGGCGACATGCGCCCCGAAGGTCCCCGTCGCGCCGTTGAGCTTGCCGAGGAACTCGGCCCCCTCGATCCGCCGCAGCTGCCGACGAAGCCGCCAGGCAAGCACCGCGAACTCCTTGCCGATCGTGGTCGGGGTGGCAGGCTGTCCGTGGGTATGCGCGAGCAGGGGGACCGCTCGAAGGTCCCGTGCCATGTCCTCGACTGTCGCGACCAGCGACTGGGCGCGGGGGAGCCAGACCTGGTGTACGGCGCCCTGCACCATGAGGGCGTAGGAGAGGTTGTTGATGTCCTCACTCGTGCAGCAGAAGTGGATCAGCTCGGCCAGGCCGGCGTCCTGCGGGTCCGGCGCGATGGTGGTCAGCCGCTTCTTGAGGAAGTACTCGACCGCTTTGACGTCGTGCTGGGTGACCCGCTCGGTGTCGGCGAGCTCCTCGATGGCGGCGCTGTCGAAGCGCCCGACGACGGCGCGCAGCTCGCGCTTCTCGTCGTCGCTCAGCGGCCGCACCCCTGGGACGACCTGCCCGTCGGTGAGGTGGATCAGCCACTCGATCTCGACGTGGACCCGCATCCGGTTGAGCGCCGGCTCGGAGAGGTGGTCCACGAGCGGGGCGACGACCCCGCGGTAGCGGCCGTCGAGTGGTCCGAGGGCGATCGGCGGCGTCGCGTCGGCGAGGGAGGACATGGGCCCAATCCTCCCAGACCACATCGGGGCCGTGACCACGCAGTCCACCCACCGCGATCGTCCGAATACGTTCCGGGCGTGGGCGCCGTGGCTGAACGTCAGGTATGAGCATCAGACCGCGAATCGGTGTCCGCTCTTCTTGGAGGAGAGTGCCACCCGAGGTCGATCTCAGCGGCACCCGTCGGCGGCCTGCACGACAGGGGAGGGTCTTGGCGAAGGATCGCCTGCCCGAGCGAGGACAGGTCGGGGGACCCAGTTCGTCCGGTGCGACGACCTCAGCGGCAGACGGAGTCAGCGCCCCCCTGTGGGTCCCGCAACGCCCACCGCGGTGCGGTGCCGCTTCGAGGTGGCCCCCGGCGGCAGCCGCCCTATTCGCCTAGCTCGCGGCGTACGTGCTCGACGATGTGCGGAGCAGCGGTGACGATCTCGGCGTAGGTGATGTCGAAGTCCTTGTCGTCGCCGTACCACGGGTCGTCCATGCCGAGCGTTCCCGCCGCGACGGCCTCGGGGTCGAACGAACGCAGCAGCCGGATCTTCGTGGCGTCCTCCGAGTGCCGGGCCCGGTCCTTGAGGATGCGCTCGTGGACGTGGTCCGCCGCGAGGACGAGGTCGACGCCGTCGAAGTCGTCGGTCCGGAACTGGCGCGCCCGCTTGTCGCGGAAGCCGCTGTCGCGAACGTCGTTGCGCTGCATGACGGCGATCGTGCGCCGGTCCATCGGCCGTCCCAGCTCATCGGTCGAGGTCCCGGCGCTCGAGACCGTGACGCGGTCGCCGAGTCCTGCCTCGTCGAGGGCCTGACGAAGGACGAACTCGGCCATGGGTGAGCGGCAGATGTTCCCCCAGCAGACGACGGCGATGCGGTACTCCGATCTGTGGTGCTCCGACATGCCGTCCAGCCTCTCAGAGTCGACACCACGAGCGGGAATCCGTTGCCCGACCCGCCCCTAGGCCAGTCCGCGCGGATCGTCAGGCACGTCCACCGCATACTGGCGCAGCACCTCGAGGGGCACGAAGGTCAGGGCGGCCTCGTTCGTCGCGGCCAGCACCACCGGCGCTGCTCGCCCGACGCGGGCGGACTCGACCCAGCGCGGGGCGACGACACACCACCGGTCACCGGGACGCAGCCCCGGGAAACCCCACTCGGGACGAGGGGTGACGAGGTCGTTGCCGATCTCCTGCTGATGGGCGAGGAAGTCTTCGGTGACGACGGTGCAGATCGTGTGCAGGTTGCGACCCTCGGGGACGGCCTCGCAGCACCCGGACCGGGTGAAGCCGGTCACCGGATCGCGGCCGCACTCCTCGAGGTCCTCACCGAGGACATTGCGCTGGGGCATGACCCGATCCTCTCAGCCCGATCCTCCCGGGGACGACACCGATGCCGGGTTGCGTGCCGGCCCGGATGTATCAGGGCCTTGCGCGAGGACTCCTCCTGGGTATGCGAATGATCACACCGGGAATGGCCCGCTCACTCACGCCCGTCCAGTTCGTCGAGCGCCCCGAGCGCGAGTCGCGGCCGCTCTTCGAGCGCCGTCAGGTCGCCGCCGTGCGCCATGCCATGGCACACCTGGCTCACTCGCTGCGCCACCCGCGGCTGCGCCACATCGGTCACTGAGACCCGTCCTCGCCCGGCTCGGCTCAGACCGGCTCAGACCGGCTCAGACGAGCCTGACCTGGTCGACGAGCTGCCAGAACCGGCCGCGGAGCTCATAGCGGCTGACCTCGTCGATGTCGTACTGACCGCTGCGGTTGGACAGGTCGACGAGCATCGCCCGGTCGAGGTCGCCCGGGATCGAGGGCCGCTGCTCCTTGAGCTCGGCGAGCATCTCCGGAGTGGCGGTCGTGCACCAGGAGCGCAGCACGTGCCGGGCCACGGTGTCGATGATCTCGGGGTCGATCTCGGTCTCGGCGAACATGCCGTAGCCACCGGCCGCACTCGTCGACGTCCACACCGGCTCCGGCGGCGGCATGAGAGTGGTCGCCTTCTTCTTGGCGAAGATCGAGGGGCTCGGTGCCTCCGCCTCGTCCTCCTGCTGCTCCCGCTCCAGCCCGTGGTCGGGTTCGGGGACGGGGACTGCGTCGGAGTCGGCCGCCAGTGCGGCCGAGGGCTCCGAACCCGCCTCGGAGGTATGCGCTGGTCCGGACCCGTTGACCCCCGCCGGTGGGGGTGCGGGCGGGGTCGGACGGGACCCGTCGGCGTCCGGCTCGCCCGGGTGTGGGCCGCCCGCCTCCGACCCGGTGTCCGCGGCGAGCGGCTCGACGGGGCCGGGGCCGGGGCTCTCGGCTGGAGGCCCCGCCTCGTCCATGGCCATCGCCCCCTCGGTCTCCACCGCGGCCTCGGCATCGGGACCGGCTGCGTCGTCGTCCTCCTGCTCGCCGTCGGGGCGCAGCTCCTCCGGGATGAGCGCCTCGGGGATGGCCCGCGAGCGCACCGTCGCGTCGACGACCTCACCGTCGAGGAGGATGAGGCCGTCGGCGGCCCGCTGCAGGTGGCGCGCGACACCGTGCGGGCGGCCGTCCTGCCCGGGAACGGCGAGGAGGATGACCTGGACGCCGTGCCCCTGCGCCTCCTCGACCGCCTCGGTGAGGTCGTCGTCGCCGGAGACCAGATAGATGACGTCGACCACCCGGTTGCGGCCGTGGGTCGCGAGGTCGAGGCCGATGCGCAGGTCGACACCCTTCTGCTCGCCCGCGTGGGAGAGCCGCCCCAGGCGCAGCTTGACGCGCGGGAGCAGGCCGATCGAGTCCTGGATGAAGTCGGGCATGCCGCCGGGCCGGGCGCCCGAGTCGTACCAGTTGACGCGCAGCAGCGGCAGGCCGCAGTCCTCCTCGGCGCGTTCGATCAGCCCTCGGATGAGGTCGGCGTGGTCCACCTCCACGCCGCGCCGCAGTGAGGTCCCGGTCACCCGCGTCGCCGCCGCTGCGAGCAGGTAGCCGACGTCGACGTAGATGGCACAGTGGGACCGCATGCCCCCACCTTGCCAGGTGAACGATCCTCCGGTGAACGCCTGGCCCGGACTCCGACCCGCCATAGCCGCACCGCCATACCCCACCGGATGCCGCGGAAAGGCGACAGTGCCGCGGAAACCGGCCTCTGGCGCAGCAATTTCCGCGTCAGCCGCCATCTTCTGCGTCACGCGCGCGGTTCTGGGTCGGCGAGAGACCCGGGCGTCAGTCGCCATCTTCTGCGTCACGCGCGCGGTTCCGGGTCGGCGAGAGACCCAGGCGTCAGCGGGAGCCGATGATCCCGATGAGGGCGACGGGCAGGACGAGGACGACCAGCGCATACGTGCTCATGGCGGCGGCGAGCGCCCAGTCGCGCTCGCC
>JBAUUB010000309.1:0-11616 GCA_049582485.1 Dermatophilaceae bacterium
GGCCAAGGCGAAGGCGCTCCTGGAGTCCGTGTCCCAACGCGAACTCACAGACGAGTTGGTGGCCGCCCTGGTCGACCACACCGACGGGTGGGCGGTGGGTCTCCAGCTCGCAGCCATCTCGCTGCGCACTGCCACGGACCCGGGCGAGTTCGTCACCTCCTTCGCGGGCAGCGACCGGCTTGTCGCTGAATACCTCCTCGACGAGGTGATCGAGCGACAAGAGGCGGAGGTGCAGAGCTTCCTGCTGCAGACGTCGGTTCTCGAAGGGCTGTCGCCGGGCCTGTGTGACGCCGTCACGGGTGCGGGGAACGCGAACAGGATCCTCGGCGAGATGTACCGACGTTCGATGTTCCTCATCCCGCTCGATCCGGCCGGTACGACGTTCCGCTACCACCACCTGTTCGCGGAGGTGCTGCGCTACCGCCTGCTGGCGGTCGAGGGGCCGGAGCAGGCGAGGGAGCTCCACCGGCGCGCCGCGCGGTGGATGATCAAGCACGGCCACGAGGAGCAGGGCATCGACCATCTGATCCAGGCGGGCGACACCGACGAGGCGGTCCGCGTCATCTCGACGATGGGTCACCGCCTGTTCGAGCGAGGCGAGTCAGCCACTCTCGTGCGATGGCTCACCGCCCTGAACGCGCCCGACCTCGGCGGCTCCGTGGAGGCGATGATCAACCTGCTTGCCGCGCAGCTCGGAGCAGACGAGGCCGATGTCGCCACCGAGACCTATCGCCGGATCCTGAGAAGACCCGACCTGACCGACGGCGAGCGTCTGGCCGCGCAATCCCTCTACTCCAGCCAGGTGTTTCGCGGGCTGGCTCCCGAGACCATCGTCGAACTCACCGACGAGGTTCGCAGCGGCTTGATGCGGATTGGGCCGGATGACGTCCCCGACTTCCTCGGCGTCGGAGGACGGGAATCCATCCGAGTGATGAACGAGCATGCGGCCGGCCTGGCCCACTTCTTCCTGGGAGATCTCCATCGGGCCGCCGCCACTCTTGACGGGGCGCGCACGATGTCCGGCGTGACCTATCCCCTGTGGCGGGTCTACCTTCTGGGGTCGCTCGCGCTGGTGCGCGCCTGGCAGGGACACGCCACGGAAGCCCTCGCCATGGCTCGAACCGCTATCGCCGCCGCCGCCGCATTCGGCGTGACCCATCACCAGGGCTCCGTTCTGGCCCATCTCGCCGTCACCTTCGTCCACCTGGATCGCGTGGAGCTCGAGGCCGCCGAGCTCAGCCTCGTTCGGGCCAGGCCCCGGATCCTGGCTCGGCCCGCAAGCCGCACCTACTTCGATCTGCACAGTGCGCTGGAGGCCTGGATGTCGGCGTTGAGCGAGGGCCCGGGCCAAGCGCTCGAGCTGCTGCGGGCGCCCTCGGCGACCGGCGCCGAGGCGCCGGTCCTGCGCGAGGGACGGCGCGCGTTCCGGATGCGGCTTCTGATCGGCGTAGGAGACGTGGCCGGTGCGCAGGCGGTGCTCGACGAGGTCACTGGGACTTCGGCGCTGCCGTCGGCACGGGTCGACCTGGCCCTCGCACGCGGCGACACCCGTGCGGCGAGCGTAGCCCTCGACGCATGGACGCCGCCGCCCGACGACCTGCGCGAGAGCGTGCGTCGCCACCTGAGAGAATTCGCGGTGCTCGAGGCGGGGGGCGACGCACGCGCCGCCCGGGCTTCGCTGGAACGTGCGGTCGCCGCTGCCCGCAGTGACCGCCTGCGGTGGGTGTTCCTCGAGGTCCCATCCTCGATTCAGGCCCTTCGGCGCAGACCGCTGCCGGACTCCGCATGGTTGACGTCCGAAGCGCTGTGGAGCGCTGCCGCCGCCCTGCACCCGCGGCTGGGTGCTCAGGACAGTCTGGCCGAGCCGCTCAGCCAGCGGGAGCTCGATGTGCTCGCCTACCTCCCCGGCCGAATGCGGAACCAGGACATCGCCGCCGACATGTTCGTCTCCGTGAACACCGTCAAGACGCACCTGGCCAGCATCTACCGCAAGCTGGGCGTCACCGAACGCGACGAGGCCATCGAGCGCGCCAGGCGGCTGGGCCTCATCTGACCCCTGATCGCGGAGCGCCGGGTCGACCGGACATCCTCACCTCGTCGGATGACGACCGGGTCCGGGTCTTCGAACCAGGCTGGATCTCGAGGCCAGGGTCTCGACCGCACCGGTGTCGTTCAGCGACGCCGAGAGCATGGAGGGAGGCCCGAACGGGACGTTCGACGAGTGGCTTCTTCAGTGGCCTGCCCGCTCAGACCGAACGACCAGGCAGCACATCGGCGCATCGCGCGGTCCGGTCGTCGACGTGTGCAGCGAGCGGTACGTTGACCACGAGACAGAGGTTCAAGGATGGTTCATCCTTGACTGAACGCCACTGCGGCCGGCCGGTGGGTCGACCCCTGACGGAGAGGCGCCCGTGATGACTGCCGTGACGAGACCGCGCGCGTTCCATGTGATGTCGAAGCCCACCGGGGCGATCTGCAACCTCGACTGCGAGTACTGCTTCTTCCTGTCCAAGGACGAGCTCTACCCGGGGAGCGGTTTCCGGATGCCTCCGGAGGTTCATGAGGCCTACATAGCCCAGCTCCTGGCCGCCCAGCGGGGGGTCGACGAGCTGGTCGTGGCCTTCCAGGGCGGAGAGCCGACTCTTATGGGTCTGGACTTCTTCCGGCGCACCCTCGAGCTCGAGCGGCAGTACGCGGCGCCAGGGCAGCGGATCCTGAACACGATGCAGACCAACGCGACTTTGCTCGATGACCAGTGGTGTGCCTTCCTCAAGGAGAACGACTTCCTGGTCGGCGTCTCGATCGACGGGCCGCGCGAGATGCACGATGCCTACCGGGTCGACAAGGGCGGCAAACCGACCTTCGATCGGGTCATGCGGGGTCTCGATGCGCTCAAGCGGCACGGCGTCGACTGGAACGCGCTGACCACGGTCAACTCAGCCAACGGTGATCACGGGCTCGAGGTCTACACGTTCCTGCGAGACGACCTCGGCGCGACGTTCGTGCAGCTGATCCCCATCGTCGAGCGGGTGACCGCTGACCTGTTGCCACTCGCGGAGTCGGGATGGGGCGCGCGAGCCGGACAGCGCCCGCTGTACCGACAGGAGGGTGACCTGGTGACCCACCGCACGGTCGGGGCGCAGCAGTACGGCCGGTTCCTGGTCGACGTGTTCGAGGAGTGGGCCCGCCACGACGTGGGTGACGTGTTCGTCTCGATGTTCGACACCGCCCTTGCACACTGGATGGGCATGGACCAGGTGGGCTTGTGCGTGCATGCCCGCACCTGCGGCGATGCCGTCGCCCTGGAGCACAACGGCGACCTGTACTCGTGCGACCACTATGTCGAACCCGGCTACCTGCTCGGCAACATCGCCGACGGGCGCACCATGCTCGAACTGGTCGACCTGCCCCGGCAGCGGGCTTTCGGGCAGGCCAAGCTCGACACCCTGCCCGAGTACTGCCGCTCCTGCGACGTGCGCTTCGCCTGCAACGGCGGCTGTCCCAAGGACCGCTTCATCACGACGCCGGACGGCGAACCCGGGCTGCACTTCCTGTGCGAGGGCTACCAGCACTTCTTCCGCCATGTCGACACCCCGATGCGAGTCATGGCCGACCTCCTACGTCAAGGGAAGGACGCCACCGGTCTCAGCGAGTGGTACGCCGTTCGGGACGCCAAACGCGGGCCGAGCGATCCGTGCACCTGCGGGGGCGGCCTCAGGTGGGCCGAGTGCCACGGAGCCACCGCTGCAACCCGCTGAACGGGGGACCCAGCTTCTCATCTTCTTGGGGTGATGTGCTGCCGGCGCCGGCGGGTCCACGCTGCAGGTGTACAAGCGTCCGCACTCTCCAGACCCGACGCTGGGCGAGAGTCGTGGACGCCCCACTCAGTCACGACCCAGGTGTGACACAACGGAGGAGCGATCCTGTGACGACAGAGACGACGAAAGAGACGATGACTGACGCGGCCGCCGAAGAGCTCGGACCCGTGGACTACCTGGTCGTAGAGTTCCCGGCGGGGGCGCAGAACTTCAGCGGCGAGATGGCGGCCGAGCTCGCCCGGCTGGCCAACTCCGGAACCATCCGAATCCTCGACATCCTGATCCTGAAGAAGAACGATGACGGCTCCATCGACGCCCTCGAGATCGACGAGACTCCCGCGGTCGACGAGCTACGCGCGTTGGAGGCCGACATCGCCGAGCTCCTCGCAGCCGAGGACGTCGAGCTCCTGGCCGAGGCGATGCTGCCCGGCAGTGTCGCCGGCGTTCTCGTATGGGAGAACCGGTGGGCCGCTCCGTTCGCGACCGCCGCTCGCAGATCCGGCGGCCAGCTCATCGCGACAGGGCGCATCCCGATCCAGGCGATCCTGGCCTCGATCGAGGCCGAGCTCGCCGTAGACGATTCCGACCACACCTCGACCGAAAGGAACTGACATGCCTCTCCGCCCAGCACGAGCGGCGCGACGCGGCGTCATCGGAGCCCCGGTGGCTCGCACCGCCGCCGCGGTCGGAACAGTCGCCGTCGTCGCGCACGGTGTCAACCGGCGCAGTGACCGCCGCGACGATCGCCGCGACGATCGACGGGACCGGCGTCGCTGACCCTCGCTGACGCCGCCGATGTCACCTCCGCGGGGTGATGCCGGATACGGATCCGCCCGCAAGAGTGAAGCCAGACGCAAATCCAGCACAGTGGCTCCCGAGTGAGCCAGGAAGGAGTGCAGCACCATGTCGCACGACCAGACATCGATGACCACCAACCTCGATCGCCCCAACGCCCAGTACAGCGACCACGTCGGCGGGGCCATGGGCGTGACCGTGTTCGCCGGACTCCTGATGATCATGACTGGTGTGTTCCATGTCATCCAGGGGCTTGTCGCGCTGTTCAACGACGAGTTCTACGTCGTCGGTAGCGAGTACGTCTTCCAGTTCGACGTCACCGCCTGGGGCTGGATCCACCTCGGCCTCGGCCTGCTCGTCGGCTTCGCCGGTGTCGCGCTCTTCCGCGGCGCCGTCTGGGCCAGGACGGTCGCGGTCATCATGGCGTGCCTCAGTATCGTCGCCAGCTTCGCCTGGTTGCCCTACTACCCCGTGTGGAGCATCGCCGTGATTGTGTTCGGCGTCCTCGTCATCTGGGCGGCCACGGTCTACGGCCCCAACCTCGTCGACGACTGACCCCGCAACCGTCACACAAGCGCATCAGTGAGGGAAGATTCGGATGAGCCGCACACGTCCACCGCGACATGTGGCTCGAATCTGAACGACTGACTCCGGAGACCGAAAGAGCCTCAAGACCGACTAGAAGGAGAAACACATGCCAGGACTACTTCGCGGCGTCGCTCGCACCGCCGTCGTGGCCGGCACCGCCACCGCTGTCAGCGGGCGGGTGCAGCGGCGTCAGGCCGACAAGTTCGCGGAGCGCGACGCGCAGATCGCCGCGGATCGCACGCAGGCCTACCAGCAGGACATGGCGGCCCAGGCGCCGGCCCCGGTCTATGCCGCCCCGCCGCCCGAGCCGGCTCCGGTCCCGCAGGCGGACGTCATCACCCAACTTCGCGAGCTGGCGCAACTGAGGGACGACGGGATCCTCACCGAAGAGGAGTTCGCGGCGCAGAAGGCGAAGATCCTGGGCTGACGCCTGCGGTGATCGGACGTCGCACAGTCTCACAGCGGACCACGACCGGAGGCCGATCGAGATGACAGACGAACCAGGCGCCGACAACAGCGACGTCGGCACAGTGGGCGGCGCACCCGCGGTGTATGCGGGGCCCGGCTCGCGCTCATCGGCGTCGAGGGCCGGGGTCTGGGCATGGACCTTCATCGGTCTCGTCCTATCTCTGACCATCATCACGTCGGCGTTGGCTGCGGTGAACGAGATCATGCTCCCGCTGACGTTCGCCGCCGTGCTGGCCGTGGTCTTCAAGCCGCTGGCCGTGAACCTGATGCGGCGAGGCGCCAGGTCCACGGTCGCTGCCGGCGTCGTGGTCATGGCGCTGCTGGGCGGCGTCATTCTCGTTGCCATGGCCACGGTCGAGGGGGTCATCTCGCAGGCTGACAGCATCGCGTCCTCCGTCGACGCGGCGGCCGCCGAAGCGAGCGACTCGCTGGGCATCGAGGAATCGACGTGGGATGCCGTCGAGGAGTCGGTCGCGTCGATGGAGCCGATCATCCAAGGCGGCCTTCTCACCACCCTCGTCGACGGGTTGGACACCCTGATCGGGATCGCGAGCGGGGCGATTCTCGGGGCCCTGATCATGTACTACCTGCTCAAGGACGGAACGAAGCTGCGCCGCGCCCTCGTCCTCCGAGTGAGCCCGAACGCTCGGGCCGAGGTCGACGACTTCATCGGCGAGGCGTGCCGCGTCCTGCGCAGCTACGGACGAGGCCGGACCATCATGTCCGCTTCGGTTGCGGTCGTCATCGGCCTCACCAGTCTGTTGCTGGGGCTGCCCCTCGTGCTGACGATCATGATCGTCAACTTCGTCGGCGGGTACATCCCCTACATCGGAGCGTTCCTCGGCGGAGGCCTGGCGGTCATCATCGCGCTGGGCGACGGCGGGGTCCCGGAGGCCACCATCATGCTCCTGACCGTCCTCGCGGCGAACCTTCTCCTGGAGAACTTCGTCGAACCGAAGGTCATGGGCGACACCCTGCACATCCACCCGGTCGTCGTTCTCATCGTCACCGCTCTCGGGGGCCTGGTCGGCGGGATCGTCGGCCTGATCCTGGCCGTCCCCGTGGCCGTGATCGCCGCTGACGCGTTCGCGCGACTCAGCAGCAGGAACGTCTTCACCGAGGTCGCCGACCGCGCTGAGCCGGTGGTGCGCAGAGCACTCGACTGACCGAGTCGATTCGTGAGCTCACTCTTCCCCCCGCGCGGAGTAGTTCACCAGCGCGTGCGGCGAGGTCGCCGAGCCGCTCGGGAGGTGGCGCTCACCGCATCTGCCATCGAGCCGGTGGAGGTCCGAGTGCCGCGTGACCATGTGGTTTGACGTCGAGAGAGCGAGGTCGCGCCGCCGAGCGGCCGGGCCGGTGCGCACCCTAGGTTGTACCCATGGGGATCAGACACATCGTCAGTGGTGGGGCAGCGGCCGTTGCTGTCCTGCTGGCAGGATGCGGGGTCGGTGAGGGGGCGCAAGAGGCCGATGTGGACACGCCGACACCCGGGGCTGTGGCCGGCCAGGGAACGGACTCGACGTCGTCTGACGCTGAGCCGGGGCCGGCGAGCGATGCCGCCGTCGACGAGTTCGCGGCTTGGTACGAGGCCACTGCTGCTGAGGCCGGTAGCGACCTGCCGCAGCGCCTGCGGCAGACCGATGAGGCAGCACGCCGAGAGGCGTATACGGTCTTCATCCGTGAACTGTGTGGGATGAATGCGGAGGACACGGACAGTCGAAATGCTGCGGGTGCCGCCATCGCAGACAATCCCGAGTTCGGGGGAGACCTGCAGTGGGCAAGGTCGGCGATCAGCATGGCTCGGCTGGCTTGCGGTCTGGACGAGTAGGACAGCCCTGCCGGAACCCGCCGGTGGCCCCCATCCCGCCACGCGCTTCGCGCATCGCGGTCCCTGCGCCCCCGGCAGGACTCGAACCTGCGACCTAGGGATTAGAAGGCCCTTGCTCTATCCAGCTGAGCTACGGGGGCATGACGCGAGGCTCAGTGTAGGAGACGCTCGGGCACATGACCCTGCCCGTCGCCGGGAGCGCCGAGGAGCACCTCGGCGAGCACCTCGTGACGGGCCCGAGGGCCGCCCAGGTGCGACTCGACGACGGCCACGCGGTCGACGGTGAACGGGGGCCCCGCATACGTCTCGAGCACCCGCACCCACCTCGTGGCCTCGAAGGGCCGACGCGAGCGGGCCAGCGTCAGGTGTGGCACGAAGGCCCGTCCGTCTTGTGAGCAGCCGGCCACCGCGGCGGCGGCGCGGACCCGGTTGCTCAGCCGCCCTAGCACATCGAGGTCGCCGGCGACCGACGCATACAGGACCTTGGCTCGCTCGACGACCGGGAAGGCGCCGCCGCCGCTGACCTGGAGGGTCGGTGCGGGAAGGTCGAGGGCCCCGTCGGCGAGCCGCTCGACGAGGCCGTCCACGGCCTCGGGCCGGGCGTTGCCCATGAAGGCGAGGGTGAGGTGCCAGTGGTCGGGGCGCGACCAGCCGAGCCCTCGGGCCGCGGGGTCGTCGCGGCGGCTGTCCAGGAACTCGTCGAGGTCCGAAGTGGCGCGTTCGGGTGGAATCACGGCGCAGAAGACTCGCATGGCGCGTCCCAGTCTGCCTGGTGGGCCCGAGTTCGCCTAGGTTCGTGCCATGCGAACGGGGGAGGACCAGGACACGCCGCTGTCGAGCTCGCGGCTGCAGGAGCTGCTCATCGGCGTGCTCGCCGCCATCACGGTCGTCGGTGCGGCCCTGCCGTGGCTGACCCTCGCCGGAGCGTGGGAGACGGCCGGCTCTGACGGGTTCGGGACCGAGCTCAGGCTCGGCCCCGGACTGCGACTCGCCCTCGCGGTCCAGGCGCTGCCGTTCATCTCGCTCCAGTCCGGCAACCACGAGGTCATCGCGATGGCCGCCGCCGTCGGGGTCGTCCTCCTCATGCGGCACCGGGTCCGCAGGTCAGGACACGGTATGCGGTGGGCGCCCGCGTACGTCGTCACCGCCTTGGCGGTGGTCGTCGCACTCCTCGCCGCGCTGCTGCGGCTCGGCGTGATCGTCTACAGCCAGGTCGGGCTCATCGCGGAGGACCTCGACCCGTTCGTCAGGCCCGTCGACGGGGTGACCGCCCTCGTGGTGGTCGTCGCACCCGTGGTGCCCGTGCTCGGCTGGGTGGCGGTGCTCATCGCCTGCGCGCTCTACCGGCCGGTCAGCGGCAGCGGCGAAGATGTCGTCGATGGCGAGAGCGACCCGGTCGAGGAGCCGTCTGGGCAGAGGCGAGGTCAGCCGCCCGCGGAGCACCACGAGGCGCCCGCTCGGCCGGTCGGTGCGGCAGACATCCGGGCGGACGGAGCGTCGGAGAGCGGCTATGACGAATTCCGGTTCCGGCGCTAGCGTGCGTCCGCGGCGAGGACCCGTGCGCTGGGTAGGGTTGGCTGCGTGAGTGCCAGCACCGAGGGGTCCGTCGCGCTGCGCGACGCCGTCGGCGCGCTTCGCGACGCGGTCGAGGCGACCGAGCTGCCGCTCGACCTGCCGGAGACCGCCGACGGCAAGGCCGAGCGCGAGGCCCTTTTGCGGCAGTTGGACGACTACGTCCTGCCGCGTCTCGAGTCGATCGACGCGCCGCTCCTCGCGGTCGTCGGCGGATCGACCGGAGCGGGCAAGTCCACCCTCGTGAACTCGATCGTCGGGGGCGAGGTGAGCCGATCGGGCGTGCTCCGCCCGACGACCACGATCCCCGTCCTGATCCACCACCCCGACGACTCACGATGGTTCACGACGGGCCGGGTGCTGCCGCGGTTGAGCCGGGTGACCGGTCGGCCCGACGACGAGGACCAGCCCGGCACCGTCCGGCTCGTGGAGTCCAGGACGCTCCCCTCGGGCCTGGCGCTGCTCGACGCCCCCGACATCGACTCGGTCGTCTCGGCGAACCGCAGCCTGGCGGGCCAGCTGCTCCAGGCCGCCGACATGTGGCTGTTCGTCACGACGGCCGCCCGCTACGCCGACGCCGTGCCGTGGGACCTGCTCCGCTCGGCCTCCGACCGGGGGACGGCGGTCGCCATCGTCCTGGACCGGGTGCCGCCGGAGGACATGGAGGTGGTCCGGCCCCACCTCGTGGAGATGCTGCGCGACCAGGGCATGGGTACCTCGCCGGTGTTCACCGTCCCCGAGACCGACCTGGCCGACGACGGGCTGCTCCCTGCGGAGGCGCTGGGCCGGCTGGGACAGTGGCTTCAGGCGCTGGCCTCGGACCGGCGGGCCCGCGACATCATCATCGCGCAGACGCTCGACGGCGCCCTCAGCTCGCTGGGCTCGCGCGTCGAGCTCGTCGTCGACGCCGCCCGTCACCAGCACGAGGCCACCCGCACCCTGGCCCAGGAGGTCGACAAGGCCTACGACCTCGCCCGCGACCGGGTCGAGGCGGGGATGACGGACGGCTCCCTGCTCCGCGGCGAGGTGCTGGCCCGGTGGCAGGAGTTCATCGGGACCGGTGAGTTCTTCCGGCAGGTCGAGACGAAGATCTCCCGCTGGCGGGACAAGGTCGCCGCGGTCATCCGCGGCAACCCGATGCCGGCGGAGAGCGTCGACGAGGCACTGCAGAGCGGTGTCGCCGACCTCATCCGCTCCCAGGCCGACGGTGCCGCAGCGAGCATCGCCCGCACCTGGCGGGGGATGCCCGGCGGGGACTCGGTGCTGGAGCAGGCTCCTGCGCTCGGCGTGTCGGACCCGACCGTCCCGTCCCGGATCGAGCGTCTCGTGCGCGAGTGGCAGGGCGACATCCTCGACCTGGTCCGCCATGAGGGCAAGGACCGTCGCACGAACGCGCGGATCGCCGCGTTCGGCATCAACGGCATCGCGCTGTTCCTCATGCTCGTCGCCTTTGCGCACACCGGCGGGCTCGTGGGAGCCGAGGTCGGTATCGCCGGCGGGGCGTCGTTGCTCGCCCAGCGCGTGCTCGAGGCGATCTTCGGGGACCAGGCCGTCCGTTCGATGGCGAAGAAGGCCCGGGTGGCGCTGCTCGAGCGGGTCGACGCGCTCTACGACGACGAGCGGGCCCGGTATCACTCCGGTCTGGGTCCGTTCATGGTCGGGAGCGGGGCGGCGCGCCGGCTGGACGCCGCGGTGGCCGAGGTCGCGCATGCCCAGCGGCACCACACCGAGGAGATCGCCTCGTGAGCCCGATCCGACCCGGACGCGCGAAGGTCGCGGCGGTCTCCGCCGAGGAGCTCTCGGAACGGTCCGCCGCCCTCGAGCAGGCGATCGAGACCGGCGGTGCCCAGCTCGATGCGGCCACGGTGCGGGACGCGCACGCCATCACGACCAAGGTGCAGGAGCGCCTGGGCATGACGGGGGGACACACCGTCGTCGCCCTCGCCGGAGCCACGGGCAGCGGCAAGTCGAGCCTGTTCAACGCCCTCGTCGGCTCCGACGCGGCCACGGTCGGCGCCCGCCGCCCGACGACGAGCACTCCGACCGCCGGAATCTGGGGGCAGGAGCCCGTCGGCAAGCTGCTCACCTGGCTGGGGGTCGGCTCGCGCCACTTCGTCAGCGCGCACTCACCGGCCGCGATGACCAGTGCCGGCGGGATGGACGGCCTGGTCCTGCTCGACCTGCCCGACTTCGACTCACGCGAGACCGCCCACCGCGCCGAAGCGGAACGCGTGCTCGCCCTGGCGGACGTGTTCGTCTGGGTCACCGACCCGCAGAAGTATGCGGATGCCCGCCTGCACGACGACTACGTCAAGGTGCTGTCGGCGCACGAGGCCGTCATGATCGTCGTGCTCAACCACGCCGACCGACTCAGCGACGAGGACCGCAAGCGTTGCCTGGCCGACCTCTCCCGGCTGCTCAAGGCCGACGGTGTCCCCAACGCGCAGGTGCTGGCCACCTCGGCCCGCACCGGACTCGGAGTGGACGAGCTGCGCCAGCGCCTCGCCAACGTCGTCGCAGGGGCGGCCGCGGCGCGGACCCGTCTCG
>JBAUUB010000310.1:0-3397 GCA_049582485.1 Dermatophilaceae bacterium
AACGAATCCATCGCTATCGAGCAGATCGGGCGTCTATCACCATTCCGACTGCTACAACGTCACCGGGGATTGGGATGGCGCTGACCAGGCGCAACTGAGCGATCTTCTGGTCCGATCGAAGCAGGACATCCAAGAACGTGATCTTCGGCCGGCCGGGTGCTGCCAACCCCCAGACGTCACGCGGACTTAGCCCCTTCAACGGCCGCGCCCGTGGCCGCGGGTGCGCACGGGCACGTGTGTCCTACCGCCGGGTGTTGCTCGGGGCGATTTCGGCTGGGTCGACCTTGGTCTTGAGGAAGGTCGCGCTGGACGACGTGAGGTCCGTGGTCCGTTCTGGCAGTTAGCGGCCGGGGTTCGCTCCTCAGGGTTTGAGATCTCCCTTACGCGTCAGCTTCGCGTCGTAGCTCCAGGGCCGTGAGTGCCAGGCTGATGGTGAGCATGGTGAGTATGAAGAGCAGCGCCGACTCGTCCCAGCCGGTGCCTGTCCAGGGGCCACGGAGTAGTTCTGCTGCGTGGGTGACGGGGGATGGCGTTGGAGGTCCGTGCGAGTGCGTCGGGGAGGAACTCTGTGGGCGGGCCGGCGCCGCCGAGCATGAGGAACAGGAAGAACAGTCGCCCTCTACAATGTGCGCGACGGTGATGGAGCCCCGCAGCGGAACACTCACTGCAGCCCGGAGGGTTCGCCAACAGTCACGCTCTCTCGTTGCGTCACGACTCGGCCAGGGGGCCGCTGACGCCCCCCGGCGGCGCTGGCCACCTGATGCGTACCCTCGGGTGCGGCATAGCGCTCTCGCCAATTTGTGGGGCGGTGGTACTCCTGCGACGCGCTGACCTTTGGCAGCGGGCTGCCTGCTGTCGTCCCTGACTCGTTACCGGTTCCGCGATAGGGGGGCGCCCCCGGCCTGCGGCGACGTATCGTTGGTCAACGGATCGCCGGATGGACGACCGGGGGCATGCTCTTACGCGCACTGCCAGTCGGGTGCGCCTCTTCGGACCGCCACGGTTCCGCCGTGAGCGGGGGGCATCAGCACGGGAGGTGAGGACAACACGGTGATGGGCGGTGTCCTGAAGACGTTCATGCAAATGTGTTGCCTTGGCGCAGGCCAGCGCGACCTACGATGGCGGTCGTCTACCGCGGCACGAACAGGAGCATCTGCGTGACCCTCAACTCAACCCACCGCTACACCAACACTGCCGTCCTCGGGGTCGAGCGGGTCGAGGCACCAGTGGTCGTCACGTCCGACGAGTTGGACGAGCGCCTGGCCGATGTCTATGCGCGGACGAAGATGCGTGGCGGGATGCTCCAGGGCGTCGTCGGTATTCATGAGCGCCGCCGCTGGTCCGAGGGCCAGTCGTTCACGGAAGGTGCCATCGCCGCCGGTCGGGCCGCTCTCAGTGCCAGCGGGGTGGCCTCCGCCGACGTCGGTCTGATGATCAACACGTCGCTGAGCCGCGAGTGGCTTGAGCCGTCCACGGCGGTCTTCATCCATGACGCCCTCGGGATGCCGCCCTCTTGCCAGAACTTCGACGTGACTAATGCGTGCCTCGGCTTCGTGAACGGCATGGAGATCGCCGCGGCCATGATCGACTCGGGCGTGGTCGACTGCGCCCTGGTCGTCGACGCCGAGGACTCCACACCGGTGCAGGAGGCCACCATCGCCCGGCTCTCCGCGCAGAGCGACTCCTCGCACGACGTGATCTCCGAGTTCGCGGCGCTCACGCTCGGCTCCGGTGCCGCCGCGATGGTGCTGGGTCGCGCCGACCGGCACCCCGAGGGTCACCGGGTCGTCGCCGCCGTGAGCCGCGCGGCCACCGAGCACCACGCGTTGTGCGTCGGGAGCAACGAGATGATGATCACCGACCTCAAGGGCCTGC
Organism: Dermatophilaceae bacterium; assembly: GCA_049582485.1. Classification (GTDB taxonomy): domain Bacteria; phylum Actinomycetota; class Actinomycetes; order Actinomycetales; family Dermatophilaceae; genus F2B08. Next base: position 1,876 of record JBAUUB010000310.1, read on the forward strand.
TGGTGGCCGGGTTGGACCTGTCCGCGGACCTGTGGTCCGACGCCGTAAAGGAGTTCGCTTGGGATGAGGGGATGGACCGCTACTTCGTCCACCAGATCTCCCAGGTGCACACCGAGGCGCTCTGCGCGCGCCTGGGCATCGACCCCGACCGCGTGCCCCGCACGTTCCCGACCTTCGGCAACATCGGGCCCTGCTCGGTGCCGTTCACGATGGCGGGGGCCACCGACGATCTTGAGGCCGGAGACCGGGTGCTGCTCATGGGCATCGGGTCGGGGCTGAACGCCTGCGCCCTCGAGCTCACGTGGTGACCGCGAGCCCCACCAACGGCTCCCTTGCCGCGGTCGGCGACGCACCCGACCTGTCCGGCCTGCCCGGGCTCGACCCGTCGTGGTCGCGCATGGTGACCGTCCCCGACCGAGAAGGGACCCCGCGCACCTGGCACCTGCTCGACAACGGTGCCGAGCCGGTGCACGGCACGGTGCTGTGCGTTCACGGCAACCCCACCTGGTCCTACCTGTGGCGCGGCCTGCTGGCCGCAGCCCCGCCCGGTTGGCGCGTGGTCGCACCGGACCACCTCGGAATGGGCTTCTCCGAGCGAACCGGGCAGGCGCGGAGGGTCGACCAGCGGATCGATGATCTCGGCACCCTCACCGCTGCCCTGGGGATCGACGGCCCTGTCGTCACCATCGGGCACGACTGGGGCGGCATCATCTCGCTCGGTTGGGCGCTGGCGCACCGCGAGCAGCTGCTTGGCGTCGTGCTGGGCAACACCGCTGTGGCTCAGCCTGCCGGGGACCACGGACCCCCGCTGATCCGTCTGGCCCACCTTCCCGGCATCCGCCCGTTCGGCTGCGTCGCCACGCCCCTCTTCGTCCGCGGGACCACCGCACTGTCGTGGCCCGCCCTGCCACGCGAGGTGCGCGACGCGCTCGCGCTGCCCTACGGCACCGCCGATCGGCGAAAGGCCGTCGGTGACTTCGTCGCCGACATCCCGTTCTCCCCGGGCCACCGTTCCTACGACACCGTCGCCGAGCTGGCCGAAGGGGTGCGTGGGCTCGACGTGCCCACCCTGATGTTCTGGGGCCCGCGCGACCCCGTCTTCGGCGAGCGGTATCTCGCCGACCTGCGAGACCGGCTCCCCCAAGCCCGGCTGCACCGTTTCGAGGGAGCCTCCCACCTCGTCACCGAGGACGCACCGCAGTACGCGGATGCCGTGGCCGCCTGGCTGGGCGACCTGACGTCCGTAGCGCCGGACGTGCCACTCACCTCCACGCCCACCAACGTCAGCGAGGAAACGCTGTGGACCGCGCTCGAGCGCCGCGCGCAGGACCCCAGCCCGGTGATGTCGGTCGCCGGCAGCGTGGTGAGCTGGCAGTCGATGGCCGCGCGGGTCACCGAGCTCGCCGCGGGGATGGCCGCCGCCGGCATCCGCCCCGGTGACCGGGTCGGACTCCTCATCGAGCCCTCGGCCGACCTCACGGCAGTGGTGTATGCGGCCTGGCGCGCCGGTGCCGTCGTGGTG
>JBAUUB010000311.1:0-16897 GCA_049582485.1 Dermatophilaceae bacterium
CAGCGGACGGTCGTCTTGTTGAAGTTCCTTCCGTTGCCGTCGGGACGGTAGTTCCTCTCGACGTTGCCGGCGGCGTCGACCGAGAAGAAGTTGATCTTCGTGCCCACCGGGACGGTGATCGTCTCGCCCGCCTCGCGAATACCCGCGGAGGCGTACAGGGTCGAGTCGTACGTCGGGGTGGAGCCGTCGATGGTGTAGAACACCGACGCCGGCTCGGTCGTGTCGAACATGACGTCGACGTGGCCGGGCTCAGTGCTGGGCATCGTGCGGACCGAGCTCTCGGGTCGCTGCTTGTCCTTGTCGAAGTCGTGTGCGACGCGCATGAGCTCGACGAGGCCGTTGGAGAACTCCTGAGACTCCTCATGCGCCGAGGCACCGTTGGGGTTCTCGTTCTCGAACGGGGGCTGGAACTGCGTGCCGACCTCGAAGTTCCAGGCGTAGATGCCGTACTTGTACCAGAGCATGTCACCGGAGTTGCCGGCCGCCGAGTATAGGACGTCCGAGATCGGACCGGTCCGAGCCGGGGTGACCGACAGTCCGCGGTGCCGCTTGATCTCGGTGAGGATCCGTGACGACGAGCCCCAGAAGAAGGACTCGTCCTCGAGCGACGGACGCGGGGCGGAGATCCGACCAGGCGTGATATACGCACCGGGCGACCACATGAAGTAGTTGCCCGAGCTGTGCAGATTCATCGCGAACTTGATGTTCGGGTTGGTGCCTGCGATCCAGTCCAGGTTCTGGTTCTCCGGCTCGCTCAGCTCCGACGGTCCGGCATAGGTGCCGCTGGTGCAGCTGCTGCTCGCACCGTTGTAGCCGTCGAACAGGCTGTAGGTGTCATAGTTCCGGTTGTTGTCGACACCCCAGTTGTTCCGGGCCAGGAAGTCTCCGACCGCGGTCCCGGCGCAGTAGTTCGTCATGTTCTTGCGCTGGGAGTTGAAGTCGTAGAACGAGTAGTGCCCGCCGTCGGGGTTGATCGACGGGGCGATCCAGATGTCGAGGTTGTTGACCAGCTGCTTGGTGCGGCCATCGTGGGCGTAGTTGCGCAGCAGCCGCTCTGCGGTCTCGATCGTCACCAGGGGCGGAACCCACTCGCGGGCGTGCTCCTGGGCGTATGCGAGAACGCCGGGCTTGGAGCCGTCGCGGTCCTTGCCGATCCGCAGTGCGTACACCGGGTGTGGCTCGCGGGAGACCGACGCGGGGGCGTTCAGTCCGTCGGACAGGTTCGCAGTGGCCGCTGTGACAGTGCCGGTTCCTGTATTGCCGCGGTAGGTGGCTGCGGTGACGAGTGCACTGGCTGCACCGTTGGCATTGATGGCCGCAGCCACCTGAGCCGCGGTGCTCGACAGTGCGCCCGAGGCGTCGGTCGCCAGGGACACGGTGATCGTGGAGCCGCTCACCGAGACGGTCAGTGGCTGGTCCGCTGCCCCTGGGTCGACGAACGAGACCGAGATGTCGTTGCCGCCCTCATGGCCCCACGCCGTGGAGTCGATGGCGACGCGGCTGGCGTTCGACGAGCCGAGCACGGCCTGCGCCGCGCGACGGTAGCCGTTGGTCTTGTACGGCAGCTCCACGATCTCGGAGATCTGCGGGAACTCCTCAGCCAGTGCGTGGATCCGCTCATAGAGCTCGGTCGGGGTGAGGTAGGAGGTGATGAAGTCCTTCTGGTAGTTCGGGCCGACGACGTCGTCGCCCTCGAGGGGCAGCCAGTCGGTCACCTTCGCGGTCGCGACATCGCCCGTCGGGCTGGTGATCTGGATCGTGTCGGGACGGGTCTCGACGGCGGCAGCGCCACGGTGGTACAGGTACACGCCCGCGTCGACGAAGCGGTTGAGGTTCTGGGACCCGCCGGAGCCGATGGCGGTGCCGGGGCCACTGTCGCGCTGCACCGTCAGCTGCGCGCTGCTGGCCTGGCCCCCCGCCCACTTCGCCTCAACGGACAGGAAACCCTGGCCGAAGGAGGTGTAGTAGTCGGCCCGGATGATCTTGACGTCCGAGACCGCGGTAGCGGCCACCTCCGCGGCGAAGGCGGTGTTCTCCGCTCGAGCGGCCGAGAGGGTCGCCTCACGCTCAGCCAGGACGGCCTCGGTGTCCTCCTCGTCATGGACCGTGTCGGCGAACCGGAAGCCGCGAGCCTTGAGGGCGGCCTGCTCCGACGGGCCCGCCACGACGTGGGCCGTGATGGTGCCGTCCGGGTTCTCGTGGACGTGGTGGTCGAGGTCTGCTCCAGTGTCGACGAGCCGGTCGAGCTCATCGACGTCCGGCAGGACGACCTCGAGGACCGAGACCTCTTCGTCTGCGCTCCGGAGCAGTTCCGGAAGCGGTTCGGTGCCGACCGCGGTCGGTGCCGTGAGGGTGGCGGCGACAAGTGTCGCTCCACACGCCAGCGCTGTCGCTCGGCCCAAGAGCCGGGTGCGAGGGTTTCTGGACATACGTCGTTGTATCTCCTTGCCAGGGAGCGCATGCTCCCCCTTGTGAGGGGTGGTGCCGTCGATGAGGGTCGACAGGCGACGTCTCCGTTGACGTCACCCAGGGTCAGAGTGGCACAGCCGCGCCGAGCGTGGGGAGAGCGCGTCGCGCCATTTCCTTCGCCGCCGTCGGAACCAGGATCGAAATGCGCGTCGGACTCGCCAGTGCGTGGATCAGTTCGACCGAGCCGGGCCTAGCGACCACCGGGACGGGCGGCCCTCGCCGCCTCAGCGGCTGTCGCGCTTGGCCTGCCGACGGGCGCCCGCGGCGGTGGTCTGCGCACGCTTGCGCTCGGTGCGCGGGTTGCGCGCTGCCGCATCGCCGCGCGAACGGTCCACCTGGTCGTCACCAGGAGAGCCGTCGGCCGCCGACCCGTCGAGGCCGCCGCCACTGGAGACCCCCCACCGGACCGAGCGAGCGGCGGCCAGCCGCTCGGCCTTGAGCTCGCGGGCGGACTCGTTGGCGAGCACGCTGAGGCGACGGCTCACCCGGGCCAGCGCCTCCTCGAATGCCTCTGCGCGCAGCGCTGCACGCTGGTTGGCCGGCCGCGCCTTGCCACGCGCTCCCTTGGCCGGCACCCGTGCCGAGGCACCCCGCCGGTACTGGCCGACGTACTTGTTCCGCGCCCGGCGGATCCGCTGGTGCAGCTCGATGACGGCGTCCTCGTCGAGCTCGGCCAGGGCCTCGCGGTCGGTCTGCGAGACGAGAAAGCGCTCGTCGGGTGTGAGGGCGGCGAGCAGGGTGGCGTTCACGTGGTCCTCCGACGACCGGTGGATGGGAGCACGCCCAGCATGGCAGTCGCGCAAACCCTGCACAATGCCTCATGGCGCGTCCCGAGCCTTCCAGCGCCGTCGGCCGCCCACACCGACAGCGACGGGCTACGTCAGAGCGGGCTCCGGCACTCGGGTGCGGGTCGGCCTCGCCGAAAGCCCACCCGGGACGGAGACCGGCTCGAAGCGGGCGGTGAAGAACCGCAGCGACGGCGGCTCGTAGACGAAGCGGAGCCCGCCGATCGTCTCCCGGTGCCGGTACAGCTCGATGACAGCGTCCGCGACCACGTCGAGGTGCCGGTCGGTGTACACCCGGCGGGGGATGGTCAGGCGGACCAGCTCGAGCTTCGGGTGGCGGTTCCGGCCGTCGGGTTCGCGCCCTGCCGAGACGATCCCGCGCTCCATCGAGCGCACCCCGGACTCGACGTACAGCGCCGCCGCCAGCGCCTGGGCCGGGAGCTCGTCCTGGGTCAGGTGTGGCAGGAACGCGCGCGCGTCGAGGAAGACGGCGTGGCCACCGACGGGTGTGACGATCGGCACGCCCGCCTCCTGCAGCCGCTCACCGAGGTAGGCGACCTGTCCCACGCGGTGGGCGAGGTAGTCGTCGTCGAGCGCCTCGACCAGCCCTTGCGCCATCGCCTCCATGTCCCGCCCGGCCATGCCGCCGTACGACGGCATCCCCTCGAACACGACGACGAGCTCTCGGGCCTTGACGAGGATCTCCTCGTCCCGCATCGCAAGGAATCCGCCGATGTTGACCAGGCAGTCCTTCTTGCCCGACATCGTCAGTCCGTCGAAGTACCCCATCATCTCTTTGGCGATCTCCCGCGTGCTCCGGCCGTGGAAGCCGGCTTCGCGCTGCTGGATGAAGTACGCGTTCTCCGCCAACCGGGTCGCGTCGGACCAGTGGATGATCCCGTGGGCCTGACAGAACTCGTGCACCTCGCGCAGGTTCTGCATCGAGACCGGCTGCCCTCCGGCGAGGTTCACCGTGACGGCCTGGTTGACGTAGGCGATCCGGTCCGCGCCGTGCTCGTCGACGAGCGCCTGCAGCTTCGAGAGGTCGATATTGCCCTTGAACGGGTGGTCGGCGTGCGGGTCGTGCGCCTCGTCGACGACGACGTCGACGAAGATCCCACCGGCCGCCTCCTGGTGGTAGCGCGTGGTCGTGAAGTACATGTTGCCGGGCACGAACTGGCCGGGCTCGATGAGGATCCGGCTGATGATGTGCTCAGCGCCGCGGCCCTGGTGGGTCGGCACCACGTAGGGGAATCCGTAGTGCTCCTGCACCGCGGACTGGAGCCGGTCGAAGGAGACGGACCCGGCGTACGCCTCGTCGCCGAGCATCAGCATCGACCACTGGCGGTCGCTCATCGCGCTGGTCCCGGAGTCGGTCAGCAGGTCGATGTACACCTTCCGCGACGGCAGGAGGAAGGTGTTCCAGCCGGCCTGCGCGATAGCCTCCTCCCGCTCCTGGCGCGTGGTCATGACCAGCGGCTCGACCATCTTGATCCGGTACGGCTCAGCGGGGTGGCGCGTCATCGCGATCTCCTCTCGGGGGGTGTCTACCGGGAGTCTTCACCCCGCATGTGCCACCCGGCAACCTGCACCACGAATGTCGGACAACCTGTGCTGACTGACGACCTCTCTCGGGCACTACCTGAGCACAATGTCCAGGATGAGGTATGCGCCGCATACCTCCTCGCTTCCTCTCGCCGCTCCCTCGGCCAGGCCGCGTGGAACAGCCCACATCCGCTCCGGCTGCGAGGCTGCCGCTCCTACGATGGAGAGGTGACTCGCGCGGTGCGCATGGTGGGGCTCGTCCTCCTCACCGCGACGCTGGTCCTCACCCTCGCGTGGCCCCCGATGGCCGGCGCGGAGCCGGCGGAACGCGGAGCGACCGAGCTGCTCCTCTTCTACGGCGACGGCTGCCCGTACTGCGAGATGGAGCGCGAGTGGCTCGCCGAGGCCAGGGATGAGTACCCGGGCCTGACGATCCGCGAGTACGAGGTCTGGTACGACGAGGACAACCAGGCGCTCTTGACAGAGGTCGCGGCCGACCTCGGCTTCGAGGTTCAGGGGGTGCCGGTCACGGTGCTCGGGGACCGGCACTGGATCGGGTTCTCCGAGCCGCTGCGCGCCGACATGGTGGCCGCGATCGAGTGGGCTCTCGACGAGAGCCCGGCCACCGAGGGCGCGACGGTGGGCCCGACAGCGGCGGCGAGGGTCATCGAGGTGCCGCTGCTCGGTCAGGTGACGCTCGGCGACTCACTCGTCGCATCCACCTTGCTCATCGGGTTCGTCGACGGCATGAACCCGTGCTCGCTGTGGGTCATCACGGTGCTCCTGGCCATCGTCGTGCGCACCGGCGACCGGCGCAGGGTGTTCGCGGTCGGCACCACCTTCCTGCTCGTCACGGCGCTCATCAACGGCCTGTTCATCATGGGCGTCTACTCGGCCCTCGGCCTCGTCTCGAACCTCGGCGCGGTCCAGGTCCTCGTGGCGCTCGTCGCCGGGGGCTTCGGTCTGATCAGCGTCAAGGACTACTTCGCCTTCAACCAGGGCGTGACGATGTCGATCAGTGACACCGCCAAGCCGGGTCTGTATCACCGAATGCGGCGGGCCGCCGGCCACGAGGCCCTGCTCCCGGCGCTGGCCGCGACCACCGTTCTGGCGATGGGGGCCTCGCTTCTGGAGATCCCGTGCACCGCAGGGTTCCCGCTGCTCTGGGCCGGACTGCTCGAGGCCAACGGGGTGGGCACCGCCGAGGCGGCCGGTCTGCTCGTCCTCTACCTCGTCCCGTTCCTGGTCGACGAGCTGCTCGTCTTCACCGTGGCCGTGGTGACCATGCGCTCGTTGAAGATGCAGGAGCGCCACGGGCGGCTTCTCAAGCTCGTCGCCGGCACGATGATGCTCGCCCTCGCGGTCACCGTCCTCGTCGATCCCGAGGCGATGAGCAACCCGGCGACGGCCCTCCTGGTCTTCCTCGCAGCCTTCGGGACGGCAGGGCTCATTCATCTGGTGTGGACGCTGCTCGGTCGCGGGGGAGGCGGGCCCCCGGAGCGCGCTCACGGGCGGGTGACGGAGACGCTCGAGGAACCGGCCCGACTGGACCGGTGACCTGCGCAACCCTCCAAACCTGAGACGATGACGAGCATGCCTGACCGAGAGCAGAGACAGCCCCGCCGAGCCCTCGTCACCGGCGCGACCGGATACATCGGGTCGCGTCTGGTGCCGCGGTTGCTCGAGGAGGGCTGGACCGTGCGTGTCCTCACCCGGGACCGGGCCAAGGTCGCCGACCGGCGCTGGGTCCACGAGGTGGAGGTCGTCGAGGGCGACGCGACGGCGAAGATCACGTTGGCCGAGGCGCTCACCGACGTCGACGTCGCCTACTACCTGCTGCACTCGATGGACGGGAAGCCGGGGTTCGCCGAGCGTGACCGGGACATGGCCCGAACCTTCGGCGTCGCGGCGTTCGAGGCCGGGGTCGGACGCATCGTCTACCTCTCGGGCCTGCATCCCGAGGGGCATCTCTCGGACCACCTCGCCTCGCGCGTCGAGGTCGGCGACCTGCTCATGGCCAGCGGCGTCCCGACCGCGGTCCTGCAGGCGGCGGTCATCCTCGGGTCCGGCTCGGCGTCCTTCGAGATGCTGCGCCACCTCACCCACCGGCTGCCGGTCATGGTGGCCCCGAAGTGGCTGAACAACCGCATCCAGCCCATCGCCGTCCGTGACGTCCTGCACTACCTCGTCGCGGTCGCCGAGCTGCCGCCCGAGGTCAACCGCACCTTCGACATCGGCGGCCCCGACATCCTCACCTACCGCGAGATGATCCAGCGGTATGCGCGGCTCACCGGCCACGGCGGTCGCGCCATCTACACCGTGCCGGTTCTCACGCCCTGGCTCGCGAGCCACTGGGTGGGTCTGGTCACCCCCGTTCCCGCCGGGATCGCCAAACCGCTCGTCCAGAGCCTCGTCCACGAGGTGGTCTGCCAGGAGCGCGACCTCGACGACCTGGTCGGCCCTCCGGCCGGGGGCGCGATGGGCTTCGACGACGCGGTCCGCGCGAGCATCGACTCCGAGCGCGGGCCCCGGCCCGAACCCGGGACGGTCGATCCGGCCCGGATCACCTCAGCCGACCCGAAGTGGGCGGGAGACTGACCCGTGCGAGAAGCGATCGCCGAGCTCCAGGCCTTCGTCCACGCAGCGCTCGTCGAGCCGGTCCCGCGGGACCACACCGAGTCCGAGGCACGGTTCCGCCGGCGGCGGATCGTGGCCGTCGTGACGCTTCTCGTCGGTGCGGGGGTGCTTGGTTGGGCCCTGCGCATCGAGCCGGGCGACGAGCTGTTCTACCTGGCCACCGTCGCCCTTGCGGTCGTGTGGCTCGTGGGTGCCTTCGCCTCTGGCCAGCTGCATCTCGGTCACACCGTCACGCGACGCGGTGAGCACTCCCGTCCGGTCCTGCAGCCGATCATCCTCGGGATCATGCTGCTCGCCGTCTTCTGCGCAGGCGCCCTCGTCGTGGGGAGGGTCCCGGTCCTGCGCGAGCCGGTCCAGGACCTCCTGGACCATGCCCGGTACGGTTCGCTGCCGGTGGTCGCGCTCATCACCGCTCTCAACGGGGTCTCCGAGGAGCTGTACTTCCGGGGTGCGCTCTACGCCGGGGTCGGCCGTCGGCACGCCGTGCTGATCACGACGATCGTGTATGCGCTGGTCACCGCCGCGAGCGGCATCCCGCTTCTCGTCTTCGCCGCTGTCATCGTCGGTGTCGTCGTCGGGCTGCAGAGGCGCGTCACGGGCGGGATCATGGGACCGATCATCACCCACCTGATCTGGTCGCTCGGCATGCTGTTCCTCCTGCCGCCACTGTTCGCGTGGGCCAGCTGAGGCAGCAGCCGACCGCATCCTGCTCTCCTCCTCGATCGCTGTGGATGGCCGACCCTGACCTGTCGGTGCTCGCACCTACGCTTGGTGCCCGCACCACCGCATACCCCGGTCGCCGGGCTCGAGAAGGGAGGAGGCCGATGCATACCGCGACTGCGCTGCGGCTCGCGCGCTCCCTGCTCGACGAGCACGGACTGAGGGAGTGGACCGTCGGCCTGGACCGGGCCAAGACGCGGGCCGGCGCCACCCACTTCCGGCGTCGGCGGATCACCCTGAGCGCGCCACTGACGCGCGCCCACGACGAGGCGCTCGTGCGCGACACGATCCTGCACGAGATCGCCCATGCGCTCGTCGGGCCGGCCCATGGGCACGACAGGGTTTGGAAGACCAAGGCCCGTCAGATCGGCGCCAGTGACGCCCGCTGTTTCTCATCGGAGGCGGCGCGCGAGCTGGCGCCGTTCATCGGCACGTGCCCGGCGGGGCACGAGGTCCGGCGGCACCGGCGGCCCACGCGTCTGATCGCCTGCGCTGAGTGCTCGTCCTCGTTCGACCCTGCCCACGTCTTCGAGTGGACCTACCGCGGGCGGAGGTTCACCGAACATCCCGACTATGTCCGGGCGAAGGCCGGGATGGGATCCGGCGGCGGCCGCTCCGCTGCTCCGGGGGAGCAGGCGCCCAGGCTCGAGCTCGGGACGGTCGCGCGGATCATCGCCGACGGCCGCTTCCAGGGGTGCACCGGCGAGATCGAGGGGGTCGGCCGGAGCCGCTACCAGGTGCGGGTCGACGAGGGCATCCTCAGCGTGCCCTTCGACCTCGTGGAGCCCGCCTGAGCGACGTCGGTGCAGGTCAGCGACCCAGCTGTTCCACCCCCAGGGGTGGTGCCGTGCATACGGGCGCACGCATAGCGTCGGGCGAATGCGGCCCTTGCGACCGTCACGGCCCACGCTGTGGCGCACCCCTCACGAGCCGGTCACCGACGTCATCGTCGCCATTCCCGCGCAGGACGAGGAGGCGCTGCTGGGCTCCTGCCTCGACTCCGTCACCGCGGCGCTGACGCGCCTGCGCCGGCGACGCGCGGGCACCCGGACCACCGTGGTCGTGGCGCTCGACGGATGCAGCGACGGGTCGGCACTCATCGCCGCGACGCACGGCGCCCTGATGGTCGAGCTCGACGGTGTCGGGGTCGGCCTCGCGCGGGACGCCGCCATCGAGACGGGTCTGATGGCGCTCGGACGTCCGACCCCGGAGACCACGTGGATCGCCTGCACCGACGCCGACACCGTCGTGCACCGGTCGTGGCTGCACCGTCAGGTGGGTCTCGCAGACCGTGGCATCGACCTCGTCATCGGGACCGTGGAACCGTTCGGGGTCGAGTCCGAGGAGGTTCTTCAGGCGTGGTACGCCCGCCATGCGCTGCACGAGGGGCACGGGCACGTCCACGGCGCGAACCTCGGCCTTCGCGCAAGCAGGTGGCTCGGCGAGGGCGGCTTCGGGGAGGTGCGCGTCGGGGAGGATGTCGGACTGGTCGAGAAGATCAGGACCGGTCGCGCGCGGTGGCTGGCCACGGACACCACCCGGGTCCGCACCTCGGGGCGACTGTTGAGCCGGGTCGACTCCGGTTTCGCCGAATACCTGCGCGCGATCGACGCGGCGGAGGTGCGCCCGGCGGTCCGTCGTCGCGTCCGCGTGCCGACTGCGGGACTGCAGACATGAGCCTGCGGGTCGCGCTGCTGGGACCGAGCCGCAACCCCGTGGTCGAGCCGTTCGCCGGCGGCCAGGAGGCGCACGTCGCCACGCTCGCGAGGGCGCTGCGGTCCCGGGGTTGTCATGTCCGGCTGTACGCAGCCGCGGGGACCGACTCTGGGCTCGCCGATGAGCTCGTGACGCATCCGGCCATGCCGACCCTGTCGGCGACGGCACGGGTCGACCCGCAGCTGCCCGAGCCGGCATTCCTGCGCGACCAGCATGCCTTCCTGTTCGTCGTGGGGGACCTGCTCGCGCGTCGCGATGTCGACGTCGTCCACAACAGCTCCCTGCACCACCTTCCGCTCGTCGCCGCGAGCGCCCTGGGCCGCCCACTCGTGACGACCTTGCACACCCCGCCGTTCCCGTGGATGGAGGTCGGCGTGTCGCTCACCGACCCACGCACCAGGATGGTCGCGGTCAGCGCGGACCTCGCCGCCCGGTGGACCACCCTGGCCCGACCGGCGACGGTCATCCACAACGGCGTCGACGTCGAACGGTTCCCGGCTGGTCCGGGTGGGTCGGAGCTGGTCTGGGTGGGTCGGCTGGTCCCGGAGAAGGGACCGGAGCTCGCCGTGCAGGCCGCCCGGAGCGCGGGGCGGCCGCTGCGGCTCATCGGGCCGGTGCCCGACCCCGCGTGGTTCGAGGCGCGGGTGCAGCCGCTGCTCGGGGTCGACATCACCTACGAGGGCCACCTCGACCACGACGCGACCGCCACGGTGGTCGGGAAGAGCGCCGCCCTGCTCGTCACCCCCCGATGGCCGGAGCCGTTCGGGCTCGTCGCCGTCGAGGCCGCGCTGACCGGTACGCCCGTGGTCGCCCTCGGCCGTGGTGGACTGCCCGAGGTCCTCGGGCCCGGCCTGGGCGTCACCGTGACCGTACCCACGGCCCCGACCGAGGGCGAGGCCCAGGACGACCGTCTCGTCCAGGGGCTGGTCGGGGGGGTCGACCGGATCGCCGAGCTCGACCGCGACACCGTCCGCGCGGTTGCACGGTCCCACTTCGGTGCCGACCTGATGGCCGAGCGTTACGAGAGGGTGTACCAGGAGGCCGTGGCCGCATGGTGATCGGCTACTACGTCCACCACGTCGGTGCCGGCCATCTGACGCGCGCCTCGGTCATCGCGCAGACGGTGCGCGCCCGCGGACACGAGGTCGTCCTGCTCGGCTCGGATCTGCGCGGTCTCGACGGCGTCACCCTGCCGCCCGACGACATCGGCGAGGGCCTCTGGAGCGACCCGACCGCGGGTGGGGCGCTGCACTGGCTGCCGATGGACAACGTCCCGACCCGGTCCCGGATGCGCAGGCTGGCCGGATGGGTCGAGCGCCGCAGCCCGGACGCGTTCGTGGTCGACGTGTCGGTCGAGGTGACCGCGCTGATGCGGCTGCTGGGCGTGCCGAGCGTGGTCGTCGCCCAACCGGGCCGTCGCGACGACCGGCCGCACCGGCTCGCCTACCGCCTGGCGCAGGCGGTCCTGGCCCCGTGGCCGGTCGAGGCGGACGGCTGCGTCCGTGGCCTGGAGGAGCAGTCGGCGAAGGTCACGCACACCGGCGGCATCTCGCGGCTGCGACCTCGACCCGGCACCCGTGGGACGCTGCGGGGGGTCGTCCTCGCCGGCCGTGACGACCCGACGATGCGTTCCGCGGCCGACGCCCTTGCGCGTCGGGTTCCCGACCTCGACTGGGTGATGGCCGGAGCCGGCAGCTGGATGCCCGACATCGAGGCCGCCCTGGCGACCGCTGCGGTCGTGGTGAGCCACGCCGGCCAGAACGCCGTGGCCGACATCGCCGCCGTAGGCGCCCCGGCCGTGGTCGTGCCCTGCCCCCGCCCGCACGGGGAGCAGGAGTACCTCGCCACAGCGCTCAGCGAGATGCGGCTCACCCCGATCGTGCCCGCAGACGAGGTCGAGACGGTGGACTGGACGCACCTCGTCGGATCCGTCATCGGCACTTCTCCTGATTGGGAGCGCTGGTGCACCGAGGGCGCGACGGAGCGCGCTGCCGATCTCATCGAGGAGACCGCAGGTGGCTGATTCGCACGCAACCGTAGTGACCGTCGCGCACGGGCGCCACGATCACCTCGCCCACCAGCTCCGGCTGCTCGCCATGAGCAACCCACTGACTCCGCACGTCGTGGTCGCCGTCGGCGACCCGGGCGTCGCCGCGGTGGTCCACGAGCACCGCGGGGCTCGACGGGTCAGGGTCGTCGAGCACCCGATCCACCCCGACGGCCTCCCGATCGCCGCCGCCCGCAACCACGGTGTCGACGTCGCTCTGGACGAAGGCGCAGCAGCAATCGTGCTTCTGGACGTCGACTGCCTCGCCGGTGCCGGAACGATCGACCGGTATGCGTCACTCGCCTGCTCCGGCCCGCCCGCCATCCTCTGCGGCCCCGTCACGTACCTGCCCGACGGGGTGGTGCCGCCGAACCGCCCGATCGACCTGCGCATACATCGTCGACCGCATCCCGCACGTCCCGATCCCGCCCCCGGCGCGCTCGTCGCCTGCGGCGACCACCGGTTGTTCTGGTCGCTCAGCGCGTGTGTCAGCGCATCGACGTGGCGGCTGCTCGGAGGGTTCTGCGAGGAGTACGTCGGCTATGGCGGGGAGGACACCGATCTCGGTCAGATCGCCCGGAGGGAGGGGGTCGACCTGGTCTGGGTCGGCGGAGCCGACGTGTACCACCAGCACCATCCCGTCTCGCATCCCCCGGTCGAGCATCTGGATGCGATCGTGCGCAACTCGTGGATCTACCGGCGTCGGTGGGGGAGCTGGCCGATGGAGGGGTGGCTGGCGGAGCTGGCCGGCGCTGGTCTGGTGCGGTGGACCGAGGACGATCTCGACGTGGTGCCCAGGCATCGGTGACCGGGGGACCGCCCGCCGCGGCCGACACGTCAGGCGGGAACGGTCGACCTGCGGGCGTTGCGGTCGATCTCCTCGGCCATCTCCGCCAGGCGCGGGGTGGGGAGGTCGTGTGCCATGTCGGGGAACATCAGCAGACGGGAGTGCCGGATCGCCCGTGCCGTCGCCACTCCGCCGCTCGGCGTCACGAGCTTGTCGCGCAACCCGTGGATGACGAGGGTCGGGCACTCGATCCGGCGCAGACCCTCGGTGCGGTCGGGGCTGGCGCCGATGGCGATGAGTTGACGGACGCCGCCGACGGTGTCGGTGCTGCGCTCGAGGGAGAGCTCGACGATCTCGCGGATGCGATCCTCGTCGTAGTGCGGCCCCGCGATGGTCCGCCAGGTGCGCAGTGCGCGGTCGACCGCCGCCGCGCGGTCCTTCGGCGGTTCGGAGAGCAGCGTCGACGGCAGCTTGGGCAGCAGAGAGGGGTGGACCCGGCCCACCGTCTTTCGACCCGTCGTCGACATGATCGAGCAGAGTGAGGCGACCCGGTCGGGGTGGTCGATCGTGATCTGCTGGACGATCATGCCACCCATGGAGGCACCGACGAGGTGGACCTTGTCGTGGCCCAGATGGTCCATGAGCCCGACGATGTCGGCCGCCATGTGCTCGATGAGGTAGTCGGCCCTGAGCCTGGCCTTGGCCGGACGGACGACCGAGGCGATGACGTCCTTGCGCTGCGGCGGAGGACCGCCGGTCTTGGTGGACAGCCCGATGTCGCGGTTGTCCATCCGGACCACCTGGTACCCGCGCCCGACGAGATCGTCGATCAGCTCGCGCGGCCACGCGACCATCTGGGTGTTCAGCCCCATGACGAGATAGAGCGGCACCCCCTCACCGAAGACCTCGTACTCCAGCTCGATCCCATCGGTGACAGCGGCTCTCGGCATGCCGCCCAGTCTACGGCGCGGGTGAGCGCCCGCTTAGCATGGTGGTATGCGCGAGTCCGGAAGCATGCGCCGCGCCCTGGTCCTCGGCAGCGGTGGACATGCCGGCATCGCCTGGGAGATCGGCGTGGTGCTGGGGCTGCTCGAGCACGGCATCGACGTCCGGGAGGCGGACCTGCTCGTCGGCAGCAGCGCCGGGTCGGTCGTGGCTACCCATCTCGCCCTCGGTCGCGACATCCACGAGGCCCTGGACCAGCTCGGGTCTCCGGCCGTCGCGGCCACCGGGGCGCGGATGGGGCCGGCGGTCCTGGCCCGCTATCTCGCCGCCTCACTGCGACCGGGCACCCCGGCGAGCGGGCGGGCCTGGCTGGCCCGTCGGGCCGAGCGCGCGGCCCTCCTCGACGAGGAGGCGTTCGTCACCGCCGTCACCCAGGGGATCGACGACGCCGACTGGCCCGATCGCGACCTGCGGATCACCGCCGTGCGGGCCGACACCGGGCAGGCCGTCGTCTTCACCCGCGACAGCGGCGTGCCGCTCGCGAGGGCGGTGGCGGCGAGCTGCGCGGTGCCGCTGATCTACCCGCCTGTCACGATCCACGGTGACCGCTACGTCGACGGCGGCATCCGCACCGTCGCCAACGCCGACATGGCGGTCGGCTGTGAGCGGGTCCTCGTGATCGCACCGGTCGCGTTCGCGCTGCGGCGGGCCCAGCGGCCCCGGGCCCAACTGGCCTCGCTGGGTCCAGGGGTGAGGTCGACCTGCATCGTCCCCGACGAGACGTCACTGGCGGCGATGGGTCGCAACCTGCTCGACCCGAGCTCGGCACCGGCCGCCCGTGAGGCCGGCACCGTCCAGGCGGCGCACGTCGCGGACCGGGTCGCCTCGGTGTGGCGCGAGCCGGTGCGCGCCGACGGATAGGCTGCACCGCATACCCCGCACGCCCCTGCCCCGAAGGACATCGCCGTGACCGACCGCGACGACGCGCAGCACCTCATGGAGCTCACCGAGACCTACGCCGCGCACAACTACCACCCGCTTCCTATCGTGCTGCGCGAGGGACATGGGGCCTGGGTGACCGACGTCGACGGCCGGCGCTTCCTCGACTGCCTGGCTGGCTACTCGGCTCTGAACTTCGGCCACGGCCACCCCGACCTCGTCGCCGCGGCCCACGCCCAGCTCGACCGGCTCACGCTGACCTCGCGCGCTTTCTACAGCGAGGAGATGGCGCTGTTCGCCCGCGACCTCGCCCGGCTGACCGGCAAGGACATGGTGCTGCCGATGAACTCCGGCGCCGAGGCCGTCGAGACCGCGATCAAGGTCGCCCGCCGATGGGGCTACCAGGTCAAGGGTGTGCCCGAGCAGCAGGCGTCGATGATCGTCATGGACGGCAACTTCCACGGGCGCACGACGACGATCGTGTCGTTCTCGACCGATGAGATCGCCCGCTCGGGGTACGCGCCCTACACCCCCGGCTTCCGTCTGGCCAAGTACGGCTCCCTTGCTGCGATCGACGAGCTCATCGACGAGACGACGGTCGCGGTGCTCCTCGAGCCGATCCAGGGCGAGGGCGGCGTCGTCATCCCACCGGACGGCTTCCTCCGCGAGGTGCGCGAGATGTGCTCCGCCCGGGGCGTGCTCATGATCGCCGACGAGATCCAGTCGGGACTTGCGCGCACCGGACGCACCTTCGCCTGCGACCACGAGGACGTCGTCCCGGACATGTACATCCTCGGCAAGGCACTCGGCGGCGGCATCCTGCCGGTCTCCGCCGTCGCCGCCGACCGAGAGGTGCTCGGCGTGATCACTCCTGGTTCGCACGGGTCCACCTTCGGCGGCAACCCCTTCGCCGCGGCGGTCGGACGTGCCGTCGTCAGACTGCTCGAGACCGGCGAGTTCCAGGACCGCGCTGCCCGTCTCGGCGCACGGCTCGAGGACGGACTGCGTCCGCTCGTGGGTGCCGGACTCGTCGAGCTGCGGGTCCGGGGGCTGTGGGCCGGCCTGGACATCGACCCCGGCATCATGACCGGGCGGGAGCTGTCCGTGGCCATGATGGAGCGCGGGCTTCTCGCCAAGGACACCCACGGCTCGACCATCCGCCTGGCGCCCCCGATCGTCGCGAGCAAGAAGGACATCGACCTCATCGTCTCCACGATCACGGACATCCTGGGGGAGCGCCGGGCCGCATGATCTTCGCGCTCACCCTGGTCGTCTGTGCGGTCAGCCTCGTCCTGATGGTACTGGCCGGGGTGTACGCCTACCGCGACCGGCTGATCGACGACCTGCTCCTCGGGTTCGCGGCGCTCGTCTTGCTGGGCACGATCGTCCAGCTCGTCATCGGGCTGACCCGGATGTCCTCCATCGAGGAGGGCAGTGAGCTGGCCACGTTCGCGGCCTACCTCGTATCGCTGCCGTTCATCCCGTTGATGACGACGTTCCTCGCCATCAAGGAGAAGACGCGGTGGGCGATGGGCTCCATCGCTGTCGGCGCGTTCGCGGTGCTCGTCATGACCGCGCGGCTGCAGCAGATCTGGGACCTCAATGTCTGAACCGGACTCGACGTCCGACCCGGCTGGGTCGGGTCGGTCCTCCCACGACCTGCGCTCCGGGCCGGGAATCATCATCGTGTCCGTCTACGGTGTGCTCGCCCTGGCGGCGACGGGCCGTTCGATCCTGCAGATCGTCGAGTACTTCGAGCGGGCGCCGCTGTCGTACCTGTTGTCCGCATTCGCGGCCGTCGTCTACCTCATCGCCACGGTCGCCCTCGCCCGCGGTATGCGGCGGCTGGCCTGGGTGACGATCTCGATCGAGATGGTGGGGGTCATCGTCGTCGGCATCGCGTCCTACCTCCTCCCGGAGGCCTTCCCCGACCGGACTGTGTGGTCCCAGTTCGGCAACGGGTACGGCTACGTGCCGCTGATCCTGCCGGTCATCGGGCTGTGGTGGCTCGCTCGCAGCGGGCGAGCGCCGCATACGGACTGAGCGCGGCAGAGCCCCCGACCACCGAGGTGGCCGGGGGCTCTGCTAGGTCTACGTCAGCCGCGTCCGCGATCAGGAAGTCGCCACGCAGGCCTGGTCGTAGTCGACCTGCTCGAAGGTCGGACCCTCGTAGAAGTCACCGAGCGAGACGACACCGAGCGGGTTCTCGGCGTTGGGCTCGAAGACCTTGATCGCGGAGACGGCGATCTCCTTGCCGTTGCCGTTGTAGGACTGGTTGGTCGACATGCCCTGGTAGTCGACCTCGAC
>JBAUUB010000312.1:0-12874 GCA_049582485.1 Dermatophilaceae bacterium
AGCACAGCCCACACCTCATCAGAAATCTCGCGACGCGTCACAACGTCAACACTGGCCGACCAACACCACGAACCCCTTGATCAACACGCCCTAGCCGACCTTGTGCAGCCACCGGACAGGGGCGCCCTCACCGGCGTGCCGGAAGATGTCGAGCTCGGCGTCGTGGTCGGCGCCGAGGCACTCTTCGATCATCTCGGCCATCGCCTCGGCGCTGCCCTGGGCGAGCTGGATGATCTCGCGCAGCCGGTCCTCGCCGATGACGAGGTCGCCGTTCGCCGAGGTGCGGGTGTGCAGGATCCCCAGGCTGGGCGTGTAGGACCACCGCGCGCCGTCGACACCGGGGCTCGCGTCCTCGGTGATCTCGTAGCGGACGCCCGAGAATCCCTTGAGTGCGGACGCGATCGCGGCACCGGTGCCGGGCGCGCCGGTCCACGACAGGTCGGCGCGCATCATGCCGGGACCGGCGGGCTGGTCGCGCCAGTCAAGGCTCACCCGCGAGCCGAGCACGCTTTCGAGGGCCCACTGGATGTGGGCGCACAGCGCTTTGGGCGTCGCGTGGATGAACACGACGCCTCGGGTCCAGCCGGCGCGGGACGCGCCGGTCGGATTGGGTAGCACGGACATCCCGGTCTCCTCACCTGCGATGGACGTCTTCCCCAACGCCACGGCAGTCGTGCTGAGCCTGGATGCTGTCTTCGTATGCGGTTGTCACGGCGGCGTTCTGTCACACCCGATCCTTGTCACACCCGTCACGGGAGGGAACAGACGTCACCGTTCGCCTATTCTGCACCATGTTGCACAACGGCACCAGTACCACCGGGAAGCGGATCCGTCGTGCGGAAGTCTCGCCGGGCCCACGAGGAACCACTACGGCGGGACCGGCGCGCAGCTCGCGGCTGTGTAGCCTGTCCGCCGAGGGGCGTTAGCTCAGTCGGTCAGAGCAGCGGACTCATAATCCGTCGGTCGTCGGTTCAAGCCCGACACGCCCCACCGCTCACTCCCAGGTGCGGTAGGTGTCCAGGTACTCGTCCCAGTCCCACCCGGCGAGGAACCGCGTGGCCGCCGTCCGGCCGTTCGCGAACAGGGTGGCAGCCTGAGCCCGGCTCAGGCCGAAGTCGACCGGGCTGACCCCGCCGGTGTCGACCTGCATGGTCCGGACCTTGACCCACGGCTTGGCGAGGTGGGCCTGGTCCCGGCCCACGATCGCTGTCATCGCGAGATTCGCGGCCAGCGCGACCGGACCGTGCGTGAACAGCCCCGCGATCGGAATGAGCTTGGCCGCATCCATGGGGAGGACCGGGAGCAGCTTGACGCCGAACGTCGGCCAGCGCGGCCGTTGGCCATCGGTTCGGTCGAGAACGTCGATCGGGAAGTTCGACAGGACGCCGCCGTCCACCAGGGTCGAGGTCGTGCCGTCGGCAGCGGTCAGGGTGGCCGGCTCGTAGAAGAACGGGATCGACATGGACGCCCGAACGGCGTCGGCCACGAGCTGCTGGTCCGGATCAAGGCCGTAGGCATGCTCGTAGTCCCACGGGAAGTACCTGAGCTCACCCTTCGAGAGATCGGTCGCGGTGACGACGAGCCGGTACCGGCGCTCCGGTGGCAGGGATGAGTGTGGGTCATCCTCGATGGCGAGGTCGCCGAACGTCTCGACACCGCACTCGTCGACGAGCAGGTTGCCGAGCCACTCCCGCAGATACTCACCTTCGAAGACACCATCGTCCGTCAAGAGGGAGAGCAGCGGCCCGCCGACCGGGATCCAGTCCAGCAGCGACCGGTCGACGAAGCGGCGATAGTCCAACGTCGTCATGATGTCGGTCATCCGAGACGCCGGCATACCGGCTGCCACGAGCGCCCCCACGATCGATCCGGCCGAGGTGCCCGCAACTCTCGGGAAGGAGTATCCCGTCTCCGAAAGCACCGAGATTGCGCCGACATGGCCGATCCCGAGGACCCCGCCGCCTTCGAGGACGAGGTCGGCAGCGAGCGCTGCCTCACTCACCGCGCCGACCTGGTCTCAACCGCTCTGGGCGGCAGAACGCGGTCAGTGCCACATCTTGCCGCCATCGACGGTGTCGTCCGGGCCGCCCCCACGCTTTTCGGCGAGGTGCTGGAGGACCTTGTCGGGGATGCCGCCGGTGCCCTGATCGACCAGGCCGGCCTGTTCCATCGACTGCTGCATGGCCGCGCTCGGCTCACTGGCATCCCCTGACCTGATGAACTCGTCCTGCTCTTCACTGCTCAAGCCATCCCACCAGCTCTGCACTGCGTCTTGCCTGGTCACAGGTCCTCCTCGGTCGTGTGATGTTCCGGCTCATGGTGTCGGCTTCCTCCGTCCTTTTCAAGGGTTTGTCGGCGTCGGCATCCCAATGGCCGAGGTGGCGTGTGCGATCGCCTGCTCGATGGTCATCGAAGACCCCTTCGTGAAGGCCGCCGTCCACAGGCCGTCCTGAAGGGTCGTTCGGACGGGTTCGATGAAGCGGTCGAGGTGCTGCTGGTCGGGGCCCGGACGGGGGATGCCGGCCACCTCCCGCTGCGCCTCGGAGGTGCCGAGCAGGGTTGCTGCCAGCTCAGGCGACCCCAGTCCGGCTGCCACCGCAGCGGCCGCGTCGAGCAGGTCGATCGACAGCTCGGTGTCACCGAGAGCCACTGCGTCGGCGGCCACCTCCCGAAGGACGGCGGAGGCGCTCTCCGGGCCTTCGGAGTGGAGCAACGCCACGATGAGGTTGCCCTGATTGATCGCGACACCCCAGGGGTCCCCCAGTGCCGTGACCAGCGCGATCGCGGTGCGAGCGGCGGTGACGGCGCCCGAGTAGTCCCCCACATCGAGCTGCAGGTGCACGACATTGCTCAGCGCCGTGGCCTCCCGGTGCCGGTCGCCGATCTGACGTGCGATGGACAGACTCCGCTCGATCAGCGCACGAGCCGCTTCGAGATCCCCGGCCTCGCGCCGCGCAACTCCGAGGCTGTTCGACTCACGTGCTTCACGGCCCAGGTCGCCGAGACGGTGCGCCATGGCCAGGGCCCGCTCCAGAGCCGTACTGCCCGCAGCCAGATCCAGTTGCTGGACCGCGAGGACACCCTCCCCATGCAGTGCGTCGACCACCTCGGGACTGTCGGGCACACCATCGCCGGCCAGGAGGCGCCGGGCACGCTCGTGCCAGCCTCGCCCCTCGGCGATGTAGCCGAACCGGTACCAGTAGGAGTTCATGGGCTCGAGCAACGCGTAGCCGCACGTGGCCCGTTCACCGGCGGGGGCCGCGCTCGGAGCGAGACACCAGTCGAGCGCCGCACGGATGTCCTCCTCGACCGCCTCCATCCGGTCGAGGGCGCTCATCTGGCGAGGTCCGGTCAACAGGGAGCTGATCTGCGCCGCCACCTGGACGGACCACCGAGCATGCGCGAGGCGCACCTCGTCGTGCTCGTCGGACTCCTGCAACCGGGTGCGGGCGAAGCGCCGGATCGTCTCCAGCATGAACATCATCGGCTCCCCGTCGGGCCCCTCCACGATCTCGAGCAGGCTCGCGTCGATCAGGCGGGTGACGATATCGAGTGGGTCGCGGCCGTCCGTGCTGACGACGTGCTCGACCGCATCGAGGTCGAACCGGCTCGAGAAGACGCCGAGCTGACGGAACACCCGCTGGTCGCGGGCGTCGAGCAGGTCATAGCTCCACGAGATCGTCGCCCATAGGGTCCGGTGCCGCTCTGAGCGACCGCTGACCGCGGCCTCCTCACTCGGCTGGTCGTCGATCCGATGCAGCAGCGCCCGAGGGCTGAGCAGCCGGGAGCGTGCAGCGGCGAGCTCGATGGCGAGAGGCAGTCCATCGAGTCTGCGACACAGCGCCACGACATCGTCGACGTTGGACGGGCTCAGCGCGAATGACGGTCGGACCATCCGGGCGCGCCGGACGAAGAGGGCGACAGCTCCCGTCTCGATGCGACCCGGCTCCCGGTCGGACGTCAGGTCGGGCACGCTCAGGGGTGCCACGGGATACAGCTGTTCGTCGGCGAGGTGCAGCGGGCGGCGCGACGTGGCGAGGACCCGCAAGCCGGGTGCGGTCGTCAGTAGCCGGCTGACGACCTCGCCGGCTTCCGCGATCTGCTCGAGGTTGTCCAGGACCAGAAGGGCCGAGCGCGCTGTGAGGAACTCGAGGACGCGCTCCTCCGGCGATTGGTTCGCATCCGCCGGCGCGCTGAGCACGTCGGCGATGCCGGCCCACATCAGGCTCGCGCGGTCGTAGGCGTGCAGGGGGACGAAGTAGGTGTCACGCGCGTGCCGGCGCTCGAGCTCGCCGGCCACGGCCACGGCCAACCGCGTCTTGCCCGTCCCACCCGTGCCGGTGAGCGTCAACAGACGAGCACCGTCGAGATCGATCGAGTCGCAGATCGCCGCGACCTCCGCCGAGCGTCCGATCAGCTCTGTCGCATACGTCGGCAGGCTCGCGCCCGTTCCGAGGCTGCGCAAAGGAGGGTGCTCCTCGTCGAGTCCGGGGGCGTCGACGTCGAAGAGGTGCTCGAGCTCGGTGAGGTCCTTGAGGCGGTGCAGGCCGAGATCACGCAGTCGGAAGTCGCCGCCGGCACCGGCCACCAGTCGCTGGGTGGAGGCCGAGACGACGATCTGACCACCGTGCGCCGCGCCGGCGATCCGGGCCGCACGGTGGACGTCGATCCCGATGTAGTCGTCGTCGTGCCATTCGGGCTCACCGGTGTGCAGCCCGATCCTCACCCGCAGCGGCACCCGTCCCGGCCACTCGTGGCCCCTCAGCCCGCGCTGTCCGGCGATCGCTGCGGCCACCGCCTGCTGCGCCGACGCGAACACGACGAAGAAGCTGTCCCCCTCGGTCCCCATCTCCTGCCCGTCGTGCGTCTCGAACGCGGCGCGCAGGATCCGTCGCTGGGCCGACAGCGCCTCGCCCCAGCGCGGACCGAGCCCGTTGAGCAGGGACGTCGACCCCTCGATGTCGCTGAACAACATCGTCACCGTCCCCGTCGGCACCCCGCTCACCCGCGACAGTATTGCCTCTCCGGCCACCTCTGTCACCGAGTTTCGGCCGAACGACCGGGGTGTCGCCCCAATACTCGGCATGAGCGATCATGGTTCCCGTTCGCGCAGGTCGGAGGCACCTGGACCGATCGGAGCGCGGTCCCGACCGCTCTCAGGACCACTCGAGGAGATACATGCAGACTTCGCTGCCCGTCGGCGCGGCCCTGGTCGTCGTGGACGTCCAGGCCGGCTTCGACGACCCAGTGTGGGGCCGGCGCAACAACGCCGAGTGCGATGCCAATATCGCGCGACTCGTTCACGCCTTCGCTTCCACCGGTCGCCCGCTCGTGTATGTCCGCCACGACTCCAAGGACCCGGCGAGCCCGCTGCACCCGTCCTCACCGGGGAACGCACTCAAGCCCTATCTCGCCGAGCACCAACCCGCGCTCCTCGTCACCAAGTCGGTGAACTCCTCGTTCCACGGCACCCCTGACCTCCACAGCTGGTTGACCGAGGCCGGTGTCACCGGGATCGTCATCGCCGGGATCACGACGAACCATTGTTGCGAGACCACCGCGAGGGTCGGCGGCAACCTCGGCTACACCGTCCACTTCGCCCTGGACGCCACGCACACTTTCGATCGGGAATCCCCCGACGGGACCCTGATGACGGCGGACGAGCTCGCGCGAGCCACCGCAACCAACCTCAGCGGCGAGTTCGCGACCGTGGTGACGACGGACGACGTACTCTCCGCGCTCCGGACGTGACGGCGCCGACGCACGTCTAACCGACTCCACCAGTCGCTGCGACCATGGCCACCACGAGAAGGAGCGCCGCGGCCCCGAGCAGCCCACCGACCAGGGTGCGCCACGTGTGCAACGGGCCACCTCGGTGCTCGCGAACGAGGCCGACGACACCGAGGACGACCGCGACGACGGCCACCGGCCCCGCGAGCACGTCGCCGATGACCGGCATGAGAACAAGGACCAGTGCCACGACACCGCAGGTCAGCGTCCAGTCACCGAGAACGTCTCGGGACGGGGGCCCGGGGCGATCGCGATCGAGGGCCACGACACCTCCCTCGAATCGTCTCCTGAGCGGCTCACGACCGACGCAGCCCCTGGTGGGCCGACGGGCGGATCGGTCGCCCTCCCAACTCAAGCAGGTGTCGGAGGCCGGGCGGAAGTGCCAGTCCGCCACCACTACGCCCCACTGTGCGCCGTCATCGGGTGAGCTCCTCTCGGCGGCGAGTGAGATAGGCCCGTTCCGCCTGGTTTCCCGCCAGTGAGATGGCCCGGCCGTATGCGTTGGTCGCCTCGGCGGAACGTCCCGCCCTGCGCAGCAGATCGGCCCGCGCAGCGTGGAAGGCGTGGTACCCGTCGAGGAGCGGCGCGAGGGGGGCGAGCTCGTCCAGGGCGGCCTCCGGCCCGTGTCGCTCCCCCACCACGACGGCGCGGTTGAGCCGGACGACCGGCGACGGGTCGACCGCGACCAGGCGGTCGTAGAGTGCCAGGATCTGGCTCCAGTCGGTCTGCGCCGCCGACGACGCGGCCGTGTGGACCGCGTTGATGGCTGCGAGGATCTGGTAGCGACCGGGTGGCGGACCGCCGGCCGCGACCACGGCGAGACACTCGCGCACCAGAGCGTGCCCCTCGGCGATCAGCTCCCGGTCCCACGAGCCGCGGTCCTGCTCGCCGAGGATCACCAAGTCGCCCCCGGGACCGACGCGCGCGGCTCGTCGGGCATCGGTGAGGAGCATGAGCGCGAGGAGACCGGCCACCTCACCGTCATCGCGGAGCAGGTCGCGCAACAGACGGCCCAGCCGGATGGCCTCATCGGTGAGGTCCGGCCGGAGGGACTCCTCGCCGGCATTGGCGAGGTATCCCTCGTTGAAGATGAGGAAGACGACGGCCAGGACTCCGGCGATCCGCTCCCGGATCCCTCCGGCGTCCGGGACCGTGTACGGGATGTGTGCAGCCTTGATCTTCGCCTTCGCACGGGTGATACGCCTCGCCATCGCGGTGTCCTGGACGAGGAAGGCTCGCGCGATCTCGCCCACCGTCAGGCCCCCGACCAGGCGAAGGGTGAGCGCCACCTGCGCGTCCATCGCCAGAGCCGGGTGGCAACAGATGAAGACGAGCCTGAGGCGGTCGTCGTCGACCGGACCGGTGGGCTCCGAAGGGGTGGGGTCGATCAGCATGTGGGCCGCCTCGTACCGGGCCTTGCGCGTGGACTCGCGACGGAGCTGGTCCAGGGCCTTCCGCGTCGCGGTCGTCATCAGCCAGCCGCCGGGATTCGGCGGGACACCGTCGTGCGGCCAGCGTTGAACGGCCTCGAGGAACGCGGCCGCAGCTGCGTCCTCAGCGAGGTCGAGATCGCCGAATCGTCGAGCGAGCACCGCGACCAGCCGGGCCCACTCGTCACGGTGGGCGACGGCCAGCGCAGCATCGGCGTCGGAGGGCGTCACGACTCCCGCAGGTCCCGGAGCGACTCCTGCGTGTGGAAGGGACGGACCTCGACGATGCCGCGGCATGCCTTCGAAGCCTCGGCCGCGAGCGTCAGGGCGACATCCAGGTCCGCCGCCTCGATCACCCAGAAGCCGCCGAGGTGCTCCTTGGTCTCCACGTAGGGACCGTCGGTGACGACGGCCGTCTCACCCTGGCCGTCCACCGTCGTGGCGGTCACAGCGGGTTGGAGCCCGTCCGCGAAGACGAAGTGGCCGTCGCGGATCAGCCTGTCGTTGAAGGCGCCGGTGTCCTCGAACGCCTGGAGCATGTCTGCCCTGGACGGATAGCCGCCGAAACTCGTGGGCTCGGCCGGGCCGAAGACCGACAGCAGGTAGCGAGGCACCGGACTCACTCCCCTTCGGGAGCGACGTCGTCGCGCCGCACGGACCCGGGGAACCGGTGCACCTCCTGCGGCCAGTCGAGCGCGACGGCGAGCCGCCCGGCCCAGTACCGCGCAGTGGCGTCGTCCGGGACGTCGACCACCGTGAAGCCGCCCAGGTGCTCCTTGGTCTCCGCATAGGGACCGTCGGTGAAGATGGCCTCACCCTCTCTCGCCTCCACGCTGCAGACCACGGTCGAGGCGTCGATACCCCCGTCGGCGAACACGAAGACTCCCTGGGCCGACATGTCGTCCAGCACGGCTTTACCGGCTGCGGACTTGGCGCGCAGCTCCCCCTCCGTGTGCTCCCGAACCCACTCGTCGTTGAAAGCGATCAAGTACCGCGCCACTGTCGTCTCCTCTGCGATCGATGCGCCGGGACCGGCCCGACGAAGGCGACCGACGCGCCGCCTCACCATCTCTACGAGTGACCTGACGTCGATACGACACCGTCGACCGGATCGATTTCTACGAACCCTACGGCCGCACCGCCGCAGGTGCTCGCCACGAACCGACGAGATCCGCTCGGGGAATCGGGCGACGACGGCCAGCGGTGTCGGAACCGGCTAGCGTGTGATGCTGTGAGCCGGGGTGGCGCAGAGGCGGCGCAATCGATGCCGACCTGGCGCTACGCCGTCGGCATGTTCGGACTGTCGATCCCGATCAACACGGTCCGCGTCACCACACTCCTCTTCTACGTCGACATCCTCGGCCTGGACGTGCGCGCCTACGGCACGGTGATGGCCGTCTACGCCGTCATCGACGCGATCGACAACCCGGTGCTCGGTCACCTGTCGGACCGCACGCGCAGCCGGTGGGGTCGACGGCGCCCGTGGCTCGTCGTGGGGTCGGTCCTCCTCGCGGCCGCCTTCGTCGGCTACTTCTTCGTGCCGACAGCGCTGGACGGACTGGCCCTGGTCGCATGGTTCGCCGTGTTCGCGATCCTCACCGAGGCCGCGGACTCGATGTACGCGGCGAACTACAACGCACTGCTCCCGGAGCTGTTCCCGGCCGAGCACGAGCGGGCCGGCGCGAACTCCCTTCGTCAGGCCTTCCAGCTCGTCGCCTTCGCCATCGCCCTGGCCGCGACGCCATTCCTCACGACGAGCCTGTTCGGCGCGGATGACTCCCCGGACGGGTTCCGCACGACAGCGCTGCTGTATGCGGCGATCGCCCTCGTCGCCTTGCTCTTCATGGCTGTCGGTGTGCGAGAGGACCCGGTGAGGGTGGTCGAGGATCACAGCGGCTTCGTCGCCGGCGCTCGCACCATCCTGCGCAACCCGCACTTCTGGCTGGTCGGCATCGCGACGGCGTGCTACCTGGTCCCGCTGGCCTTCGTGCTCGCCGGAGTGCAGCTGTACGTGAAGTACTCGCTCGGCCTGCCCGTCGCATACTCGCTGTGGCTGATCGGTTCCTCGATCGCGATCGCGGCCGCAGGGCTACCCGCCTGGACCGCCCTGGTCCGACGACGCGGCGCACCGTTCGCCTGGCGTGTCGCGTTCATGTTCCTCGCGGGCGGCTTCGTGCCGTTCTACTTCGCCGGCTCCCTGGTCCAGGCTGTTCTCGGTCTGGGAGTCGTCGCGATCGGCTGGTCCGGCCTGCTTGCCACCAACGACCTGATCCAGGCCCGCGTTCTCGACGAGGACGTGCGCCGCCACGGCCAGCACCGGGAGGGGCTGTTCCTTTCCGCCTTCGGCATCTTCAGCCGTCTGACCGGTGCCACGGCCGGAATCGGACTCGGATCGCTCGGGTTCCTATTCGGCTACTACTCCGGTGCCGATCCCGGCCCCGACCCGGGCCTGGCCTTCCGGGTGGCCGTCGGGATCTATCCGTTCGCCATCGCACTCGTCGGTGTGGTGCTCAGCCTGTTGATCCGAGTGCCCGACGCCGGCGTCCACGACCCGACGACTCCGGCTCCCGTTCCGTCGGCTCCGTCAGCGGCAGCCGACACCACGAGTCGACCAGGAAGTGCCGGAAACGCGGCGCCGTCCGACCCCGCCGTCCCGTGAGCAGGCCGTCAGCCGGGCACGTGGTATCCGGACGACGTCCGCGAACCCATCGAGGGTGGGATCTCCCCCATCTCCCTCGTCGTCCGGAGGTCCGCGACGAGCGCCCCTATGTTGGTCTGGGAGAGGGCCGGATGTTCTCCGAGGCCTTACCTTGCCGCGACTTCAACGTGGGCGATGCGTTCTCTTGGGCCTTCGCCGTGCTCATGCACAGTTCCCGGGCAAGGTCGCGAGGGGAGTGGATGACTCGCGCTCTCCGCTCAGCGGGTTCAGCGGCTGCGTAGCCGGGAGGGACATGGCGCACCGTGTGGAGGTGAGGGTGAGCACCCTCCACCACGGCCATGGGGCACAGCCCAGTAGTCTGGCAGCGACTGGCTTCCACTTCTGACCGAAGAGGCATGATGGAGCACCAGGGCCTCGAGATCCTGCACAACCCCCTGCTGAACCACGGTACGGCGCATACGAGGGAGGAACGGGAGAGTCAGGGGCTGCGGGGGCTGCTTCCGTATCAAGTGATTTCGCAGGAGGTGCAGGTCGCCCGGGTGCTTACCAGGTTTCACGCCGCACCGGACGCATTGGCGAAGTACACCCTTCTGACCAACCTGCAGGACCGGAACGAAGCCCTTTTCTACCGGGTGGTCATGGACAACATCGAGACGATGATGCCGATTGTCTACACCCCCACTGTGGGGCAGGCATGCCAGGAGTTCTCCCACATGTTCCGCCGGTCCCGCGGCATGTACCTGACGATCGAGGACCGCGGTTCGGTCGCCGAGGTCCTGGCCAACTGGCCCATCGACGACATCCGCGTCATCGTCGTCACCGATGGCGAGCGCATCCTCGGCCTGGGCGACCTGGGCGCCAACGGTATGGGCATCCCGATCGGGAAGCTCTCGCTGTATACCGCCTGCGCTGGGATCGACCCGGCGGCCACCCTGCCGGTCACAATCGATGTGGGGACCAACAACCACGATCTCTTCGATGACCCGTTCTACGTCGGGGTGAAGGAGCAGCGGGTTCGCGGCAAGGCGTACGACGCCCTCCTGGACGAGTTCATGGAGGCGGTCGCACAGCGCTTCCCACGGGCACTGATCCAGTTCGAGGACTTCGGCAACGCCAACGCCTTCCGGCTGCTGCAGAGGTACCGCGCCGGCTACTGCATGTTCAACGACGACATCCAGGGCACCGCCGCGGTCGCGCTCGCTGGTGTCCTGTCCTCGCTGCGCGTCACCGGCGGCCGCCTCGTCGAGCAGACCTTCCTGTTCCACGGGGCCGGCGGCGCCGGCCTCGGCATCGCGGCGCTGATCACGGCCGCGATGGCCGATGAGGGGCTGACGGCAGCGCAGGCACGGTCCCGGTGCTGGTTCGTCGACTCGCGGGGCCTGGTGGTCTCGAGCCGCACCGACCTTACCGAGAACAAGCTGCGCTTCGCGCACGACGCCGACCCGGCCGCTGATCTGCGGGCAGCCGTCGAGGCAGTGCGTCCCACGGTCCTCGTCGGCGTCTCGGGCCAGCACGGAGCCTTCACTCAGGACGTGGTGCAGCGCATGGCCGAACTCAACGACCGACCGGTGATCTTCGCGCTCTCCAACCCCACCTCAAAGGCCGAATGCACGGCCTCGCGCGCGTATGAGTGGAGCGGTGGGCGCGCCATCTTCTCCAGTGGCAGCCCCTTCGCCCCGGTCCAATACCAGGGCCGCACCCTCGTCCCAGGGCAGGGGAACAACGCCTACATCTTCCCCGGTGTTGGCCTCGGCGTGATCGCGGTTGAGGCGGCACACGTCACGGAGGAGATGTTCATGGCGGCAGCGCGCAAGCTCGCCGATCTGGTCTCGCAGGACCAGCTCGCCACCGGAAACCTCTACCCGCTGCTGCGCAACATCCGGGACGTCTCAGTGGAGATCGCCGTCTCGGTCGCGCAGCTGGCATACGCGCAGGGGCTGGCCCGCGTGCCACGCCCCCAGGACCTCAAGGCGCACATCCGCTCCACGATGTACAGCCCGGTGTACTGACCCCGGCAGACTGCCGCTGGCACGCTCAGAACCGGCAGGTCGAGCAGCGGGAACTCGCCTGATGGGTTCATTGGCACAGGCGCGACGCCGAAGGAGATAGCCCAATCCGCCGGGAAGCGGCCGATCTCTCGGTCTGAATGGCGCGCCACAGAAGGTGGTCAGCGCCAGGACGTGAGTGCGCCGGCGATGGTGGCGATGTCGGGTTCGCTGCGTGCGATGGCCATGACCAGTTCGTAGGCATCATCGTCGGGGGCCTCGAGCGCGACGTCGTTGAGCCCGTAGAAGACGACGACGGCGAGCCAGCCGAGGCGTTTGTTCCCGTCAACGAGTGCGTGGTTGCGCACGATGGAGTCGAGTAGGGCGGCGGCCTTGGTGTCGAGGTAAGGGTAGGCCTGCTGCCCGTAGAGAACGACTTGGGGCCGGTGGGCGGCGGCGTCGAGAAGCCCGAGGTCGCGCACTGGTCCGACCCCAAGGTCGCTAGCAAGGGTGAGCAGATCCTCCAAGGAGAGGTAGATCGTCACCGGCCGAGGCGCTCCAGAACGTCGGCGTATCGCGTCCGTGCCTGCGCCGAGAGCTCACGGACCTTGTCCTCGTGGCCGCGGCGCGCGGCGGCGTCACGGATGGCGCGCACGGTGGCCTCCTGCTTGCTGATGCCCTGGGACTGGGCGAGCAACGCCAGTGCCTGCTCGTCCTCGTCCGTTAACCGCAGTGTCATCGCCATACCGAGATGGTACCAAACTGGTATCAACGTCACACCACACGACCCCATCCCCCTCACGAGGCGCTGTACTCCGCCGGGAGCCGGGCCACGGATTGGTCGTCGGTTTAGCGACCGTGTTTGCATGGCGTTGACGAGTGGCTTCGCCTGAGGTGCCGACGAAGGTGCCGATGGCGGACCAGGACAGGCCGGCTGCGCGGGCGGCGCGGACGGCGTCGAGGAGGTGCCGTTCGGCCTCGGATCGTTCGGCCACCGCGGCGCGCAGGAG
>JBAUUB010000313.1:0-1518 GCA_049582485.1 Dermatophilaceae bacterium
GGAAGAACCAGCGTCTCCTCATCGACGGTTTCGCAGGCTTCGTCCACCGCGGTGGCGAAGGGGACCTGCTCATCCTCGGCGCCGTCGGCGATGAGGGATACCTGAGGGAGTGTCAGGCGGCTGCTGCACCGGCGAGAGGGCGAGTGCACTTCCTTGGGCCCAAGAGCCGGGATGAGGTCGTCACATATGTCGCCCGCGCCAAAGCCTGCGTCTCGACGTCTCTGCGCGAGACCTCGTCCATCGCCATCGTCGAGGCCCTCGCAGCCAACTGCCCGGTATTGACGTTGGACGTCGGCACGGCTCGGGAGCACCTGGGCCCCGACGGGGCCGCCGGAGTCGTCCTGCCCCTCGACTCGACTCCTGGGGACCTGACCGAGGCCTTCTTCGGTGTGGCGTCCCGACCCGCCCAGTCTGGCCGGCTGAGGTCGCGAGTCATCGCTCACCACCCTGACAGGGTCGCGCGAGAGACGTTGGGCGTCTACGCCGGCGTCGCCGGGTAGCGATCCCTGCGCACCGTGGTTCGGTTCAATGCGGCCGCAGTCGTCTGCGCCTGATGGTCCCCACCGTTCGTGGCGCCAGCCGAAATGCCAAAGCTCTCGCGAGGGGCCCGGGCGCCCGGGTCGCCATCCGCGTGCCAGTCCAGTGCAGACGTGCAGCCCGAACGTAGTCACCCGCCTCGAGCGCGGAGACCGAGTCCGACCACAGTGTGGACGGCTCGCCGGTCGCCAGCCGTGACTCGATTCGCTTGGCTTGACTCGCAGTGAGGGGTTGGGTTCGTGCGGCCTTGCGCAGGACCTCGGCCTCGGATCGCGCCACCTTGTCCGTGGCCGAGGTGAGCGACTCACCCGTTCGGTTGATGAAGGCCATCGGTGAGCGCTGGTGCGCGAAGAACCAGCCGGCGAAGGACGCGCGGATCCAGAAGTCCCAGTCCTCGGCGCGCTCCAGATCGACGTCGAACCCCGTCACGTCGTCGAGCAACTCTCTTGGAAAGACGCTCATGATCGAGGCGAAGTTGCTCCGCAGGAGGGCATCCTGCTGACGTTCGAGAGAACGCGGCAGCGCGAACCGGTGCCTCATCAGACGAATGTCGAGACCTGAGCGGGTCAAGAAGTAGGCATTGTTGGTCACGAGCGTCTTGTCCGAAGAGGCCGCCAGGACGGCAAGGCTGCGTTCGAAGTACTCGGGGAACAGGAAATCGTCCGCATCGAGGAAGGCGATGAAGTCCCCTCGAGCGAAAGACAGACCCCTGTTTCGCGCCGCCGCGGCCCCTGCGCGGCTCTGGGTGACAACGTGGATCCGCTCGTCGGCCAAGGCGTCGACCACACGCCTCGTGCCGTCGCTCGACCCGTCGTCGACGACGATCGCCTCCCATGACCGGACGGTCTGTGCGAACAGGGACGTCAACGCCATTCCGATCGTCTGGCGGGCGTTGTGCGCTGCGATCACGACGCTGACGCTCGGGGCTGCGGTCACGTGACCATCCTAGGAATGCGGCTCCCCTGACAGTCCGGCTTCGCC
>JBAUUB010000314.1:0-12967 GCA_049582485.1 Dermatophilaceae bacterium
GGAACGGATCTCGTTGGCTGTTGCTAGAGATGGTACCCGATGCGCATGGACCACCTCGACCAGTCTCGGACCGACTTTGTGCTGACTTTTCGGTACATCCCGGGACGTGACCGACGTGGCGGATGGCGCGCGCCTTGAGTCAGTTCATGTCTGAGGTCTCGACTGGAGGGCCGGACGAGCGTGTCTTTAGCGGCGGAGTGGGGCAGTGATCGATGAGCCACTGACGAACCGTGCGGCCGAGCACGTCTTGTATCGCGTAACGCCACGCGATACAGTTGAGTCGTGATCGTCAGCTTCCGACACAAAGGACTCGAGAAGCTGTACCGACACGGCACGAAGAAGGGCGTCCAAGCCGACCATGTCCCCAAACTCCTGCGCATCCTCTCCGCCCTCGACGTCGCCCAGAGTGCTGAGGACCTGGCCATCCCGTCATTTCGCACCCACCGGCTCAAAGGCGACCTTGCCGGGCACTACTCGATCTGGGTCAACGGCAACTGGCGCGTCACGTTCCGGTTCCTCGACTCCGACGTCGAACTCGTCGACTACCAGGACTACCACTAGAGACAGGAAGCACGAGAGACAGAAAGGTGAACGACCAATGGCGATGAAGAACCCCGTCCACCCCGGCGAGATCCTGCGCGAGGACGTCCTAGCCGACCTCGGCCTCAGCGTCAGCGAGGCCGCCTCCCGGCTCGGGATCTCCCGCGTCGCCCTGAGCCGAGTCCTCCACGGCCACGCCCGGATCAGCTCCAACCTGGCCGTCCGCCTCGAAGAGGCCGGCGTAGGCACCGCCCGCGCCTGGCTCGCCATGCAGGCAGCCCACGACCTCGCCGCCGAACGAGCCGCCGGCATCCCCAAGGTCCAACCACTCCAGCCCGTCGCCTAACCCAGCACGGCCACCGCCCCAGAGCGGTCGACAGGCGGCGATAGGACGCCGGTCGAAGAGCAACCGCCTCACCAAACCCGAGCGGCCGAGTCTCCTCGTGCTTGGTCAGGCCCCCCGCCGTCGTCTCGCGCGGACAACGACGCCGACGGCGAGGACGAACAGCGCCGCCAGGGCCGTGGTGTCCACGGCGGGGACAAAGCGGACCTGGTCCTTGCTGATGGAGTAGACGCCGATGCCCCTGACCATGCCGCCGAAGCCTCCGCCGCTGCCCTGGTCTTCGGGAGCACTGCCTCCGCCTCCGCCTCCGATCGACACGGCGACCGGAACCACTGTCACTCCGTCGCGGTCGATCGGTTCACCGAACACCCGCCGGATGCCGAGCTGGTCACCTACTCGGGTCAAGATGTCCTCGGGCGTCATCACGCACCTACTGCGGCTGGGTCGTTACTGGCTCGTCCAGCAGAACACACATCTGCTGAGGAGCGTCAGAGAGTCGCTCGAACTGTCATGGTGCCGAGTTCGTCACGCGGTGTGGCGGCGCAAAGACGCTGGCCTCGACTAGGCCGCCAAGTTGCGCCCGGCTCCCGGCGGTGTACAGCGCCGGTGAACTGTGAGGGCCCTTGTCGTCCGGGTGCGGGAGCATGTCTGCTGTGACTGCTGAAAAGACCGCCCAACTGGCGTCCCTGCTGAGATTCGGGCTGTACGCCCACGCGGCCGCAATTGAGATAGGACGAGACCCCCGTGCCCTCTCTCTGGCGCTTCGCGCTTCTGAAGAAGACGGCGAACCCCCCACCGGATCCGTCAGTTGCCGGGACGGGTCGAGCAGGCCGTTCAATCTCAAATACGCCCTAGACCTCATGGGCTCTGAGCCCACTCTGCGCGCGGAGATGGACCGGGCCTGGTGCGTGAGTTCCCTGGTTCTATTGGGTGATCGGCTGGCAGCGGACAACTACTACGACCGCGCACCCGTCCTGGAGGTGGTGCGGCACCTGCGCAATGCGATCGCGCATGGGAACCGATTTACACTGCGTAAGCCGGAGGAGCTGGAGACTTGGCCAGCACACATGCGCGATGCCGCCTGCCGCAGCTCCCAGCCCATCGAGATCACGCCCGACCTGCACGGATCCGCGGTCCTGTTCGAGTTCATGGGTCCAGGAGACGTCCTCGATCTGTTGATCTCCGTCTCTACCCACCTGCAGAACTTGGACCGCGCCGGGAAACGCTGATGAACTCCTTTACGGGCATGAACCTCGGCTTCGTCGATGCGATAGCCCCAGTGTCGTGTCACCTCCGTGGCGGTTCGCCGACCCATGCCGATCCACGGGCTTGGGCCGAACTCGGGGCAGAGCTTGCGGTCATCATCCGGCGCAGTGACGCACCTCGCGAGTCTGCACCGTGGCTAGGTCTGGGCCGTATCCGCTCGTGAACGTCGCTGGTCGAGATCGGACATGGCGTGAACGGTAGAGAAGGCCAGCGCGGCCAGCGGTAAGACGGTGAATGTCCACATCACGGCGCCGAAGCCGTGCACTGAAGTGAGCAGGGACACCACCGCTCCGATCGCCGCCGTGATCGGGAGAGAGATCACGATCAAGGCCGCCAAGGCGACACGCAACCACCCGCTCCCAGGCTGACGACGAGCCATCACTGCGGTGGCACCCAGGGTCATCACGGCGCCGACGCCCCAAACGAACCACGCGGTGCGCCAGCGCTGCGGGTCTTCCAACGTCCCGCACACGGCGACGTTGCAGGCGCCGCCGGTGATCAGCTCGGGTGGGGCCGGAGCCCAGATGCTCGCCGCGACCATGACGGCCAACCCAGCGCCGAATACCAGGGGCGAGACACGGACACTCACCGCCCGCATCTCCTGCACCCCCTCCGACGACCACGCCCCGACGGCGATGGACACCCGAGTCTAAGAGAAGTCGCGAAGTCCGGTGCCATCGATGCCGACGCCACGAGTGACGTCGCGAACGGCGGCTCCCCCTGCGATCACCGAGGTCAACTTCTGGCGGAGCGACGCAGGTCACTAACCCGCTCCGACACGCTCGTAACCTCATATACGCAGCACGGACCACCGCCGACACACCGGGAGTTACTGTCCGCCCAGGGCGGAACGTCGAAGGGTCAATCGAAGGCGTAGACCACCTGCACCTCGACGGCGACGGCCTGGGTGCCCGGTGCGAGTGGGACCGCGCCAGCGGCACTGTCCTGCGCCTCGGAGGCGCCGTAGGCATAGGGCTGGGGCGGTGCCGTCGTCGACTCGGAGATGCTGACCACCGCTCCGAGGCTGCGGCCGGCGGCCTCGGCATACTGCTCCGCCTTGGCCCTGGCGTCGGTGATCGCTCGGTCCCTGGCGTCGGCGAGCAGAGCGGTGTTGTCCTCGAGGTCCCAGGCGATGCTGTTGATGATCGTTGTGTTTCCGGCGGAGTTGGCTGCCGCGTTGATGACGGCACCGGCCCGGTCGGTGTCCCTGAGTCGGGCCGTCACCGTCTGATTGACCTGGTAACCGGTGACCGTCGGGGAGTTACTACTCCAGTCGAGCTGCGGCTGGATCGAGAGCCCCGTAGAGGCCAGGTCACGTTCGGCGACCCCGTTCTCACGCAACGTCTGGTGAAGTTTCGCGCTGGCCTCATTGGCCTTGGCAAGTGCCGTCTCCACGTCGTCCTCGACCACGTTGACGCCCATGTCCAGACGCAGCGTGTCGGGAACGCCCTCGACCACTGCCCGGCCTGAGACGGTCACTCCCGGGCTGGGCGCAGTGGTGGTCGACGAAGCGGGAGTAGCTGCCGTCGCGGTCGCCGGGCGGGCGGCAAGGACGGCGGTCGCGATGATGGCGGCGATGAAGACAAGCCCCGCAACGAGGGCGACGCCAAGTAGACGAGGCGTGAGTCGGGTATCCATGCGGCTAAGACGCCGTCGCGGAGGGGTCGGTTCCTGTGCGGGTGAGGCCGGGAAACCGGGCCGCCGCAGCAGACGACTGGACCCTCGCGCGACCTCAGGGCGGACAGTGACGAACACGACCCAGGGGCTGGCCATCGCAGACAAGGCAGTTAGCCGCCGGATCCAGGCCCGCGATGATTCCTCACCGACAAAGAGCCTGCGAACCCCCGGCCTCTCAGGCGGGTTGGCCCGCCTGTCATCAGACGAGTCAGCCGGTCGACCCGCCAGCGAACTCGGTCGATATCCGGCGAAGAGACGCACGTGCAGTGCCTCCGGAGGGATGTTGTCTTGGGCGCGCGGAGTTTCCGCGCCGCCGGTCGCTGACCGCGTCCTGTTTACGGTGCTGGGTGGGGTGGGTGGTGGTTGCGCACGGTCTGGCGATCACCGATAGGCCGCGCCTGACAGCGCGGCTCAGGTGGTGTCGCAGCCCAGTTGTAGAGCCAGGGCCTCGGCGTAGGCAGTGAGCACAGCAGCCTGGTCGGCGGTCAGGCTGCCTTCGGCGAGCCGAGCAGCGACGGCGTCGGTGAAGGCTGCGAGCTTGGCGCAGACCGCTGAGTCATTGCTGGGGTTGTCGTCGCTCAGCAACCTGGCCGCCTGGCTCAGGGGCCCGAGAAGGCTGCGCTCGACACCTCGCGGCAGGCCGAGGGCTTCGACGCCGTCGGTGAGCGTGGTGATGCCCACCGGTCCGGCGACCGGCTGGACGGTGATGTCGAAGGACCCCTGGCCGGTGTTGCCGGCCGTGTCGGTGGCGGTGCAGGTCACGGTCGTGGTCCCGATCGGGAAGGTGCCGCCCGCGGGGGGTTCACAGATCGGCACTAGGGGCCCGTCGACGTCGTCGACAGCCGAGGCCGTGAACCCCACCGCGGCGCCGTCCACTCCGCTCGCGTCAACTGAGATGTCGGCTGGGACGGTGACCGTGGGAGGCGTGAAGTCCACATGGACGCCGTAGCGCGCGACGAACACATCCAGGCCGCCGGCCGAGGTCACGGTCACCGCGTCAGCGCCGGTGCCGAACGTCGCAGCCTCCGCGAAGTAGCCGGTGACGGTGGCCGCCCCCGACTCCTCGACCGCCACCCCATAACCATGGTCGCCGCTGCCGCCGCCGGCCTGCTGCGCCCAATCCACCGACCCGTCCGGAAGGTAGCGGGCAACGAACACATCGCTGCTGCCGGCCGAGGTCACAGTCACCGCGTCAGCGCCGGTGCCGAACGTCGCCGACCCGGCGAAGGAGCCGGTCACGGTGGCCGCCCCCGACGCCTCGACCGCCACACCCTGCCCCAAGTCTCCGCCGGTGTCGCCGGTCCGCTGCACCCAGGCCAGATCCCCGTCCGGCAGGTACCGGGCAATGAAGGCATCCTGGAAGCCGGCCGAGGTGACGGTCTCCGCGCCAGCGCCGGTGCCGAATGTCGCCGTCCCGGTGACAGAGCCGGTGACGGTGGCCGCCCCGGCCCCGTCGACCGCCACCCCATAACCGTGGTCCGAGCCGGTGCCGCCGGCCCGCTGCACCCAGTCCAAGGACCCGTCCGCCAGGTACCGGGCGAGGAACACATCGTAGAGGCCGCTCGAGGTCACGCTCATTGCGTCGTCGCCGGTGCCGAACGTCGCCGACTCCCTGAAGGAGCCGATAACGGTGGCGGCCCCCGACCCGTCCAGCGCCACGTCATAGCCCTCGTCGCTGCTAGTGCCGCCGGCCTGCCGCACCCAGTCCAACGTCCCGTCCGCCAGGTAGCGAGCAAGGAACACATCATCGAGGCCGGCCGAGGTCACGCTCACGGCGTCACCACTGGAGCCGAACATCGCCGACCCAATGATGGACCCGGTGACAGTGGCCGCTCCGGACCCGTCGACCACTACCCCCACCCCCAGATCGAAGCCGGTGCCTCCGCCCCGCTGCACCCAGGCCAGAGTCCCGTCCGGTCGGTAGCGGGCAACGAACACATCTAGGCCCCCAGCCGAGGTGACGGTCACCGCGTCACCCCCACTGCCGAAGGTCGCCGACCCAGCGAAGTAGCCGGTGACGGTCGCCGCCCCAGACTCCTGGACCGCCACCGACAAGCCCCTGTCGACGTCGGTGCCGCCAGCCCGCTGCACCCAGGCCAGAGTCCCGTCCGGCCGGTAGCGGGCAACGAACACATCGCTGCTTCCGGCCGCGGTCACGGTCACCGCGTCACCGCCTGTGCCGAACGTCGCCGACCCCACGAAGCGGCCGGTAACGGTGGCCGCCCCGGACCCGTCGACCGCGACGCCCCAGCCCTCGTCGTCGACGCCGGTGCCCCCGGCCCGCTGCACCCAATCAAGGTCACCGGACGGACCAGCGGACATCGCAACTCGGGCGAGGACGCCTGAAGGAGTGACGGTGGCCTGGGCGGCCACGGCGAGGCCGAGCATGGCAGCCAGGGCGAGAAGTGCGACCGGCAGGCAGACCCAGCCTCGGGCAGTCGCGCGGCCTCGTCGACGACGGACCATGTCCGGTGTCCGACCAACATCCGTCGGCACCCGATCGTTGCCGTTGTCACCATCGACGATCTGCTTCGGCATGGAACTCACTCCTCCAGCGGCAGTGACCCACCCAGGGCAGTCGATCGCCCATATGCGCAGGCCCTCGGCCAAACGTACACCCGACGGATGAGCGGAACGCCTGTCAAGCCCAACCACTGCCTTGGCGTGACGGGGTACGAGCCAACTCACCCGATCAGAGTGCTCCCAACCGAAGCGAGACACAACGCGCCTGTGAGTACCTGGCGGCGCGCACGTACACCGGACCGTCCGCCTCCTCATGCGTACGTGCTCACACGCAGAGGCACCACAACTCCTCCACATGAAACCGGTCGGAGCTGGCGTGCCACGCCCAGTTCCGAAAAGACACCTTCGAAGTGGGACCACTCACTGCAGAACGGCATCCCCGCGGTAGTAGATGGCCCAGTGCTGGGCAGATGCCGACGGGCACCCAGGGCATCATCGAGTCGATGATGACGGTGATCACTAAGGCGCCTCCGAGAGCAACCCCTGAACCCACGGATCCCAGTCATGATGCATGCAAGCCACGGCAGACATGCGCGCAACGCGGCGGTTGAGCGACTCGAGTGGGTCGAGCCGCGCGTCATGGCCCCGACGTTCGACAGGCGTGACTCCGCCTCGGACCAGGTGTCGGTGGTTCAGGTGTCAGGCCGGTGTCCAGATCACCGAGGTTCGAGGAGGTACACGACGTCGTCGTAGAAGGCAGCGACGAAGGTGTCCCCGGTGTCGGTGTCGATAAGGACACCGGTGGGCTGCTCCTCGAAGGCGATGCTGTCGATCGGACGACGCGTCGTCGCGTCGATGACAGTGAGCTGCTTCTCGACCTTGCTCAAGACGCTCAGCGTGCCTGATGGTGGGTCGGACGCGAACCAGTCGCCGTGCGTGTCGGGGTCGGCGGGAACCGCCAACGCGTCGACGATCTTGTTGGTGTCGGCATCGATCACGCTCAGTACCGGTTCGTTGCCCCCCGGGCTGAGGTACAGGGAACGGGACACCGCTTCGAGGCCCAGGCCACCCTCGAGATCCCCGTCGATCTGTGCGATCTCCTCACCCGCCGCCGTGTCGATGAGGGACACATAGTCCGCACTTCGGGGGCTGTGAACATGGACGTAGAGATGTCCCGCAACCGGGTCCATGGCCATACGACCGAGGCTGTACTCCAACACCCCGGGGCGCAGTGGCAGCTCGATGGTGTCGACGACGGCCCTGGTCCTCACCTCGATGGTCGTGACGGTGCCCCCCCGTCCGGCAACGTAGACGACGCGGTCCGCGGGGCCGTGGGCCATGTCGACCGGCGCCTCGACGGGGACTGTCTGGATGACCTCCCGAGTGCCGGAGTCGATCACCGACACGGTGTCACCCAGCGAGCTGGATACCCAGATCGTGCCCGTCCCAGGGTCCGCCACGACGTCGCTTGGAAACTTGGGCACCGCGACTCTGTCCGCGATGGCGCCCGTGTCGGGATCGATCACGAGCACCTGGTCATCACCGCTCGCCACGACCAGGGTGTGGGCGGAGGGGTCCCAGGCGGCGGGACCTGGTTGCTCGACGTTGACCGTGGAGGCGACCTCCAGTCCGGTGTAGGCACGGTCGCCGTCGGGGGCCGCGATGGCCAGGAGTGAGATCGTCACTGCGCTCGCCGGGGCGATGATCGCGCCCATGGCGACGGGGCCAACGGTGGACGGCGCGGCCGTGGTGGCCACCGCCGGGGTCGTCACCTGTGCGCCCGCCCCCAAAGCCGAGGACTTGAACACAAAGAACACTAGACCACTGACGGCGAGGATGACTCGGACCCACCAACGGAGCAGGAACGTCATCCACCCGTAGCGCTCCTCGGCGTCCTTCAGGCCGTCCTGCAGGAGCGTGGAGAACGACTCCCCCCGCTCCTGCGCCGACGACCTGAGGTCTGCCCTCGGCGGGAGGTAGACGACCTCGCTGCCGAAGACCACGTCGTGAAGGCAGCGACGCCTGGGGGTCAGGAAGGACACCAGGACTCCCAGGCCGAGCACATCGACGAGGACGTAGCCGACCGAGTGACGCGAGAGGGACCACCCCAGACTTTTTAGGTCAGTGCGAGGTGGACTGCCGTCGATCCGACGCTCGGTGAGGCCCGTGAGGGCCTTGCCCATCGTCAGTCCTCCAGTCAGCCACACCGAGAGGCCGCCGACCCCCGCGAGGCCGGCCATGACGAGCACCACCCCCACCAGCCACCAGGGCACAGCCACCTCGGGGAGGGCGAGCGAACCGATGACCACCAGGATGATCGGCACGAGAGTTGCGATGACCGCGTCCACGGCGAAAGCGAGCACCCGGCGACCGTGCGGGGCGAGCTGCGCGAGATCCACGCCGATGGTGCACGACACCCCCTCACCCGTGGCCCCCGAACGGGTGGGGGAATCGCCTGACCCGCCCACGTCCACCACTCCCCACCGCGTCGGGGACCTGCCCAATGAGGCAAGTGTGGACAAGCCCGGTCCTGAAGATCAAGAGCGCCAAGTAGCGCAACTGATACAACCATCGTTGATCATCACCCTCGGCCGTCGCAGACAGTGGGCGGTGGGAACGTCCAGCGCCTAGCCCGATGTCGAACCCGCAGGTATCACGCGGTGACCTCGCCACGAGCGCCGTGAAGGTCTACGCTTATTGGTTCAGGTTTACAGGAAGGAGGGATTCTTGCCTCTGCCGGAAACTTCGAACAGCGACGACACCGCCGCGGTGGGGATCAGACCATGTTTTCACCAATCACCAAGGGAATCGCACTTCGCTATTTTCACCGGGCCATCAGGACAGGGTCGGTCGAGGACGCCACGCTCGCGTGGGAACTGATGCACCTGGACGCAATACTCGGGCCCGGTGCCTTCCTGCCGAATCCTGACGACCCCGGCCCGTGGCCCGGGCCGGGAGGCCCTCGATCAGAGCCCGAGACTCTGGTGACACCGGAGATCGCGGTCGAACTCATCCGGGCCGCGGGCGACCCGAATCCGCAGCCCAGTGCTTTCAGTCCGTTTTCGGACCTCAGCCTGAGGCTCGACGCGGCAGTGAGGTTGCGTGACAGGCTGACGAAGTCTGTCGAGACGCTCGATGAGGTCATCGAGAGTCTCAGGGGGCAGAACGCCTGAACGGATCGCGACTCCTTGACGGTCAGGCCGAGTCTAGGAGCGCCGGACGACGGAAAACTGCCGAACCGGCCGATTCTGGGTGTCGGCCGCGTATCAGCGAGGGGGCCCGGGCCTCATGTCGGTAATGGCCGCGGGCCGGATGATCTCGGTCGTGCCGGATTCGCCGCGACACCGTGGGGAGGTGCGCCATGGCCGACACCACCAACTGTCCCGAGTGCGACACAGACGCCGTGGTCGAGTGGTGTGAGCACGAGGTCGATCGACGGAGGTGCGGTCAGGTCTCGCGGACGACCTGGTCAAGCCCCTTGTCGGGTCGCACGCCGCGCCACGCAGGCTGACGCAGCCGCAGGTCACGCGTCCACTGGGTGAACCGCACCTATCACTTTCCGACTGCGAGACTGGGGCATGGCGGAGCGCGCACTCTGGGAGATCGAGACGCAGCATGGACTGATGCCCGCGTATACCGCGGTGCCTACGGCGGAGCCGCCGTGGCCAGGCGTGGTGGTGATCCACGACTTCACCGGGATGAGTCACGACCTACGAGCCCACGCCGACTGGCTGGCCGGTGAGGACTTCCTGGCCATCGCGCCCGATCTCTACTACTGGGGCAGTCGGCTGCGTTGCCTGCGCACCATCATGCGCGACCTCGGCCCGCGGCGTGGTCGGTCCTTTGACGACATCGAGGCGGCACGGCAGCGGCTGCGCGATCACGCTGGCTGCACCGGGGCCATCGGGGTGGTCGGATTCTGCATGGGCGGCGGGTACGCCATCGCCTTGGCCGAAGGACACGGCTTCGATGCCTCGGCAGTGAACTACGGCGGCTGCCCATCAGACGCCGCAGACTGGTTGCCGCGGGCCTGCCCGGTTGTCGGAAGCTTCGGCGGCGCCGATAAGTCCCCGTTGGGAGCGAAGGCCGGTGTCCGACTGGACCAGCTGCTCACCGAGTTCGACGTGCCCCATGACGTCAAGATCTATCCCGGCGTGGGCCATGGCTTCATGAATGACCACGCACCGGAGGACCAGACCCTGTTTCTGCGCTTCCTGGCACGCATATCCGGGACCCGCTACGACGAGACAGCCACCGCCGATGCCCGTCGTCGCATCGTCGCCTTCTTCACCGAACATCTCCGTTCCGCAACATCGTGAGCGCATCGATCACCCGCCGACGTGGTGACGGCCCGGAGATGCGGGTGCACACTCACGTTCCGTGAAGGGCATGTCCGCCAACAGGCGGCGAAGAGACGCATCCTGCGTGAGGTGGCTGCGACGCGCGTTGGCTCCTGAGCGAGGACGATTCTGGCGACGTGTTCGCGGGACCCGTGAGACCCGGAGGCCACACGCTCTTGTCAGCATCCGGGGCCCAGTGGGACGACGTTCGCGGCCTGCTGCTGGGAGGCCGTCGGCAGCGTCATGACGCGGTCCGGTGAGCGTGTGGAATCAGGTGCCGTAGTCCTTCGGCGCGGCGGCGTGATCGACGGCTGTGGGTCAGCGTGCTTCGCGGCGGGCGGCGGCCATGATCGTCGGGAACCCCGTGGCCCCGATCACTGCCCCTGCCGCGAAGACCCCGCCCATGAGGGCACCTGCCACGCCGGGTGAGCACGCGTCGGCCCCGGCGATGTAGAGCCCGCCGACCTCCGTCGTGGCCGGGACCAGGTGCTCCCTGATCCGCTGTGGGGTCGCGGCGATCCCGTAGATCCCTCCTTGGCGGTGGCCGGTGAAGCCCTCCACGGTGAGCGGGGTCGAGAGCTCGGCGTAGGTCACCAGGTCGCGGAAGCCCGGGTGGTGGCGCTCGACGAGCTCGAGCAGGCCCTCGCTGATCCGCGTCTTGAGAGCCTCGTATGCCGGCCCGCGTCGCTTCCACGCCTCCTCGCGCCAGGGCGCGAAGGCCGCGTAGTCGACGAAGGCGATGACCTCGGCGGTGTGGCGGTGTGCCTGCGCATCCTTCAGCGACGGGAACGACAGGTACGCGCCGGGCGGGCGACCGTCCAGCACGTCGCCCCACCGGGCGCGGACGTCGTCGTGGTCGAAGGAGTCGAAGTACCAGTGGTTGGCGCCGGTGAAGCCGAGCGTCGCCGGTGACTCACGCAGACCGAGGTAGAGGGTGACCGTGGAGGCCGACGGCTCGGCCGAGGCCACCGAGGCGTTGAGCCGCGGAGCGGTCCCGGCCGGGAGGAGGCGGGTCGCGGTCGTGTGTGCACCGGCATCCGAGATCACGACGGGTGCCCGGAAGGTCGTGTGCCGGGGGCCGCGGCCCTTCTTGTAGCTCACCGATACACCGGCGACCCGGCCATCCTCGACGAGGATCTCCTCGACGGTGTGGTCCACGAGGCAGGAGCCGCCGCGCGACTCGATGACCTCCTTCGCTCCGTCGGCGATCGTCCTCGAGGTGCCGGCGGGGTACCAGCCGCCGTGGAGGTAGTGCCGCACGACGAGGGCGTGCACCGAGAAGGCGCTGCGCGACGGCGGCAGCCCGTAGTCGCCCCACTGCGACGCGA
This sequence comes from Dermatophilaceae bacterium, assembly GCA_049582485.1. GTDB lineage: Bacteria > Actinomycetota > Actinomycetes > Actinomycetales > Dermatophilaceae > F2B08. Next base: position 11,958 of record JBAUUB010000314.1, read on the forward strand.
GGACGGCGCGCAGGCGCGGGTCGCTGAAGTGCTGTTCGAGGTAGTCCTTGGTGGTCGTCAGGGCGAGACCACGCTCGCGCAGCCCGGCCACGCCCATACCGGCGCGGAGCACACAGGGGGCGGACCAGCGGTAGGTCTCACGTCCGTACCAGTCCGCGGCCCTGCGGACGTCGGCGAAGTAGCGCTCGATGCCTTGGGCCTGGTCCGGGAATGCGCCGGCGAGGGCAGCGGCGTACTCACGCGGGTCGCTCGGCACCTCGAACGTCAGGTCCGGGTAGTGGAACACCTCGAGCACGTGCGGCATCTGCTGCCACTTCACCCCGCCGCCGGTGACCAGGTCGAAGAGGCCACGCAGCGTGCTGCCCTCCCCGAGACCACCCAGGTAGTGGATCCCGACGTCCCAGTGGAAACCCCTGCGCTGGAAGGTGTGTGTGAAGCCGCCGAGCTTGAAGTGGGACTCCAGCACCAGCACCCGCTTGCCCTCGAGCCGCGCGAGGAGTGCCGCTGCCGCCAGCCCTCCGATGCCCGAACCGACGACGATGACGTCGTACTCCTGCGCCTCGTCCATGGTGCGCTCCGCTCAGCAGCCGTGCAGTGCTCGCAGTCTAACGAGGGCGTACCCGGCGGAGCGTGCCGTCGTGAGCAGTCACCCACCCGCCGCCGGCCCGAACTGTCGGCAATGACTGCGAAAGCCCTTGGCTCACCATTTGGCGGCGATGAGGCGCGAGTCCTCGGCGGGCACGACCCCTGGCCGATGGAATGTGCTACGGCAGGTCGGGGACCGGGTTCGCTCGCTCGAACTGTCGAACGGCGTCTTCGTCGATGAGTCCCTCCTCGGCCAGCCAGTTCACGGCCCGGGTCCGTGCCCGGCCATCCCTGAAGGCGTGCCAGACGGAGATCAGATCGGGATGGCGCTGGTAAAGCTCATTCTTGAAGCGCCGGAACGCGCCCTTGCCCTCCAGCGACCGGTGCAGGCGCTCGCCGGCAGCGCGGTCGCTGATGCCGTCGGC
>JBAUUB010000315.1:0-1503 GCA_049582485.1 Dermatophilaceae bacterium
AGAAGTTTGAGCGGAAGAAGCCGCACGTGAACGTGGGGACGATTGGTCACATTGATCACGGGAAGACGACGCTGACGGCGGCGATGACGACGGTGCTGTCGAAGAAGTATGGCGGCGAGGCGAAGGCGTATGACCAGATTGACGCGGCGCCGGAAGAGAAGGCGCGCGGGATCACGATCAACACGGCGCACGTGGAGTATGAGACGGCGAACCGGCATTACGCGCACGTGGACTGCCCGGGCCATGCGGACTACGTGAAGAACATGATCACGGGTGCGGCGCAGATGGACGGTGCGATTCTGGTGGTATCGGCGGCTGACGGCCCGATGCCGCAGACGCGCGAACATATTCTGCTGGCACGCCAGGTGGGCGTGCCCTACATCATCGTGTTCATGAACAAGGCGGACATGGTGGATGACAAGGAGCTCCTGGAGCTGGTGGAGATGGAGGTGCGCGAGCTGCTCTCCAAGTATGAATTTCCCGGGGATGACACCCCGATCATCATCGGCTCGGCGCTGAAGGCGATGGAAGGGGACAAGGGCGAGATGGGTGAAGGCGCGATCCTGAAGCTGGCGGAGGCGCTGGACAGCTACATTCCGCAGCCGAAGCGTGCGCTCGACGGCACGTTCCTGATGCCGGTGGAAGACGTGTTCTCGATCTCGGGCCGCGGCACGGTGGTGACGGGCCGGGTGGAGCGCGGGGTGATCAAGGTGGGCGAAGAGATCGAGATTGTGGGTCTGAAGCCGACGATCAAGACGGTGTGCACGGGTGTGGAGATGTTCCGCAAGCTGCTGGACCAGGGGCAGGCGGGCGACAACGTGGGCATTCTGCTGCGGGGCACGAAGCGCGAAGAGGTGGAGCGCGGGCAGGTGCTGGCGAAGCCGGGATCGATCACGCCGCACACGAAGTTCACGGCGGAGATTTATGTGCTGTCGAAGGACGAGGGTGGTCGTCACACGCCGTTCTTCAATGGCTACCGTCCGCAGTTCTACTTCCGCACGACTGACGTGACGGGCAGCATTGAGCTGCCCAAGGGCACGGAGATGGTGATGCCGGGGGACAACATTTCGATCACGGTGGCGCTGATCCAGCCCATCGCGATGGAAGAGGGGCTGCGTTTTGCCATCCGCGAGGGTGGCCGGACCGTCGGCGCCGGCGTCGTTGCAAAGGTGATCGAGTAAAAAATGGCTGCCCTGAAAAGTCAGAAAATACGCATACGCCTCAAGGCGTTCGACTATCGTCTCATTGACCAGTCGGCGCAGGAAATCGTTGAGACGGCAAAACGCACTGGCGCCGTGGTCAAGGGCCCGATTCCGCTGCCGACGCGCAAGCAGCGGTTCGACCTGTTGCGCTCGCCCCATGTCAACAAGACCTCACGCGAGCAGTTGGAAATCCGCAGTCATCTGCGGTTGATGGACATTATTGATCCCACGGACAAGACGGTCGACGCGCTGATGAAGCTCGACTTGCCCGCGGGTGTGGACGTAGAAATCAAGTTGTAAC
>JBAUUB010000316.1:0-10880 GCA_049582485.1 Dermatophilaceae bacterium
ACTCGAGCTCGACGACGTGGGCCGGCCTGACGCTCAGGGCCACCGCATACGTCGGCACGTCATGTCCGTCGGCGTTGGCGCGGCGCGCGATCTCACCGGACCACCACTTGCGCGCGGCCGCGGGTGAGGCGCCGGCGGCGACGGTCTCCTCGATGAGCTCGACGAGACCGGCGTTGATGACATCGCGCATCTCGAGATCGCTGAAGCCCCAGTCGGACTGGAGACGTCGACGCCGAACCACCGGCTGCTCCGGAAGGGTCGCACGCAACTCCTCGACCCACTCCCGGGACGGCGCGACCGGCACGAGGTCGGGCTCGGGGAAGTAGCGGTAGTCGTCGGCGTCGGACTTCTCGCGGCCCGAGGTCGTCACGCCGGTGTCCTCGTGCCAGTGCCTGGTCTCCTGGACGATCGTGCCGCCACCCTCGAGCACAGCGGCGTGCCGGCACATCTCGTAGCGCACGGCCCGCTCGACCGAGCGGAGCGAGTTGACGTTCTTGGTCTCACTGCGGGTGCCGAAACGGTCGGCGTCCTTGGCCATCAGCGAGAGGTTGACGTCGCAGCGCATCGAGCCCTGCTCCATCCGCACGTCGGAGACGTCGAGGGCCTTGAGCAGGTCGCGCAGGGTCGCGACGTATGCGCGTGCCACCTCCGGCGCCCGCTCACCTGCGCCGACGATCGGCTTGGTGACGATCTCGATCAGGGGGATGCCGGCCCGGTTGTAGTCGACGAGGCTGTGCGTCGCGCCGTGGATGCGGCCCGTCGCCCCGCCCACATGGGTCGACTTGCCGGTGTCCTCCTCCATGTGGGCCCGCTCGATCTCGACGCGGAACACCTCGGTGCCCTCTCCGCTCTCGGCGGGGACCTCGACGTCGAGCCAGCCGTTGAACGCGATCGGCTCGTCGTACTGGCTGGTCTGGAAGTTCTTCGGCATGTCCGGGTAGAAGTAGTTCTTCCGCGCGAACCGGCACCACGGCGCGATCTCGCAGTTGAGCGCCAGGCCGATCCGGATCGCCGACTCGACCGCGACGGCGTTGACGACCGGCAGCGCGCCGGGCAGGCCGAGGCACACGGGGCAGACCTGGGTGTTCGGGTCGGCGCCGAACGCCGTCGGGCAGCCGCAGAACATCTTCGTGTTCGTGTGCAGCTCGACGTGCACCTCGAGGCCCATCACCGGGTCGTATGCGGCAACGACGTCGTCGTAGTCGAGGACGGCGTCGGCGGTCCGCTGGGTCATCGCGCTCATCGGACGGCTTCCTTCGTCGTGCTGGGCATGGGCAGCGAGCCGACATCCGGTGCCCGGTCCAGCAGCGGTGCTCCCCACTCGGCGAGCAGGCGCGCCTCGAGGGCGGCACCCACCGCATACAGCCGGTCGTCGGCCATCGCGGGCGCGAGGACCTGGAAGCCGGTCGGCAGCCCGTCCTCGGGCGCCAGCCCGCTCGGCACCGAGATACCCGGGATGCCGGCGAGGTTGGCCGGGATCGTCGCGATGTCGTTGAGGTACATCGCCATCGGATCGTCGAGCTTGTCACCGAAGCGGAAGGCCGTCGTCGGCGCGGTCGGGCTGACGAGCACGTCGGCCCGGGTGAAGGCGGCGGCGAACTCGTCGGCGATGAGCCGGCGCACCTTCTGGGCCGAGCCGTAGTACGCGTCGTAGTAGCCGCTGGAGAGGGCGTAGGTGCCGAGGATGATCCGGCGCTTGACCTCGTCGCCGAAGCCGGCGTCGCGGGTCGCTGCCATGACCTGCTCGGCGCTCGCGTCCTCGACGCCCTCCGGCCAGACCCGCGTGCCGTAGCGCATCGCGTCGAACTTCGCCAGGTTGCTGCTCGCCTCGCTCGGGAGGATGAGGTAGTAGGTGGCCAGCGCATACGTGAAGCTCGGGCAGGAGACCTCGACCACCTCGGCGCCGGCGTCGACGAGGTGGGCGACCGCCTCGTCGAAGCGCTGCTGGACCCCGGCCTGGAAGCCGTCGCCGGTCAGCTCGCGGACGATTCCGACGCGCAAGCCGGAGACGTCGGCTCGGCGGGCCGCCTCGACGACCGGCGGGAGCGGGTCGGCGATCGAGGTGGAGTCCATCGGGTCGTGGCCGCCGATGATCTCGTGCAGCAGCGCGGCGTCGAGGACGGTCCGCGTGCACGGGCCGGCCTGGTCGAGCGAGCTGGCCAGGGCGACCAGGCCGTAGCGGGACACCCCGCCGTAGGTCGGCTTCGTGCCGACCGTTCCGGTGACGGCCGCCGGCTGGCGGATCGACCCACCGGTGTCGGTGCCGATCGCCCAGGGCGCCTGGAAGCTGCCCACGGCCGCGGCCGAGCCGCCGCCCGAGCCGCCGGGGATCCGCTCGAGGTCCCACGGGTTGCGGGTCGGGCCGTAGGCGCTGTGCTCGGTCGAGGAGCCCATCGCGAACTCGTCCATGTTCGTCTTGCCGAGGATCGGCAGTCCGGCCTCCTTGAGCCGCCGCACGACCGTCGCGTCGTAGGGCGGGATCCAGCCCTCGAGCATCCGTGAGCCGCACGTCGTCGGCAGACCCTTGGTCGTGAGGACGTCCTTGACCGCGATCGGCACCCCCGCGGCGGCGGGCAACGACTCCCCCGCGGCCCGGCGGCGGTCGACGTCGTCGGCGGCAGCGAGCGCCCCGTCCGTGTCGATGTGCAGGTATGCGTGGACCCGCTCGTCAACGGCGCTGGCCCGGGCGAGGTGGGCCTCGGTGAGCTCACGCGAGCTCACCTCTCCGGTGGCGAGCAGGTCGGCGAGCTCGGCGGCGGTGCGCCGCGTGAGGTCGCTCATCAGTCCTCCGCCAGGATGCGCGGCACGGAGAAGCGCTGTTCCTCGGCCTCGGGTGCCATCGCGAGCGCATCCTCCGGGTCCAGGCTCGGGCGGATCTCGTCGGGCCGGGTCACGTTGACCAGGGGCATGGGGTGGCTCATCGGCTCGACCTCCTCGATCGGCGCCGACGAGACGGTGGCCACGGACTCGAGGATCACGGCGAGCTCGCCGGCAAGGTGGTCGAGCTCGGCCTCGGACAGGTCGATGCGGGCCAGCGAGGCGAGGTGCGCGACATCGTCGCGGGTGAGACTGTCGCGGGTGAGGTCGGACATGGCCAGCAGTCTAGGTGTCCCTCGCGTCTGTCCATGACCACGGCCGCGCGCGCCGCTGAGCACGGGCTCACCTCGTGCGCGTGCAACCCGCCAGCACATAGGCTCGCCTCGTGACCCGGATCCTCCACCTGAGCGACACCCACCTGCATGCCCCGGGAGCGCAGACCCTGCATCCCGAGATCGACGTCCGATCACGGTTGGAGCAGGTGCTCGAGCGGGTGCGCGCCTACGGCCCGTTCGACCTGGTGGTCGTCACCGGTGACGTCTGTGACGACGGCAGCGACGTCGCCGCGAAGGAGGTGCGCGACCTGCTCGAGGGGCTCGCCCCTGTGATCCTGGCCGTCCCCGGCAACCACGACCTGTCTGCGCCCGTCCGCGACGCCTTCGGGGAGCCTCGCGCCGAGGTCGGTCCCTGGACCCTCATCGGTGTCGAGACCCAGGTCGAGGGCGAGATCGCCGGTGTGGCGGACGGCGTCGTCCCCGCTCTGGCCGAGCTCGGCGAGCGGCCCGGAGTGCTCCTCATGCACCACCCGATCGTCTCGCGCAGCAGCCACGAGTGGTTCGTGCTCGCCGGCGGGGCCGAGGCCGAGCGGGCGGTGGCGTCCCACCCCGCACCCCTCGTCGTCCTCTCGGGGCACACCCACGAGCCGTTCGAGGGGCGGGCGGGCGACGCATACCTCATCGGCGCGCCGGCGACCTACTACTCGATCCGGCACGACGGCCCCCGGTTCGAGTTCGCGCTGTCCCGGTTCGGCACCGCGGTCGTCACCCTCGACGACGAACGGCTCGAGCCGAGTGTCGAGCTCGTCATGTTCGAGGACGAGGCCATGCGCGGGGAGGACCACCTCGACCTCACCGTTCCCGACCTCCTCCCGGAAGGGCCGTGACCGTGCCGACCCGAGCCGTCGCCGCAGCCGAGCGGTCCGCCCTGTGTGACACCTTCCTGGAGTTCGGGCCCGACGCGCCGACGCTGTGCTCGCCCTGGCTGACGCGCGACCTGGCGGCCCACCTCGTCCTGCGCGAGCACCGTCCCGACCTCGTCGTCACCGCGCACCTGCCGGTCGTCGGGGACCGGCTCGAGCGGGAGCAGCACCAGCTCGCGACGACGACCGCGTGGCCCGAGCTCGTCGAGCGCGTCCGTTCGGGCCCGCCGGCGTGGCATCCCACCCAGATCAGCGCCGTCGACGACGCGGTCAACACCCTCGAGTTCTTCATCCACCACGAGGACGTCCTGCGGGCCGGGGATGCGCCCGCCGTGCGTGAGCTCACGGACCGGACCGCCCAGGGGGTCTGGACCGCCCTGAAGCGGTCCGCCAAGCTGCTCTTCCGCAAGGTCGACGCCGGGCTGGTCCTGGCCGCTCCGGGATACGGCCGGATCGCGGTGCGGGCACCGTCGCGACGGGGGTCCGTCACGGTCACCGCCGCACCGGGAGAGCTCGCGCTCCTCGGGTTCGGCCGGGCGGCGCACGCCCACTACGACGCGCGCGGCTCCAAGGCTGCGGTGAAGGCGCTCGATTCGGCACCCCTCGGGGTCTGAGCCGGCCGGCACCATGGTCACGTCCGACGCGTCGGTGCAGGTCGCGCTCGACATCATCGGCGTCTTCGTCTTCGCCCTCTCCGGCGGGCTGGTCGCGCTGCGCGCCCGGCTCGACCTCTTCGGCGTCCTCGTCCTCGCTTGGGTGACCGGGCTCGGCGGCGGCATCATCCGCGACCTGCTGCTCGGCGCCACTCCCCCGGTCGGCATCTCGGACTGGCGGCTGGTGCTGGCCGGTCTGGTCGCCGGCCTGCTCGTGTTCACCTTCCACGGCCGGCTGCGGACGGTCGCCCAGCGCCGGCCCCGCCGGGTCGGCCTCGTGTCACGACTGGTCAAGGTCCTCGACGCCGGCGGGCTCGCGTTGTTCGCGGTGTCCGGGTCGCTCAAGGCGATCCAGCTCGGCAGTCCCTGGCTGGCCGCGGTCATCGTCGGCGGGATCACCGCGATCGGCGGCGGGATGATCCGCGACGTCCTCGCGCGGCAGGTTCCGGAGGTCCTGCAGCGGGAGCTGTATGCGGTGCCCGCCTTCGCCGGGGCCGCGCTCGTCGTCGGCCTCGACTACCTGGGGTGGCTCAACCCGGTGACGACGTGGCTGTGCGTGGCCCTCATCTTCATGACCCGGATGGTCGCCGTCGCCCTGGACCTCAACGTCCCGAGGTCGCCTGCGGCCGACCCCGCGTGACGTGCCGCGGCCCGGTCCCAGGTTCTCAGCGCCGCGGAATGAGTCCCCCGGACTCACGCTGTCGGCGGGGGAAGCGCGTCGGGTCCCTCGGTGACGAGCAGCCGGAACTGGGCGGCGTCGAGGACCCGGATGCCGAGCTGTTCGGCCTTGGCGAGCTTGGAACCCGCGCCCGGCCCGGCCGCCACGAAGTCGGTCCTCTTCGACACACTCGAGGCCGCCTTCCCGCCGGCCGAGATGATCGCCTCCTGGGCCTCGTCACGGGTGTAGCCCTCGAGGGACCCGGTGGCGACCACCGTGAGGCCCGCGAGCACTCCACCACGGTCCGCCCCCGCCCCCGGGCCCGGATGGCCGGGGGTGGCGAAGCGGACCCCGGCCGTCCGCCAGGCGGCCACGATCTCCCGGTGCCAGTCGACCGCGAGCCACTCGACGACGGCCGCCGCGATCGTCGTGCCGACACCCTCGACCTCGGCCAGCTCCTCGGCGCTCGCCTCCTCGATCGCCTCCAGGGAACCGAACCAGTCGGCCAGCGCCCGCGCCGCGACGGGGCCGACGTGGCGGATGTTGAGGGCGACCAGCTGCCGCCACAGCTCTCTGGTCTTCGCGGCCTCGAGCTGCTCGATCAAGGTCGTCGCCTGGGCGGAGGGGTGCAGGACGCGATGGTCCTTGCGGACTCCGGCGCGACGACGCTCGGCGGCCGTCATCGCCTCGGCGCCCGGAGGGTAGGTCAGCTCGACCCGTTGGAACGGACGCCGCACGACCGGCTCGCCGGTCTCGTCGTCGACCTTCGGCTCACCCGTCTCGGCGTCGCGCACCACGACCTCGATGGGGATGAGCTCGTCCAGGGTGAGGTCGAAGAGGCGCGCCTCGGTCACCAGGGGCGGGTCGGTGGGGCGGCTCGGTTGCGTCAGCGCCGCCGCGGTGACCTCGCCGAGGGCCTCGATGTCGAGTGACCCGCGGGAGCCGATGTGCTCGACCCGACCGCGGACCTGCGCCGGACACGAGCGCGCGTTGGGGCAGCGCAGGTCGATGTCGCCCTCCTTCATCGGCCGCAGTTCGGTGCCGCACTCGGGGCAGGCCTGCGGCATGACGAACTCGCGCTCCGAGCCGTCCCGAAGCTCGACGACCGCCCCGAGGACCTCGGGGATGACGTCGCCGGCCTTGCGCAGCACGACGGTGTCGCCGATGAGCACACCCTTGGCGCGGACGACGTCCTGGTTGTGCAGGGTGGCCTGGCGCACGACGCTGCCCGCCACGTGCACGGGCTCCATCACCGCGTACGGCGTGGCGCGGCCGGTGCGTCCCACCCCGACGAGGATGTCGAGCAGTCGGGTGTGCACCTCCTCCGGAGGGTACTTGTAGGCGATCGCCCAGCGCGGCGCGCGGCTCGTCGCGCCGAGCTCGTCATGGAGGTCCAGGTCGTCGACCTTGACGACCACACCGTCGATCTCGTGCTCGACGGAGTGACGGCCCTCGGCGTACTGCCCGACGAACTCAACGACTCCGTCCGCCCCGTCGTGCACCCGCAGATAGGGGCTGGTGGGGAGCCCCCAGGAGGCGAGCAGCGCATACACCTCGCTCTGGGCGGTCACCGGCGGATCGGGCCACGCACCGATCCCATGGACGAACAGCGACAGCGCGGCGATGCGGGCGTCGCCCGCCTCGCGCTCGAGGCCCGACTTCTTGTCGAGCAGCTGACGCAGCCCGCCCGAGGCGGCGTTGCGCGGGTTGGCGAACGTCGGGAACCGCCGCGTCGCCCGCTCGTGCTCGACCTGCTCGTCGAACTCACCGCGCCGTCCCCGCTGCTCCCACCGCTGCCGGGACTGCTCGACCGCCCGGCCGCGCAGCTCCTCCTGCAGCGCGTTGAGCCGCTCGAAGGCCGCGACGGCGATGAAGGCCTCCCCGCGCACCTCCACCACCGCGGGGTGCCCCTCGCCCGACAACCGCTCCGGCACGTCCGCCATCCGCAGTGCGTTCGGTGTCACCACCTCACCGGTGCGCCCGTCACCACGGGTGGCGGCGGAGGTGAGGATGCCTCGCTCGTAGCGCAGCGACAGCGCCAGGCCGTCGATCTTCAGCTCGGTCAGCCACGCCACCGGCCGCCCCGCTGCGGCCTCGGTCTTGGCGCACCACTCCCGTAGCTCCTCGGTCGTGAACACGTTGTCGAGGCTGAGCATCCGCTCGAGGTGCTCGATCGTCGGCAGCGTGCTGCTCGTGCCGCCCTGGACCTGCTGGGTCGGGCTGTCCTGGCTCTGCAGCTCGGGGTGCTCGCGCTCCAGGGCCTCGAGCTCGCGCACGAGGACGTCGTACTCGGCGTCCGAGATCAGCGAGGTGTCCCGCTCGTAGTACGCGGCACTCGCCTCCTCGATCCGCTCGCGCAGCTGCTGGACCCGGGCGTTCGCAGTGCTGAGGTCGGTCGTCACACGGCCGTCCGAAGGGGCTGCGGGGTCGGTCGTCGCCATGGGGGTTATCGTGCCACCCGGCACCGACGCCCCTCGCCGATCGGGACGGTCGCCGCCCGCGGCGACGCGCCCCTCGCCGCGACCTGACGTCAGCGCGACAGGATGTCGACGACCTCTGCGACCAGTTCGTTGGCGCGCAGGTCCTCGGCCTCCACCCCGGGGCTGAACCCCATCCGGACGACCACGAGGTCGGCGGACGGGACGACATAGGCCCGCTGACCGTCGTGACCGCTCATCCAGTAGGCGTCCGACGGCAGCACCGGGAAGCGCAAGGACCCGTCCGAGCGCTGGTTGGCCCACCAGCTCAGGGCATAGCCGTCGGCATCCGACTCTGCGGGGGTCACGACGGTGGCCGAGGTCGTCATCCAGCCCTCCGGGAGCAGTCGCTCCCCGTCCCACACGCCGTCCTGGAGCGCGAACTGACCGAGGGCGGCCCAGTCTCGCGGCGTGGCCCAGAGGTAGGAGCTGCAGACGGGCAGGCCGGTCCCGTCGGTCTCCCAGACCGTGGAGCTCAGGCCCAGAGGAACGAACAGCAGCTCGTCGGCGAGCCGGGCGTCGGCGTCGGCCCGGTCCAGCAGGGCCGAGCAGAGGATGTTCGTGCTGCCACTGGAGTACTGCTGCACCTGGCCGATCGGGGCCGTCAGCGGCTGGGCGGCGGCGAAGCCGGCCATGTCGTCCGCCATGTAGAGCATCTCGGTGATCGGCGTGCCGAGGTCGTAGGTCTCGTCCCAGGCCAGTCCGGAGCGCATCCTCAGCAGGTCCTCGACCGAGATGTCGGCGCGGTCGTCGGTCCACTCGGGACGCAGGCCGGAGTCCTCGAGGGCGACCACGCCCTCCTGCACCAGACGTCCGGTGAGGAGGCTCGCCACGCTCTTGGACATCGACCAACCGAGCTGGCGCGTCTGCTCGTCGAACCCGTCGGCGTAGCGTTCGCCGACGACCTGGCCTCCCGAGAGCACGACGACGGCTCGGGTGCCGAGATCCTCGCGCCCGGTCTCGTCGAGGTCCTCTCCGAAGGCGCGACCGATGGCCTCCTCGATCAAGGGATCCTCCGCACCGGCCTGCGCCACGACGGTGTTGGCCGAGGGGTCGATGGGCTCGCGCGGCGGCAGGTCGGCGGGGTCGCCGACGGTGCAGCCGTACCCCTCCACGGGCGTGGCGGTCTGTCGGGCGAGCAGGCCGAAGACCGACGCGGTGACCCGCCCGTCGTCGTCGGTGGACGTCCGCAGGTAGGGCACGAGCGGGTTGGGCGGCAGGTCGGACTCGGCGTCGGTGCGGCCGGACAGCTCGGCGAGCGCGCACGCGTTGTGGGCGGCGTAGCCGGTGCCGGTGAGGAGCAGCGGACGGGCGTACCAGTAGGCGGCGACGAGGGCTACGACGAGGAGCCCGAGCAGCCCGACGAGCGTGCGGAGCACCCAACGGCGACGAGTGGCCATGGCCCGAACCTATCGCTCGCCCGCCTCGGCGACCGGCACCTTCGGCACACCGGGTGGCTGCACCGCGATCTGGGTCCTCGGGACACGGTTGACCGCGAGTGCCGCCCCGAGGACGATCGCGAATCCGACCAGCTGCGCCGGGCCGAGCCGCTCGCCGAGGACGAGCACGCCGAGCAGCACCGACACCACCGGGATGAGGTAGGTGACCGTCGAGCCGACGACCGTCCCGGCCGCGCGCACGACGTCGTACTGGAGGATGTAGGCGAGGCCGGTCCCGACGATTCCGAGGGCGGCGATCGCCGCCAGCGACAGCCAGAGCGGGTATGCGTCGCTCGCCGTGTCCTGCGGCGCCAGCTCCCACGGGGCGCTCCGCCCGCCCGCCCCGAGCAGCCACCAGCCGACCACGACCGGCACGACCGCCACGGTGCCGCAGAGCAGCAGCGCCGTCGGCTGCGCGAGGCCGCCGAGGTCGACCCCGGCGAGGGTGCGCCGGTTGTAGGTCCATCCCACGCCGTACGACGTCGCCGCGAGCACGACGAGAGCGAACCCGAGCGGGTCGGGACGCCCGGTGAGGTTCCACGGCTCGGCGATGACCACGACGCCGACGAACCCGACGGCGACGGCAAGGACCTTGCGGGCGGTCAGCCGCTCGCTCGGGAGGATCGCCAGAGCGCACAGCACCGTCGCGATGGGCGTCGTCGCGTTGCCGATCCCGGCCAGGGCGGAGCTGACGTAGAGCTCACCGGTGACGAACCCGGTGAAGGGGAGCACGGTGAGGAACAGCGAGCAGACGAAAAGATGGGCCCACACGCGCCGTCCCCGGGGCAGCCGGCCTCCGGTGAGCCGGAGCAGGAGCAGGAGCGTGACGGCGGCGAGGACGATCCGCAGCGCGACGATCTGGACCGGGTGGAGGTCGTCGAGGCCGACCTTCATGAGGAGGAAGCTCGAGCCCCAGATGAGCGCGAGGGTGAGCAGCTTGACCTGCCAGGGCACGCGAGCGGTGGACATCTGTGCCGGCGCTCCGTCAGTCCGGACCGTCGGGGCGGCCCCCGAGGGCTGCGCTGAGCTCACCGGCGAGGTCGATCGCCGCACGCTGCACCGCGAGCGCGGTCTCGCGGTCGCGCAGCCCGAGGCCGCACGCGGGCGTCACGACCACAGCGTCCAGGGCGCTCGACTCGATGCCGACACGTTCGGCCTCCGCGAGGAGGCGCTCGGAGGCGGTCCGGACCGAGCCACTGCCCTCGGTCGGCAGGAGGCCCGCATACAGGGCGGTGCCCGACTCCAGGGTGGCGGCGACCGACTCCCACCGGGCCGGCGACGCAGCGGTCAGGTCGAGTGAGACGGCCGAGGCTCCGCTCTGACGCAGGACCGGGATCGGGGCCGTCGGGTCGCAGCAGTGGATGACCGTGTCCCCCCGGTATGCGCCGGTCACCGCCGCCAGACCGCGCAGGACGTGCTGGGTGTCCACGGCGCGGACCCGGCCGTATCCGGAGGCCGTCGGCAGCGTGCCGGTCAGCACGGCTTGGAGCGTGGGCTCGTCGACCTGGATGACCGGGTCGGCGCCTGGGACGAGGCGGGCCAGGTCGGCGATGAGGAGCGCCACACCGTCGGCGAGCGCGTCGGCGATGTCGAGCGCGGCACCGAGGTCGCTGACGGCTCGCTCGCCCCGGGGCAGCT
>JBAUUB010000317.1:0-5873 GCA_049582485.1 Dermatophilaceae bacterium
CAGCGACCGGGCGCAGTGGACCTTCCTCATCCTGGGTCTGGTGGGGTTCACCGCCGCTGCAGTGCTGCTCGTGACCTTCCCGAAGCTGGTCTGAGGCGGTGCTCAGACCGTGGACGAGGCGCTCCTCGCGGTAGTCGGGCGGTCGCAGGCCGACCGTTTGACGATCGTGCTCGCCGGTGAGATCGGCAGGAGGACCACGCCATGACCGGCGCGGTCGTCGTCTTCGCCGCTCTCGTCCTCGGCTTCGCCGCCGTGACCCGCGGGCTCGGCCGGCTCTCCATCACCGCGCCCATCATCTTCCTCGGTGTGGGGGCGGCGCTGGCGGCGGTCAGCCCCTTCGACCCGGAGACCCTCAGGGAGCCGCTGACCGTCCTGGCCGAGGTGACGTTGGCGCTGATCCTGTTCCATGACGCCTCACAGGTGCGGCCCCGCGAGATCAAGGCGGATCCGGCCCCGGCCGCTCGTCTCCTCCTCGTGGGGCTGCCACTCACCATCCTGGTGGGGTACGGCCTGGCACTGCTCGTCTTCCCCGGCACGCCCGTGATGTACGCCCTCCTGCTCGCTGCGGCGCTGGCGCCCACCGACGCCGGACTCGGTGCTGCGACCGTGCTCAACCCGGTCGTCCCGGTCCGGGTGCGCCGGCTGCTCAACGTCGAGAGCGGCCTCAACGACGGTCTCGCGACTCCGGTGGTTCTCTTCGCCATCGCCGCGATCGCCGGAGTGGAAGGCCTGGGCGTGGGCGAGACGGTGGCGGAAGCCGCCATGGAGCTCGTTCTCGGAGTCGTCGTGGGGGTTGTCGTGGGCGCCGGTGGTGGCGCTCTTCTGCGGTGGTCCGACGGTCGCGGTCTGAGCTCGGCGCACTCCCGGATGATCGGCGTCCTGGCCATGCCGGTGCTGGCCTACTTCGGCGCCGACCTCGCCGGGGTCAACGCGTTCGTGGCCTCGTTCATCGCCGGGATGGCCCTGGCCGGGGTCCTCACCTGGAAGGACGAGGAATCCTCGCCGACCCGGCTGACCGAGGCACTCTCCGAACCGCTGGGGTACGCCGTCTGGCTGGCCTTCGGCGTCGGTGTGGTCCCGCTCATCGTGTCGGAGGTCGGCTGGCGCGAGGTGCTGTATGCGGTGCTCGCCCTGACGGTGGTCCGCATGATGCCCGTCGCCCTGAGCCTGCTGGGATCCGGCTTCGCCTGGCCGACCGTCGCGTTCGTGGGGTGGTTCGGCCCGCGCGGCCTGGCGTCGGTGGTGTTCGCGCTGCTGGCCCTCGAGAGCCTCGCCGACGACGTGACTCTGCGTCGGATCGTGGCGACCATCGCGTGCACCGTGGTGATCAGCGTCTTCGCGCACGGCTTGACGGCCTCCCCGCTCGCGAACCGCTACGGCGCCTGGGTGCGACAGAGCGGCCGCCATCACGAGGCGGCCCCGGCCTCCGAGCCCCGCCGGCGGACCTCGATGATGCTGCGCTGAGGCGCGGGCGCGGGCGCGGGGCGGTGGCTCGGTCGGGCTACATCTCCTCGTGGGTGTCGGGGTCGCCGTCGAAGCGCCGGCCACGGTCGACGCCCATCGCCGTGATCGCGGCCATCTCGTCCGCGCTCAGCTCGAACCCGAAGAGGTCGAGGTTCTGGCGCTGGCGCTCCGCCGACTCGGACTTCGGCAGCGGCAACAACCCACGCTGCAGATGCCACCGCAGCACGACCTGCCCGGTGGTGACACCGTGCCGGTGCGCCGGGTCGGCGATCGGCTCGGCTCCGAGGTCGACGCTGCCCTTGCCGAGCGGCGACCACGACTCGGTGACGATCCCGAGCCGCTCGTGCACGGCGACGAGCCCCTCCTGCGGGAAGCGCGGGTGGATCTCGACCTGGTTGACCGCCGGGGTGACCCCGGTCGCGTCGATGATCCTGGCCAGGTGCTCCCCGGTGAAGTTGCTGACGCCGATCGAGCGCACCAGCCCGCGCTCGCGGCACTCCACCAGCGCCTCCCACGCCTCGACATACAGGCCGCGGCTGGGGTTCGGCCAGTGGATGAGCACCAGGTCGAGCACGTCGAACTTCATCCGCCGCAGACTGTCCTCGACGCTGCGCACGGCCAGGTCCCGGGCGTGGTGCCGGCCCGGGATCTTCGTCGTCACCTGGACCTCGTCGCGCCGCAGGCCGCTCGAGCGGACCGCGTCGGCCACGTCGACCTCGTTCTCGTAGTTCACGGCCGAGTCGAGCAGCCGGTACCCGTTGTCGAGAGCGTGCACCATCGCCGCGACCCCCGACTCGCCGCGCAGCGGGTAGGTGCCGAACCCGATCGAGGGCAGCTCGGCACCGTCGTTGAGTGTGTATGCGCTGGTCACCGTCATCTCTCCAGCATGCCCCATCCGCCGGTCACCTCCCCAGATGTGGCATTCGTCCGGTAGACAAGGACCCATGGAATCCAGCCCGCGACCTGCGGCGACGTTCACCGGCGACTGGAGCGGACAGCTTCTCGCCACCGCGATCCACGCCGGTCACGACCTGCGACCCGAGGTGGCCGAGCAGATGATCCTCGACGAGGCGACCCGACTGCGCGAGGAGGACCCGCATACCGATCGGATCGGTGCGCTGGCGCCCGCCCGGGTGGTCGTGAACCGGTCCCGCTTCGAGGTCGACCTCAACCGCCTGCTCGAGGACGCGGTGTACCGCACCCCCGGTGACTGCTGGGACCTCGAGGTGTGGCGCACCGACCCGCTCGACGACGACATCGTGCGCCGCAGCCAGCAGGAGTATGCGTCGTTCTACTCCGACCTGGGCGCCCGCCTGGACGAGGTGGCCGCCCGTGGTCCGTTCGTCGTCTACGACGTCCACTCGTACAACCACCGCCGCAGCGGACCCGACGCCGAGCCGGAGCCGGCCGAGGACAACCCCGAGGTCAACCTCGGAACCGGGACCGTGGACCGGAAGATCTTCCAGGGCGTCGTCGACGCCTTCACCGAGTCGTTGAGCGCGCAGCGCACCGACGGTGGCCCGATCGACGTGCGCGAGAACGTCAAGTTCAAGGGGCGCGCACTGTCGTGGTGGGTCCACGAGCGATACCCGGGACGCGGTGTGTGCCTCGCACTCGAGTTCAAGAAGACCTACATGGACGAGTGGAGCGGTGAGCCGGACGAGCGGCGGATCGCCCAGCTGCAGCAGGCGCTCGCCGCCACCCACGAGCCCGTCCTCGCGGCGCTGCGCGCGATCGACGCCTGAGCCACCCACCCACGATCCGACGTCCGCAGGGGACCATGCCGAATCAGCCCGACGCGCATACCTCGTCGTTCAGTCCCGGCGACCTGGCGATCGACCATGCGCTGGCGCGGCTGTCCGGCGGCGTGCGGTTCCTGCTCGACGTCACGCCGGTCAACGCTGACGAGGCGCGCGAGGCCTACCTCGCCGAGGACGTCGCGGAGCCGGAGTTCGCCTACCGCGACCTCGAGACCGACCCTGACGTGCTCGAGGCCGAGCTGGCCCGCATCGACCCCGCCGACGTCGAGGACCGCACCCTGGGGCACCTGCTGCGGGCCAAGCACCGCGAGATGGAGCTGCAGCTGCAGATGCTCCGAGCACGGGGCACGGCCGACTTCCTGCAGATGTCGGTCGAACTCTACGGCGCGGTGTCGCCGGCGTTGTACGAGCGAGCTGGACGGCTGCTGCTCACCGTCGAGCCGCCCGGGGTGGGCGACGGGCAGCTGACCGCCGAGGAGTTCCGCGAGCTGGCCGAGCAGGAGCTGGGCCACTACCGCGAGCTCGACCCGGACATCGGACTGCACGTCGAGGTGCGTGACGACGTCTCCGGCGTGCTCTGTGACGGCACGACGCTGCTCATCGGCGCCCGGTCGACGGTGGCCTCGCGACGGGCGTTCGCGCTGCTCCAGCACGAGGTGGGCACGCATCTGGTCACCCAGGTCAACGGCAGCCGTCAGCCCGTCACGGTCCTCGGCACCGGACTGGCGCACTACGACGAGACGCAGGAGGGCCTGGCGGTCCTCGCGGAGGTGGCGGTCGGAGGGCTGACCGCCGCACGACTGCGGCAGCTCGCCGCCCGGGTGGTCGTCGTGCACGAGATGCTCGCCGGTGCCGGCTTCGTCGACTGCCACCGCCGGCTGCTCGACGCCGGCCTGCCGAGCGGGGCCGCGTTCACCACCGTCATGCGGGTCTTCCGCTCGGGCGGCCTGACCAAGGACGCCATCTATCTGCGCGGGCTGCTGGACCTGCTCGGCCACGTCCGCCACGGCGGCTCGCTCGAGCCGCTGTACTCCGGCAAGTTCGCGCTGACCGACCTGCCGCTCGTCGAGGACCTCGCCGAGCGGGGTCTGATCCACCCCCCCACCGTCCTGCCCCGGTTCTGGGACCTCCCCGGAACCACCGAGCGCCTCGCCGAGGCCGCCGCGGCGGAGGACCTCACCCAGCTCACCAGAGGAGAGCCATGAAGATCGGATTCGTCGTCAACGACGTCGAGACGGAGAAGCCGGAGTACACCACGACCCGGCTCGCCATGACCGCGACCAACATGGAGCACGAGGTGTGGCTCATCGGCATGGGCGACTTCGGCTACGAGCCGGACGGCTCGCTCGAGGCCCGCGGGTGGGGCGGGGCGAAGAAGGGCTACCGCTCGCTCGAGCGCTACCTCTCCGACGTCCAGAAGCCGGAGACCGAGGCGAGGGTCGCGCTCGACGAGTTCGACGTCGTCATGCTCCGCTCCGACCCCGCCGACGACGCCCAGGAGTCGCCGTGGGCCAACAATGCGGGCGTCGCGTTCGGCGAGCTGATCGCCTCGAGCGGTGTGCTCGTCGTCAACAACCCGTCGAGCCTGGCCAACGCCCTCTCCAAGGCCTACTTCCAGCAGTTCCCCGAGGTCGTGCGTCCCCGCACGTTGATCTCGCGCGACGAGGGGCGGATCGCCAAGTTCGTCGACGAGCTCGGCGGAAAGGCGGTCCTCAAACCCCTGCAGGGGTCCGGTGGGTCCGGGGTCTTCATGGTGACCGGCAAGGAGTCGCCGAACCTGTCCCAGATGATCGAGGCGATCGCCCGGGACGGCTACGTCGTCGCCCAGGAGTACCTTCCCGAGGCCAAGGACGGCGACGTGCGGATGTTCGTCATGAACGGTCGCCCGCTGATGGTCGGCGACGCCTATGCGGCCTTCCGCCGGCGGAGCAGCTCCGACGACATCCGCTCGAACATGTCGGCCGGCGGCAAGGCGGTCAAGGCGACGGTGACCAAGGAGATGCTCGAGATGGTCGAAGCGGTGCGTCCCAAGCTCGTGGCGGACGGGATGTTCCTCGTCGGGCTCGACATCGTCGGCGACAAGCTGATGGAGGTCAACGTCTTCAGCCCCGGCGGCCTCGGCTCGTGTGAGGCGCTGTACGACGTCGACTTCGCTCCCGCGATCATCGAGGACCTCGCCCACAAGGTCGCGCTCCGCGACCACTACGGCGACCAGCTCACCAACATCATGCGCGCCACGCTCTGACGAGGACCGGGTATCCGACGGACGGATCATCCTGCGCCAGAGGCCTTCTCAGCCGGACCCGGGGCCACTATCGTGAGCACCGACCCGAGGGGGTGTGATGGATACACCGCAGGACCCGCAGTCACGACGGCGCTCGGCATCCGAGCAGTCACCGGACGTCGCGGCCGAGGTCGCGGCGGACGCCCTCGCGCTCGGCGAGCGCCCCGCCGGAGGGGTGGGGCTGAGCCTCTCCGGAGGCGGGTACCGAGCCATGGTGTTCCATCTCGGCGCCCTCCGCCGGCTCAACGAGGCCGGCCGACTGGCACAGGTGACGCGGGTGGGCTCGGTCTCCGGCGGCTCCATTACGGCGGGGGTCCTCGCCCTGGCCTGGACGGACCTGGACTTCGACTCCGCCGGCGTGGCAC